>JANNAF010000417.1:0-2285 GCA_031384005.1 Rhodobacterales bacterium | reverse complement strand
AGGCTGGGGCGAACGGTCCATGCACCTGGCCACCTCGGCCGGGTTTTCGGGCGGATACGGGCGCACATCGCGGTCACTGTCTGCCGTGGCCTTTACCGGGTCGGGCACCAATATGGAACGCGACTGGGCCGGCGAGGGGCGGATTTATGCCGCCGACATGCCCTCGGCCGCCGAAATCGGCGCGCTGGCGGCGGAACGCACCTTGCAACGGGCTGGGTCGGTCAAACCGCCAACCGGGTCCTATCCCGTGCTGTTTGATGAACGCATCGCCTCCTCGCTGATCGGGCACCTGTTATCGGCCATCAACGGGGCCGCCATCGCGCGCGGCGCGTCATGGTTGATGGACGGGCTGGGCCAACAGGTCCTGCCCGCGTCGATGTCACTGATCGAGGACCCGCACCGCCCCCGCATATCAGGTTCGCGTCCCTTTGATGGCGAGGGGCTGCCAACCGCCCGCCGTACAATCGTTCAGGACGGCGTGCTTATGGGCTGGACGCTGGACCTTGGCACGGCGCGCAAACTGGGGATGACCAGCACAGCCAACGCCTCACGTGGGACATCGGCGCCGCCATCGCCCTCGACATCGAATGTCGATCTGACGCCGGGTCTGGTCAGCCGTGACCAACTGCTGCGCGACATGGGGACCGGGCTGTTGGTCACATCGATGATCGGGTCCACGATCAACCCCACCACGGGCGATTATTCGCGCGGCGCGGCGGGGTTCTGGGTCGAGAATGGCGAACTGAAATACCCGGTCAACGAATGTACCATCGCAGGCAACCTGCGCGACATGCTGCTGCGCATGACCGCCGCCAATGACGCCAAGGCGCATCTTTCGACCCGTGTGCCGTCCCTGTTGGTCGAGGGTCTGACCTTGGCTGGGGCGTAACCCTTGCCGGCGCAGGACCTTGCCCTGCTGACCACTGCCGCCCGTGCGGCAGGTGACATCGCCATGCGCTACTTTCGCAACGATCCCAAGGTTTGGGAAAAGCCCGGCGAAGGCCCGGTGACCGAGGCTGACATCGCCGTCAACGACATGCTGTTTGATACCCTGCGCAGCGCCCGCCCCAGCTATGGCTGGCTGTCCGAGGAAACGCCCGATACCGATGAACGGCTGGATTGTGAACATCTGTTCCTGATCGACCCGATTGACGGCACGTCGGCCTTTATCGCGGGTGACAGCAGCTTTTCCCACTCGTTGGCCATTGCGCGGGGCGGGGTGGTGACAGCGGCAGTGGTCTATCTGCCCGCCAAGGACCGCCTGTATGCCGCCCATGCGGACGGCCCGGCCACCTGCAACGGGGAACCCATCCAGTGCAGCACGCGGGCCGGGATTGCCGGGGCCACCCTGCTGACGCCCAAAACCAGTCTGGATCCGGCGCTGTGGCATGGCACAGTGCCCGATGTCACCCGCCACTTTCGCGCCTCGGTCGCGTACCGGCTTTGTCTGGTGGCGGACGGCGCGTTTGACGGGATGCTGTCGCTGCGTCAGGCCTGGGAATGGGACATTGCCGCAGGCGCGCTGATTGCCAGCAGGGCAGGGGCCACCGTGACAAACCGTCTGGGCGGGGCGATCCACTTTAACGCCCAACCCCCGCGCAGCAACGGCGTATTGGTTGCGGCCCCGGGGCTGCACGCCGGCCTGTTGGCGCAGCTTAAATCAGAATGAGCGCCCATTCGTAATGAAAGAGCCGCCCAAAGGCGGCCCGTTCAGATCACTTTTTCTTGGGTGGCACGAACCGCTTGGACGTGTCCTTGGCGTCTGCCCGTGGTGCTGCGGGTTTGGGCTTGCCAAAGGATTTGCCCTCGGCCCCATGTGATTTGAACCCGGCCGCTTTGCCCGGTTTGTCCGCGCCGCCACCATGCGATTTGAACCCAGCCGAACGCGGTTTGAACCCTTCAGGCTTGCCGCCCTCAGGCTTGGCCCATGCCCGCGCCTTGGGGGCTGCGCCGTCTGCCGGGGCCTCACGCTTGACATAGGGTTTGCGGTCGCCGTCTGCCTTGGGGGCATAGGGTTTGGCGGCATAGGGCTTGGCCCCGGATGCGCCATCGCTGTCACGCTTGACATAGGGTTTGCGGTCACCGTCTGCCTTGGCGGCATAGGGTTTCGCAGCATAAGGCTTGCTATCGTCGCGCTTGGCATAGGGCTTGCGCTCGCCATCTGCCTTGGCGGCATAGGGCTTGCGCTCGCCATCCGGCGAATAGGGCGCCTTTTCGCCTGCACCGCGCGGGGCATAGGGCTTTTTCTCGGGCTCGTCACGCTTGACATAGGGCTTGCGCTCGAC
>JANNAF010000414.1:0-2788 GCA_031384005.1 Rhodobacterales bacterium | reverse complement strand
CTCGACCACAGCAAAGAAAACCTCGCCCTTCTTGTCCGCCCGGCGTTCCAACTGGTCCAGCGTCAACCCGGTTGACCGCAAGAACCCCTCGATCGCCGCCGCAGGGGCCGCGGTATTTGGCCCCTTGCGTTCCTCGCGCACCGCCCGGCTTGTCTCGGTCAACCCGTCCACCACCAGCACCAACCGGCGTGGCGTCGAATGCGACCCGGCCGAGGCATAGGTCAACCCGGCCTCGACCAGACCATTGGTCACCAGCGATTTCAGATCCTCACGGGCGCGGGCCTGCATCCGCGCCGGGATTTCCTCGGAAAACAGTTCGATCAGCAGGTCCATGTCACTCTCCCACGGCGTCAGGGTTGACCTGATGCCAGGCATAGGCGCGGCCATCGGCAAAAACGGCGATCACGCGGTCGATCTGGGGGGCAATCTCGGCTTGGCCCAGAAAAGCAATCGCTTCGCCCGTCTCCAATGCCGCGCCGATCTTGGCCGCATCAAAACAGTCAAACCACGACGGCGCGTTCAGCGGATCAGCTTTGTCATAGATGCGAAACGCCTCGGTCAGCGTCGGCTGATCGACAATCGAGGTAAAGCAGGCGCGAAACCGCAGCGGCGACGAGGTGGCATCAATGCCCTGCAGATCGGTGACCGGAATGGGTTCGGGCACGCCCGAAACCAACGCCGTCAATGAAATCTCGTCGCCCGGGGTAAAGGCAACCGTTTGATAAAACGCATATTCCTGCAAGTAATACATGGCCCCACCGGCCAACAGCGCGCTCAGCACGACGAAACCCCCGACAACCTTGCCATTCACCGCTCTGCCCCCACCAAATCTGAACCTGCCGGCGTTTGCCGGAACGCATCGGCACAGGCCTTGGCCAGCGTGCGCACCCGCCCGATATAGGCCTGCCGTTCGGTGACCGAAATCACGCCGCGCGCGTCCAGCAGGTTGAACAAATGCGACGCCTTGATCGCCTGATCATAGGCCGGATGCGCCATGATGATCCGCTTGCCCGATTTCGGGTCCTCAGGCTCAAACGCCAGCAGACGGGCACATTCCGCCTCGGCATCCTTGAAATGCTGGAACAACTGGTCGGTATTGGCGCCGTCAAAGTTGTGGCGCGAATATTCCTCCTCGGTCTGGCGAAAGATGTCGCCATAGGTCAGGGGGATCGGGCTTTGCGGGTCGTTGAACGGCATGTCCATCACATGATCAATGCCCAGCACATACATCGCCAACCGCTCCAACCCATAGGTCAGCTCGCCCGAAACCGGGCGGCAATCATGGCCGCCGACCTGCTGGAAATAGGTGAACTGCGACACTTCCATGCCGTCACACCAAATCTCCCAGCCCAAGCCCCAGGCGCCCAAAGTCGGGCTTTCCCAATCATCCTCGACAAAGCGGATGTCATGGATGGAGGCGTCAATGCCAATCTCGGCCAGCGACCCCAGATACAGGTCTTGCAGGTTGGGCGGGCTGGGTTTGATGATGACCTGATACTGATAGTAGTGCTGCAACCGGTTCGGGTTCTCGCCATAGCGGCCATCGGTCGGGCGGCGCGACGGTTGGACATAGGCCGCAGCCCAGGGGCGCGACCCCAGCGACCGCAGTGTCGTGGCGGGGTGAAAGGTGCCTGCGCCGACCTCCATGTCATAGGGCTGCAAGACCGCACAGCCTTGGGCGGCCCAGTAATTCTGCAGCCGCAGGATCACCTCTTGAAAGCTGCGCGGGGCGGGTTTGGCGGCGGGTGCGGACATCTGGACAGCCTTTGGACAATGCGCCCTCTCCATAGGCGGCGCAGATCACAGGGTCAATGTGGCGGACCCGCCCCACCCCACAGATTTCCCTGCAAATTGGGGGTGCATCCGCCCCCCTGTCTGTTACAATTAGCCGAAATCGGCCGCGTGCACAGCGGCACGAACAAAAGGGCTGCGCGTTGATGAAGATTTTTGCTGTCGTATTCGGGCTTTGGGCCCTGATTGTTGCTGCCCCCGTCGTAGCTCAGGACTCTGCCCAGGACTCTGCCCAAGTCACTTGGCTTCAGATCGAGGCGCAGCCCTCGCTCAACACCGCCCTGGACCGTGCCCGCGCCTATTCCGCCCTGTTTCCCGATGTCGAAGGCTACCGTCTGGGCAACGGCTGGTACGGCATCTCGCTGGGCCCCGCCCCCAAGGACACAGCCGCTGCCCGTCTGCTGGATCTGCGCCGCCAAAACCTGATCCCGTCCGACAGCTATCTGTCCGATGGGGAAAACTATGGCCAACGGTTCTGGCCGGTCGGCGCTGCGGAAACAACCACACCCGTCGCCCCGCCCGAGGACATCGCAATGTCTGCCATCGAACCTGCCGCAGAGCCGGTCGCAGAACCTGTCGCAGAACCTGTCGCAGAACCCGAACCCGATGAAACCCCGGCCGAGGCCCGCGCCAACGAAGCGATCCTGTCCGAACCCGACCGTCAGATGCTGCAAGAGGCGCTGCAATGGTACGGCTTTTATGACAGCGCCATCGACGGCAGCTTTGGCCGTGGCACGCGTGCGTCAATGGCCGCATGGCAGGCCGCCAACGGGTTTGACGAAACCGGCATCCTGACCTCTCGGCAGCGCGCCGCCCTGACCGGCAATTTCCGCGCCGACAAGGCCGAATTCGGCTTTGAAACCGTGTCCGAACCGGAGGCCGGCATCGAAATCACCCTGCCCCTCGCCTTGATCAGCTTTGACCGCTACGAACCGCCCTTTGTCCACTATGCCACCAAGGATGGGTCGGGCCTGACCGTCTTGCTGATTTCCGAACC
>JANNAF010000393.1:0-4402 GCA_031384005.1 Rhodobacterales bacterium | reverse complement strand
GTCATGTCCATGATGCCGCCCCATGACCGCAACACGCGGGCGCGGCCGATCATCGGCATCAAGGTCATGCCCGCCTCCATCACATGTTCGACCATCGGCAGGTTCCCGCGCGAGGCATAGGACGCATACATGTCGATGTCGCCGCCAAAGACCAGACCACCCTTGTCGGACTGGCTGATATAGAAATGGCCCATGCCAAAGCTGATCACCGCGTCGATCACCGGCTTCAACCCCTCGGTCACAAAGGCCTGCAAGACATGGCTTTCGATCGGCAGGCGCAGGCCTGCCATGGCCGCCACCTGACCCGACCGACCCGCCGCACACATGCCGACCTTTTTGGTCCGGATCGGACCGCGCGTGGTTTGAACACCGCGCACCACGCCGTTTTCAATGTCGATCCCGGTCACTTCGCAATTCTGGATCAGATCGACGCCCCGCATGTCGGCACCGCGGGCATAGCCCCACGCAACCGCATCATGCCGCGCCGTCCCGGCCCGACGCTGCATCATGCCGCCGTAAATCGGGAAACGGGTCTGGTCATAATCCAGATAGGGAAACTCGGCGCGCAGCTGGTCAACCGTCATGATCTCCGCATCATCGCCCTGATTGACGATGGCATTGGCGCGGCGGATCTGCTGGTCGCGCTGCCCGTCCGAATGGAACAGCACGACCTGACCACGCTGCGAATGCATGACGTTATAGTTCAGATCGCCCTCCAACCCCTCCCACAGCTTTAACGAATGGCTGTAAAACTCGCTGTTGCCGGGGATGAAATAGTTGGCCCGCACGATGGTGGTGTTGCGCCCCACGTTGCCGCCGCCCAGATAGCCCTTTTCCAGCACGGCGACATTGGTCAGACCGTGGTTTTTGGCAAGGTAATAGGCGGTGGCCAGACCGTGCCCGCCGCCGCCGATGATGATGGCGTCATATTCGGGTTTCGGGGCCGGGTCGCGCCACGCGCGGGTCCAGCCCTTGTTGCCGAACACCCCTTGGGTCAGGATTTTTAAAGCGGAATATCGCACGGCAAACCTCTGGTGGGACCTGCGCCGACGACGCAGTTGCCATGCCATAGACAAAACCTGGCCAAAGCTGTCCTGCCCGTCCGCGACCGATGTGTCGCGGACGAGCAATCACACGACTAATTCACCAGTTGGAAGTAGTCTGCGGTGAATTCATCCATACCGCCGCCACAGTAAGACATCGACATGTTTGACGTCCCCGAGATCCGGCCATTCGAAATAACCGAAGCGCCCTCGATGCCATTTGCCCGCGCTGCAAACTCGATATCGCCAAGGCCCAGCAACTGGCTGCCATAAATTTCCAGATCAGCGGCGAAATTCATCCCCCCCATCGAGACAATCCGCCCGCCACCACCCTTGGTGCAGCCATCGTCGATCCCCAGACGCAGCCCGTTGGGCGATTTGATCGAATTTGCCGACGTCGAAGTGGTCAGCACAATCGCATTTTCCAGCGCCACACCATTGCCCAGCGTCACATCGCAATTTGCGATGATGACCACATTGCTGACGACGGTCCCATTTTGGATCGTCCCGCCGGAACCAGAGTTGCAGTTCCAGTCATAGACCCGGCCGGCCGGCAGATGGGTTGCATCGATCCGGTTGACGTTCAAAGAGACGGGGATCGGAGAGGCCAGGAATTCGGGGTAATAGGGCGAACTGATGTCCGTCATGCCGTCAATGATCCGTTGGACGCGCCGCAGCACCCGAATATTGATCGACCCCTCGCGCAGCGCCTCGGTCAGACCCAGGTTGGTGTCAAACCCCGAGGCAGGCAGCTGCAAAAGCGACAGATCCGGCATCGAAACCACGGTGCCCGCTTCGAACAGGTTGTTCGAACTCAACTTGACATAGGAATTCGAATGGATGCAAAAGTCGCGCAGATAGCTGTTGTTTGACTGGATATCGACCACGCTTTGGGCCACCAGACCCTCGCGCAGACACAGCGGCTGATAGGTGGCAAAGGTGGCCCTGGTCACAACGTCCCATGCGTCAATGCCGACCAGTTTCATCAGATAGGTCGGAATTGCATTGTCGTTTTCGCCGGTCCGGCGCACCAGAACCTGAACCGCCGTGCGTGACCCTGCCTGAGGGGTAAATGTTCCGGCGTTGCGGTCCCAGACCCCAAAGACCACATCCTGCGGGTCCAGCACGGCACCGAAATCGTCGGCGTTCATCATGGCCGACGCCCGCGCGATTGCGGCGGCGACGGCGCCACCCTCGCTCAGCATCTCACGCGAGACCAGTGCGTCATGCGCAACAGAATCGGCGGTCGCCTGCATCAAGGTGCGCTGCTGTTCCAGCCTGCCCACGTCGATGGCATAGCTGCCCATCACCAGCGAGGCCGACAGAACGACCAGGCCCATGGCCGTCCCGCCACCGGCCTCACTTTGCCAAAAACGGCTGAGGATACCGCTTCCCATCATCCCAGCTCCGACATCTGCGACGCCCCGACCGTGATGATCAGGCTGTCGAACGCGCCAAACAAACCCGTCGAGGTCAGATCAGCCGCGGGCACCGTAACAGAGGTCGAAATGATGCCGCGATCGATGGCCACGTCCACTGTCGTATTGGTTGAAAACACCTGAACCCTTCCGGTGATGTAATCTTCGGCCTGCTGCACGGTCTGAAAGGCGCCGACGGCGAGTGAGCGGTTCGAGTCCTGAATGACGCGCAAAATCTCGGCCTGCCGCCCAAAGACGATCGACGAGTCGGTCACCAGCCCAAAAAGGATCAGATATACTGGTGTCCACAAGACGGCCTCCAGTGTGGCCGTCCCGTCCTCGGATCGCCCGAACCTCTGCACCCACTGGCGTAGTCTGCGCGTCGACATGGTCTGTTCCCCTTCCAGACTGCGCCGCCGGACATCTTGCCCGCAGCAGCAGCTTGCAGTTCTGTCAAACCAAGCAAATGCGTTGAGAACTTGGGCACTTTGCGGCGATTTCGTGACGGATTGCGGGCTCTTTCTGTTCCTCGTGGTTTCAGGGCACGCCTGACCTCAGGACCGTCCCCGCGCCGTTCGCACAGGCGGGGACGGGCCGTTCGCACAGGCGGGCCCGCGCTGTTCGCACAGGCGGGGACGGACCTGTTGCAGGCCATGGCAGCGCAGGCGCCAGATCGGCGCGGCTTACAGCCCCTTGGACTGATAGGCCGATGCGATCCGGCTGATCGACACGATATAGGCCGCAACCCGCAAATCCTGCACATCCTGCCGCCCGTGCCAAACGTCGCGCATGGCGTTGTAAGCGGACCGCATCGTGTCATCCAGACCCGAGCGAACCAGTTCCAACTCGCCCGCCCCGCGCAGATATTTCGATTTGAAATCGGGCGACAGGGTCCAGCCAAGGTTCTTGTCTGACGACAGCCGCTCCAGTTCCTGGATCAACAGTTCGTGGCGGCCCTCCTCTTGGCGGCGCTGCATGCGGCCAAAGCGGATGTGCGACAGGTTCTTGACCCATTCGAAATAGCTGACCGTGACGCCGCCTGCATTGGCATACATGTCAGGGATGATCACAGCGCCACGTTTGCGCAGGATTTCATCGGCGCCAAAGGTGATCGGGCCATTCGCCGCTTCGATGATCAAGGGGGCCTTGATCCGTTCGGCGTTGCCCATGTGGATCACGCCTTCAAGGGCGGCGGGGATCAGGATGTCGCAATCAAGCTCCAACACCGCTGCGCCATCAGGGGTAAAGGTGGCATGGGGATAGCCTGCCAGCAGGCCGCCGCTTTTGTTCATCCATTGGCGGATAGCCTCGATATCCAGACCCTTGTCATCGAGCAGCGCGCCGTCGCGCTCGATCACTGCAATCACGCGGGCACCGTCATCTTCGGACAGGAATTTGGCGGCGTGATAGCCCACGTTGCCCAGGCCCTGCACCACAATG
Organism: Rhodobacterales bacterium; assembly: GCA_031384005.1. Lineage (GTDB taxonomy): Bacteria > Pseudomonadota > Alphaproteobacteria > Rhodobacterales > Rhodobacteraceae > Stagnihabitans. The sequence continues at coordinate 501 of JANNAF010000393.1, read as the reverse complement.
CGCTTGCCGTCCATGCCGCCAGTTAGGCCCGCCTTCAGCGCATCTTCGGGGTGGCGGAAGAATTCGCGAAGGGCAAACTGCACACCGCGACCCGTCGCCTCGACCCGGCCCTGAATGCCGCCAGCATGGGGCGGCTTTCCGGTCACGCAGGCCTTGGCATTGATGTCGGTGGTGTTCATGCGGGCGTACTGGTCCGCGATCCAAGCCATTTCACGCTCACCCGTGCCCATGTCGGGGGCGGGCACGTTCTGGGCGGGGTTGATCAGGTCGCGCTTGATCAGCTCATAGGCGAAACGGCGGGTGATCATCTCCAGCTCATGTTCGTCCCAGGCGCGGGGGTCGATGCACAGGCCCCCTTTGGACCCGCCAAAGGGCGTTTCCACCAAGGCACACTTGTAAGTCATCAGGGCGGCCAGCGCCTCAACCTCATCCTGGTTTACCGACAGGGCATAGCGGATGCCGCCCTTGACCGGTTCCATATGTTCGGAATGGACCGAGCGG
>JANNAF010000392.1:0-2720 GCA_031384005.1 Rhodobacterales bacterium | reverse complement strand
CAAATCTCGCCAACCCGCTCCCAGTATCCCGCCGGCGGCACAATCACGCCCCCGCCCGCCGTTACCGGCTCCAGCACCAGCGCGCCGACCGTATCGGCCCCCTCGCGCAGGATCACCTCCTCGATCGCATCTGCCGCCCGCTCGCCGTAATTCTCGACATCCCACTGCTTGCGGTATTCCAGGCAATGCGGCACCTCGACGAACCCCGGCGTGAACGGCCCATACTGCATCGCCCGCTGCGGCTGACCCGCCGATGACAGCGCGGTGATGGTCGTGCCGTGGTAATCGCGGTCGCGGTACAGGATCTTGTACTTCTTGCCGCCATGATGCCGATGCGCAATCTGGCGCACCATCTTGTAGACCTTCTCATTCGCCTCGGACCCCGAGTTCGAATAATAAACCCGCGTCAGCCCCGGCATCTTTTCGATCAGCCGACGCGCAAAGTTCGCCCCCGGTATAGACCCCGCCGAGCCTGCGAAATAGTTCAGCTTCACCAACTGCTCATAGACCGCCTTGGCAATCGACTCGCGGCCATAGCCCACGTTCACCGTCCAGACGCCGCCTGACACCCCGTCGATATGTTCTTTGCCCTTGGCGTCCCAAACCTTGATGCCCTTGCCTTCCACGATGATGCGCGGATCAATCGTCTCGAACGGCTTGTGCTGGATCAGGTGGTGCCAGATATGGGCGCGGTCGGCTTCGATCACTCCGGTCATGTCATTGGTGGCTTCGGTCATGGCTGAACTCCTTGAACTGCGAATCGCTGCGCGGGGCATATTGCCCTTGTTTTGCCGTATCATCCCCCTTCCGTCCAGCCCGCGTTAGGACCACAGGCCCAACGGCCATAAGTCCAGATTTCCTGCGCCGATCTGCAATTCCCAGACTAATATTCCCCATTCCAGCAATTGCCCTTTGCCCCCGAACGCGGCAAAACGGATCAGCAAAGGGGAACAGCATGGACATCACCTGGATCGCCGTCGACTGGGGTACCTCAAACCTGCGGGTCTGGGCCATGGGACCGCAGGGCCCACTGGCCGAGGCAACCTCGGACGACGGCATGGGCAAACTGACCCCCGACCAGTTCGAACCCGCCCTCCTGCGCCTCATCGGCCCATGGCTCACCGCGCCCAAAACCCCCGTCCTTGCCTGCGGCATGGTCGGCGCCCGTCAAGGCTGGGCCGAGGCGAAATACCGCGCCACCCCCTGCACCCCGATTGACGCCGCAGGCATCCTGCACGTTGCGACCCACGACCCCCGCCTCACCTTTCACATCGCCCCCGGCCTTTCGCAGGACCGCCCCGCCGATGTCATGCGGGGCGAGGAGACGCAGGTCGCGGGCGTCCTCGCCCTGCATCCCGGCTTTGACGGCGTTATCTGCCACCCCGGCACACATTCCAAATGGGTCCATGTCTCGGCGGGTGAGGTCGTCTCATTCCAAACCTTCATGACGGGCGAAATGTTTGCCCTCCTCTCCACCCAGTCCGTCCTGCGCCACGGCATGGGCCAGGACTGGGACGACGCCGCCTTTGACGCAGGTGTGGCTGACGCCCTGCAAAGCCCCGACAAATTCGCCGCCCGCCTCTTCTCCCTTCGTGCCGAGTTTCTGCTGCATGGCCTGACCCCGGCCCAGGCCCGCGCCCGGCTGTCGGGCCTGCTGATCGGCATCGAACTGGCCGGTGCCAAACCCTACTGGCTGGGCCAAAAGGTCATGCTCGTCGGCGCCCCTGCCCTTGCAGCCAACTACACCCGCGCCCTGAAATCCCAAGGGCTTACCCCGCAAACGCTGGACGCCACCGCCTGCACCCTTGCCGGCCTGACCAGCCTTCACAGCCAGATGAGCTCCCAATGACCCACCGCAACCTGATTGCCATTCTGCGCGGGCTGACCCCTGCCGAGGCCGTGCCCGTCGCCGAAGCCCTGATCGCGGCAGGCATAACCCGGATCGAGGTGCCGCTGAACTCGCCTGACCCGATGACCTCTATCGCCGCCATGGCCAAGGCCCTTTCGGCCCACGCCCAGATTGGCGCCGGAACGGTGCTGACCGTGCAGGATGTCCATGCCGTGCGTGCTGCGGGTGGCACCTTGATCGTGTCCCCCAACTGCGACCCCCAAGTGATCGCCGCCACCAAGGCGGCTGGCCTGTCTTCCTGGCCCGGTGTCATGACGCCAACGGAATGTTTTGCCGCCCTCAAGGCAGGGGCGGACGGGCTCAAGATCTTTCCGGCCAGCCTGATCGGCCCCGACGGCCTCAAGGCGATTCGTGCCGTTTTGCCCAAGGGCACCCAAGTCTATGCGGTAGGCGGCGCCGGGGCTTCCAACTTTGCCCAGTGGCTGAACGCCGGGGCCGACGGCTTTGGCATCGGCACCGCCCTTTACACCCCCGGCCTGTCTGTGGCCGAGGTCGCCACCCGCGCCGCAACCATTGTCGCCGCCTATGACGGAGCCCTGACGTGATCCACGACATACGCACCTGCGAATTGGGCGAAGGTGCCCTGTGGCACCCGACCCGCCGCCAGTTCTTTTGGTTCGACATTCTGGGCCAAAGCCTGTTGTCCCGTGACCGGGACGGGGACCGTATCTGGCGTTTTCCGGAAATGGTTTCGGCGGCGGGTTGGATCTCTGAAGATGTGCTTTTGATCGCGGGCGAGCGGGATCTGTTCTTGTTTGACCTGCAAACCGAGGAGATCGAGCCGCTGGTCGAACTGGAGGCAGACCAGCCC
>JANNAF010000364.1:0-3499 GCA_031384005.1 Rhodobacterales bacterium | reverse complement strand
AACATGTGCATCGACCCGCCCTTGCCCTTGGAATAGCCCCCGGACCGGCCCGTCAATTCCGCCATCACGCCGCTTGCCTGCATCCCGCAGGCCAGCATATGGCCGTGGTCACGGTAGCTGGTGATCCGCTTGTCGCCCGGCTTGGTGCAGGCCTCCAAGCCCACCACGACGGCCTCTTGCCCGATGTACAGGTGGCAAAACCCGCCAATCAGACCCATGCCATACAACTGCCCCGCCTTTTCCTCGAATCGACGGATCAACAGCATCTCGCGGTAATAGTGCAGCAAATCGTCTTTCGAGACGTTTGATTTCACAGCTTCTTTCTTGGGTGCCAAGGGCGCGTCCTCCCGACGTCAGACAAGAGTAGTTCAACATTAAACTACCCATACCGCATCGGGGATTAAAGGCAAAATAAAATAGTGTGGCAGGCATGACCTGCATAATAGCCATGCATGCCGTGCATGCCGTGCTTGCCATGCATGGGGGGGGGGGCGCAGGTGGCCCTAGCGAATGATGATCTCGTCGGCGCGGACATAACCCAGCACGTCGCGGACCTGTTCGTCCAACAAATCCGTGTCCAGATAGCTGTCCGACAACCGATGCGTCAGGTTGCGCAATGCGCTCAGTTCCACCATCAACAGGTCCCGATCGGCGCGCAACCCCTCGGCCTCGCCAGCAATCTGCACTTGCCGGAACACGCCATAATCGCCTTGCACGGCGGCAAACAGGAAATAGGTGCCCAGCGTCGCCGCCATCACGAAATAGAACATGGACCCCAGCTTGGGCCGCGCAACACTGGTCTGCATACTCGCCTCGCTCCGCCCCTCTGACGGGGGCATTACAGCTATCTTGCCACAAAACTTCCGAAAAGCAAACCCTGACCCGTGCAGGATTTGCAGGCCCGCTGCACGTCTGCCCGGTTCCGTGGTTTGCGGCGTCGCCTGCCCTGCAACCGGCAACGCCCCACACCAAACCCCGCGTCAGTCGCGACCCTTGTAGATATCGACCAGCTTGGCCAGCATCGCCAACGCATCCTCACGCGGGCGCTGGAAACTGTTGCGCCCGATGATCGACCCGTTGCCGCCGCCATCCCGAATGGCGCGGGCGTCGTCATAAACCGCATCGGCCCCCTTGGACGCACCGCCCGAAAACACCACGATGCGACGGCCGGCAAAGCTGGCCTGCATGCAATGCCGCACCCGTTCAGCCTGAGTTGCGACCGGGATCTTTTCCTTTTCATAAACCTTCTTGGCCTCGGACAGCATCAGATGGTCGGTGCTCAGCTTGATCTTGATGATATGGGCCCCCAACAGCGCCGCGATCTGTGCGGCATAGGCCGCCACGTCAATCGCCGTCTCGCCGTCCTTGGTCACCGCCTCACCGCGCGGATAGGACCAGATGACAGTGGCCACTCCCTTGGCCGCCGCCTCTTTGCGCATCTCGCGGATCTCTTCGTACATGTCCAACTGACAATCCGACCCCGGATAAATCGTGAACCCGATCGCCGCACAACCCAGCCGCAGCGCATCATCCACCGATGCGGTTACCGCCTGATTCTTGCCCGCCGTGTCCGACATCAGCGAATTGGCCGAATTGACCTTCAAAATCGTCGGGATCTGCCCGGCAAAGGTATCCGCCCCCGCCTCCAGCATCCCCAGCGGCGAGGCGAATGCGTTCAACCCGGCATCAATCGCCAGTTGGTAATGGTAATGCGGGTCATATCCTGCCGGGTTGACCGCATAATTGCGCGCCGGCCCATGCTCAAAACCCTGATCGACAGGCAGAATGATCATCTTGCCGGTGCCGCCCAACTTGCCCTCCATCAGCAGACGGGCAAGGTTGCCCTTCACGCCGGGGGTTTCGCCTTCGTAATTCGACAGGATTTTCTGAACAATCTTGGTGGTGCGCATCATGCGTCTCCTATGCGTGCTGCCATCTTTATCACCACTCGTTCCGCGCAAGGCAACTGGCAATTGCCACTGCGTTGCCAGCGCGGCTGCGGCATTGTATTGCGGGGCGATGACCAATTCCGATCCCAAACGCCTGATCCGCATTGCCCGCGACAGCGGTGCAGATACGCCACCCGAACCACTGGACCTTGGCCAGCGGGTCCGCGACCTGCGCAAGGCCAAGGGCTGGACGCTGGATCAGGCTGCGGGGCAGGCGGGTCTGGCCCGTTCGACCCTATCCAAGATTGAAAACGGCCAGATGTCGCCCACCTATGACGCCGTGAAAAAGCTGGCCGAGGGGTTGAAGATTTCGGTGCCCCAGTTGTTCACCCCCGCCGGTCGCGCACAGGTGTCAGGCCGCATGGCCGTGACCAAATCAGGCACCGGAATGGCCCATGTGACGACGACCTATGAACATGAACTTTTGGCCGGGGGCCTGTCGCGCAAGGCCATGCTGCCCTACCGCGCCACCATCCGCTCCCGCGATATGAACGAGTTTGACGGCTGGGTCCGCCACGACGGCGAAGAGTTCCTTTATGTCCTGACCGGCGTGATCCGGCTTTATACCGAGTTTTATGAACCCGTCGAACTGCGCCGTGGCGATTCTGCCTATTACGACGCCACCATGGGCCATAACGTGATTTCCCTGTCGGATGAGGATGCGACGATCCTGTGGGTCACCTCGCTGACATGACCCGTTCCACGCGCGAAACAGGGTGGCAGGCCGTGGATTTCAACTGATCCCGGCCAGGCCTTCAAACCACTTGATCCCATGCCCCCCTACCACGGCAGGGCAAAGGTTTCTGCCTGGTTAATTTTGGAAAACCAACCCATTGAATTCAAACGGTTTCGCAAAACGTCCAGATCTGGACGCTTGCGTCAACCGCCCATCCAGCCCGCAACCCGGTTGGCACTGCCCGAGATATCCTGCCCCACACCCGCAACCGTGTTGCACCCGGCAAGGGCGGCCACCACGGCCACCCAGATCATCGTCTTTTTCATGCTCAGCCCCGTTTGTTTCTTGGTTTTGCTTACTCTTGATACCACCAGACATCCGGCAGGAACCCCAGCCAGTCGCCATAAATCGGCAGACGCTCAGGATAATGCAACGCCTTTTTATGCGCCATCCGGGACAGGTTTGAATACCAGAACGGGATCACATACCGCCCCGTCGTCATCACACGGTCCAGCGCCTGGGTCGCGATCACGAAATCCTCGCGGTTGGTGGCGCTGACCATGGTCTTGATCAGGGCCTCGGCGGCGGGCGAGTTCATGCCCATAAAGTTGCGCGTTCCGGGGGTTTCAACGCCTGCACTGCCGAAATACAGCGTCAATTCATTGCCCGGCGACAGCGACAGCGACCGGATATACTGGGTCATGTCATAGTCGTAATTGGTCGTGCGTTCCTTGTACTGCGCCGAATCCACCGTCGCAATCCGCGCCTCGATCCCCAACCGCTTCAGCGCCTCGACAAAGATTTCGGTGGCGGCAATCGTGTCGCTGGCCCCGTTGGCCAGCAGGATCTCGAACGCAAACGCCTCGCCAGCGGC
>JANNAF010000336.1:0-19853 GCA_031384005.1 Rhodobacterales bacterium | reverse complement strand
TGCGCCAGAATGGTGCGCGCCGCCGCCTCGGGCGTGCCCGTCGCGATCTGGCGGATGAACAGCGGGATGTCGATTGTGGTGGGACAGGCCGTCATGCAGGGCGCATCGTGACAGAAATAGCAGCGGTCGGCGGCCACCATCGCCTCGTGCCGGTCAAGGCGCGGTGCGGCATCGGCAAAATTGCGGCCAAGGTCAGCGTGGGGCAGGCGGCCTGCGATCACACCGGGCGTGAGGGGCGAATGGGTCAATCTGGCCTCCGTTGTTGCAGACTTCAGGCTGCCACAGGCCATATTTTTTATCAAACGGTAAAATTGCTTCTGCGAAGAATTTTTGGCGCAAGCCGATGGGCCCAACATGGATGCTTGGCCTTGAGGCAGGTGTCGGTTATACACGGCAGACAATTATGCCGGGACAAAGCCCGGCCCAAAACAAACGACGCCAACAGAGGACGGCATGAGCAAACATTCCCCAGATGCAGATGTGACTTTCATCGCGGCCCTTGCAGAGCTTCTGAACAAGAACGACCTGACCGAATTGTCGGTGAAACGCGAATACGGGCCGGACGACAGCCTTGATGTGCGCGTGGTCAAGCAAAGCACGGTCGTGCAGATGGCCGCCCCCGTGATGCATCATGCGGCACCGGCCCATGCGGCATTTGCACCGGCGCCTGTGGCCGCCGCCGCCGCCGTCGAGGATCCGGCGCAACATCCGGGTGCGGTCACCTCGCCCATGGTGGGGACGGTTTTTCTGTCCGCCGAACCGGGGGCGACACCCTTTGTCACTGTAGGCTCGGTCGTGACCGAGGGACAGACCGTCCTGATCATCGAAGCGATGAAAACCATGAACCACATCCCTGCCCCGCGCGCAGGCACGGTCAAACGGATCGTCGTGTCCGACGGGCAGGCGGTGGAATTCGGCGCGCCCCTGTTGATCATCGAGTAAGGCAGGCCCCCGTGAAAAAAGAAAAAGCCGGGAAACAGGTAAAGGCGGCTGCCATGCCGATCTTTGACAAAATCCTGATCGCCAACCGGGGCGAAATTGCGTTGCGCGTCATCCGCGCCTGCCGCGAAATGGGCATCAAATCGGTGGCCGTCCATTCGACCGCCGATGCCGATGCGATGCATGTGCGCATGGCCGATGAGAGCGTTTGCATTGGCCCCGCGTCCTCGACCCTGTCCTATCTGAACAAGGCCGCGATCATTTCGGCCTGCGAGATTACCGGCGCGCAGGCGGTGCATCCGGGGTACGGGTTCCTGTCTGAAAACGCCGCCTTTGCGCAGGCATTGCAGGACCACGACATCACCTTTATCGGCCCCACGGCGGAACATATCCGCATCATGGGTGACAAGATCACCGCCAAGGAAACCGCCAAGGCGCTGGGCATCCCGGTTGTGCCGGGGTCGGACGGCGGTGTGCCTGATTTCGAGACAGCGATTGGCGTGGCGGCTGGCATCGGGTTTCCGGTGATCATCAAGGCCACGGCAGGTGGTGGCGGGCGCGGCATGAAGGTCGCGCGCAACGCCGAGGAGTTGGAGATTGCGTTTCGCACGGCGCGCAGCGAGTCAAAGGCCGCCTTTGGCAATGATGAAGTCTATATCGAGAAATACCTGCAAACACCGCGCCATATCGAGATACAGGTCTTTGGCGATGGTAAGGGCCGCGCCGTTCATCTGGGCGAGCGCGACTGCAGTCTGCAGCGCCGCCACCAAAAGGTGTTCGAGGAGGCCCCCGGCCCCAGCATCACACCCGAAATGCGCGCCTCGATCGGCAAGGTTTGCGCCGATGCGGTCGCCAAGATCAACTACATCGGTGCAGGAACGATCGAGTTTCTGTATGAGGATGGCCAGTTCTTTTTCATCGAGATGAACACCCGTTTGCAGGTTGAACATCCAGTGACTGAGGGGATTTTCGGCGTCGATCTGGTGCGCGAACAAATCCGCGTTGCAGCGGGACTGCCCATGTCATTCGGGCAGGACGATTTGCAGATCAACGGCCACTGTATCGAAGTGCGCATCAACGCCGAACGCATGCCCGATTTTGCGCCGCGTCCGGGCAAGGTCAAGGTGTTTCATGCGCCCGGTGGCCTTGGGGTGCGGATGGATTCGGCGCTGTACGGCGGCTATTCCATTCCGCCCTATTACGACAGTCTGATCGGCAAGCTGATCGTCCATGGCCGCGACCGTCCCGAGGCGCTGGCCCGGTTGCAGCGCGCCTTGGGCGAGTTGATCATCGACGGGGTCGAAACCACGATCCCGCTGTTTGATGCGCTGCTGGCCGAGCCGGATATTCAGGCCGGGGATTACAACATCCACTGGCTGGAAAAATGGCTGGCGGCCAAGTTTGGGGCGTGACCTGCGTGGAAGATGGGCAGTATTGCCCATCCTACCCCACCCGAAATGACGCCTGACCTGTTGCTGCGCGCCTATGCCATGGGGATTTCCCCGATGGCTGACAGCCGCGATGCGGTGGAAATCCATTGGGTCGACCCACGACGGCGCGGGATTTTTCCGTTGGACGGGTTTCACATCTCGGGCAGTTTGCGGCGGCATATGGCCAGCGGCGTCCAACAGGTCACGCGGGACAGCGCCTTTGCCGAGGTGATCGCGGGCTGTGCGGATCGCCCAGAGACGTGGATCAACCCCGAAATCACGCGCTCCTACACGGCGCTGCATGACGCTGGCCATGCCCATTCGGTCGAGGTCTGGCAGGACAGCACGCTGGTTGGCGGGGTTTATGGTGTGGTGATCGGTGCGGCGTTTTTCGGCGAAAGCATGTTTTCGCGCGCCACCAATGCGTCAAAAACCGCATTGGCCCATCTGATCCAGCATCTGAATGGCGGCGGGTTCCGGTTGTTTGACACCCAGTTTCTGACGCCGCATCTGGCCAGTTTGGGGGCGGTGGAAATCCCACGCGCCGAATACCACCGCAGGCTGGCCGCAGCCATAGCTGCGCCTGCGCAGTTTTAGCCCGCGGCGGGCACGTCGCAGTTTTAGCCCGCGGCGGGCACGTCGCAGTCTTAGCCCGCGGCGGGCACGTCGCAGTGCAGGACCCAAACGTCATAGCGCGGGTGATCCAGTGCCGACAGGGCGGGCGATGAGGCGATCATCCACCCTTTGAACAAGGGCGCACCGCTGTCGGTGACGGTGACATGGGCAAAAGCCTCGCCCATCGGCAGATCGGCGGGATAGCGGCAGGCGTCCAGTGTGATGGTCAGACGCCCCAGTTCATGGGACTGGCCGGCCGTCATGTCCTGATTTTCGACCACGCCTGTCATCTTGTCTTGGATCCGCAAGATTCCGCCGGGGGCAGTCACCACCTGCGCCGTGGCGGCATTTGCCCAAAGACCGGCAGCAAGGGCCAAAAACAGCCTCATGGCGCGGGCGCGGCGGGGTCAGACTGACCGCCCACAAACTTCATCAGCAGTTGCACCAGACTGACGGCGCCTTGGGTATCCTCGATCTCGTCGCCCGGAGCCAGATTGTCGGGCATGCCACCCGGCACCAGTTCGACAAAATTGCCGCCAAGCAGCCCTTCGGACGAAATCAGGATGGCGCTGTCGGTGGGCAGCAGGATGCTCTTGTCCAGATCCACCACGATATCGGCGAAATATGTCGTCGGGTTCAGGGTCAGCGAGGTGATGGTGCCCACCTTGACCCCGGCCAGTTTGACATCTGACCCCGCCGAAATGCCCTGAACCGACCGAAAGCTGGCTTTGAGCGGATAGGTGTCCGCCCCGCCGCCCATGCCAGCGGTCTGCCCGGCAAAGACGAAAAACCCGGCGGCCGCAGCCAGAACCAGCGCCCCGGTCAAGATTTCCAAACGATTTTCAGCCATCACTCGGGCGCCCAAGCCTCGTAATCGGCCCGCGCCACCGGGGCGACAGAGCGGATCGACCCGGGCGGCGCATAGGCGGCGGCGGTGCCTGTCAGGTTTTCAATATGCGGCTTTTCCCAAGCCTTGTGCACGAGGGGTGCCTTGGTCGGCGGCTCGTCCCAGGTGAAATGCAGCCAGCCATGCCAATCGGGCGACACGCGCGACGCCTCCATCTCGCCATTATAGATGACCCAGCGTTTCTTGCTGTCGGCGGTCTGGTAATAGATGTTGCCCTGCCCATCCTCGCCAACCCTGATGCCGCGCCTTGCGGTAAAGATCTGGGTGCCCAGGGTCTGGCTGTTCCACCAGGTCAGCAGGCGTTTGAGGAAGTACATGTTTGGCCTCCGATAGGGTCGTGGCAGATATGCCGGAATTTGGCGCCGGGGTCCAGAGGCGGCAGGCGGCCATGGGCGGGGTTGCGCGGTCTGATGATGTGATCTTGACTGACGCGCAATTTGACCGATCAGTCCGGCACGGTGAACCAGATGAAATCGCGAAACGTCAGTTCGGTGTTCGGTTCGACATGGGCAAAGGCCCCCGTCGCCCCATTGCCAACATAGCCCGCCTCGGTCTTGAAAAGGGTGCCGGTTGCGGGGTCGTACAGCACCTTTTCACGGCCCGTCAGGTCAGCAGACCCCTTCAGCCCAAACTCGGCACGCGCGATGGTCCCGTCAACCGGAGGGTGCAGACCGGCAAAGGCATAGAAGTACAGGGCGATCTTGTCCTGACCGCTGAGAAAATCGGTGAGGGTATCGGCAGACAGGCGCGTGCTGACACCGATATCGCGCGACAGCCCAAAGGTGGCGGCGCCAAACTCGAACACATCGCGCCCGGCACCACCCGTCAGGGTGTCGGCGCCGCCCAGACCACCGTTCAGCGTGTCATGACCGCCACCGCCGACCAAAACGTCAGCCCCTGCCCCGGCACTGACGTATTCCGCAGCGCGCCCACCGGTAAAGCGATCGGCACCGCCCAGCAGATCAAAGCTGCCAAAACTGGCAATCTGCCCGGGCCTTACAGCCTGATTTTCGTATTCAGTCACCCCGCGCAGATCAAACACATCGGCCCCAGCGGTTCCATAGATGTTGCGTTCGGTTTCCAGCCGTTCGACGGACGCGGCCTTGTTCAGGATCAGGCGGTCAAGGTGCAGGTCCATGTCAGACAGGGCAACCATGTCACCCACAAAACTGATGCGGTCAAAGCCGGCGCCACCGCGAAAGGTATCTTGCCCGACATCGAGCGCCCAATCGATGAAGCTGTCATCCCCCGCACCGCCCGACAACAGGTCATCCCCGGGCCCGCCAAAAAGATCGTCGTTGCCCGCGCCGCCATACAAACGATCATGGCCCACAACACCAAAGTCGGGCCAGTTGGACGGGGTGTCAGACAGGAAAAAGGCCGTGTCGAAATCATCGCCAAACAGGATTTCGCCGGCATCACCGCCATACAGCACATCATCCCCGCCCATGCCGATCAGACCGACCAGCGACGGTGTCCCTTGCAGCAGATCGCGGCCGTCGGTGCCTTGGATCAATGTGCCGACAACTGTCACGACAACCACCGGCACCACCACCGGAACAACTGTGCCACCCATGCGCGAAAACTCCCCCAAAACCATCCGAAGTCTATCGTTTCATCGGGTTCAAGCAAGGCCAATCCGGCAACTCAGCGTCACGCCGGGGGCGAAGCTCAGCCGCTTTGCAGCGGTGCACCGGTCAATCGTGACGCGGGCACCCATGGTGTCAACCGGCCGCCAGGTCAGGCGCGACGGGCGCGGCCGGGTTGAGAGATTTCTTCGTGCAACTTGAAAACCGACACCAATTTGACAAGTTGACTGGCCTCATTGGCGAGGGCCTCGCTGGTTGTGGTGGCGGTCTGCACCATGGCGGCGTTCCGTTGGGTGACCTGATCCAGCTGGCCCACCCCCATATTGACCTCGTTTAGGCCGGCCGACTGGGCGCTGGCGCTGCGGGCGACGCCGCCCATCAGACCAGAAATGTCCTGCACCCGTGCAAGCAGGCTGTTCAGCGCCTCGCCAGCCTTGCCGACCAGATCGACACCGTTGCCAACCCGTGTCGCACTGCCGGTGATCAAAGAGTTGATCTGGCGCGCAGCCTCGGTGCTGCGCTGCGCCAACGCACGCACCTCAGAGGCGACGACAGCGAAACCACGCCCCGCCTCGCCGGCGCGGGCCGCCTCGACCCCGGCGTTCAGGGCCAAAAGGTTGGTCTGGAACGAGATGTCATCAATCACCCCGATGATCGTGGAAATCTGGTTGGAGAACTTGGCGATGTCACGCATCGCATTCACGGCATCATCGACCACCTTGCCACTGGCCCGCGCCTCAAGCTGCGCCTCTGTCACCACGCGTTCGACGTCCAGAATGGCCGCCGCCGCCGTGCCGACGTTCGAGGTCAGTTCGTGGATCGCAGCAGCGGTTTGTTCCAAGGCTGCGGCCTGATTTTCGGTGCGCTGCGACAGGTCATCCGATTGCTGATGGATCACATCGGCACTGGACCCGATCCGCGAGGCTGCGATGACCACGGCCTGAACTGCGGCACCAATCTGTTCCATCGCCGTGTTAAAATCATCCTGTAACGCCTTGTATTCCGGCTGAAAATCGCCCCTGAGACGGGCGGTCAGATCCCCGGCTGACAGGCTTTGCAGACCAACGGACAGGGCTTGGACGATCTGATGCTGGTATTCGGCATCCCGTTCACGCTCTTGGCGTTCGACTGCCGCCATTTTCAGGCTGTTGCGCATCACATCCAGGGTCTGGGCGATGCGGCCAACCTCATCCTTGCGGTCGGTCAGCGGCACCGGGCTGTCGAAATCGGCGTCTGCCACAACGGACATGGCCGTGGCCACCTGTTGCATGGGAACGCGCAGCGCACGGTTCAGCAGCCAGGCCCCCAGTGCCAGCAGGGCCGTGAACAACAGCGCCGCCGTCACATAGGCGCGCAGTTGTTTTGCACCGTAGTTGGCCGCCAGTTCCGCCGTGGACCATTGCAAAACCAGAACCCCGGTTACCACGGCCTTTTCGCCGAAAATCGCCGGGGCGGCCACGACCAGACCTGACGCGTCAGTTTCCACTGCGCCCGAGGCCAAAGCCTTTTCGGCCAGCGTGAGGATCAAATCTGCATCCTCAACTGGGGTTTCGCCCTGGCGCAAGACAGGTTCAGCTTGCAAGTTGAACGCGGTGCCCGCCACAAACTTGCCGCCTTCACGTTTGGCAAAGGCGGTAAAACCCGCCTCTACTGCAGGGATCTTGCCATACTTCAGGGCGCCTGACATTTCTTGCGCCAGGGCAGCGGTGCTGCCCCGGGCAAGATCCTGCAACCCCTGGGTGGCGACGTCGCGCAAAAGTGTGGCGGCATTGACCGATATCAGGCCCGCAACAAGGGCAGTTATGACTGAAACCATGCCCAGGCATTTGCCGAACAAAGACAGGTTGCCGATCGCAAAGCGCCGTTTCGATACCGATGTCATGACTGCCCCAGCTGCAAATTACATCAACGCGTCAGCATTAACCCCAACGGTCATTGTGCCGATCACGGCACCCGTTGCGGGATCAACGATGGCTACGGAAATTTGCGATTGGTAGGTCTGGGTGGATTCGTCCAACTCGACCTCGCCAAACAGAAAGCCTTCGGCCCCGGCTGGGAAGACGGCGGTAAACTTGTCCTCATCCCCCTGCCACATGTCGGATGTGGGCGCAGAGACGGCGACGTTCAGCCCCATGGCATCGGTGATGAACGCCTCGGTGATCTTGCCGCCGGACCCATCGACCTGTGCGCGCAGGAAATCGGCGGCAGCATTGGTCAGAATCGGGGTGATCGTGGGGGTGTCGGCCTGACCAACCTCGGCCCGCCACGCGGTGTCGGCAGCGTCGATCATCGCCTGATCATAGGCTGCACGTTCGGTATTGGCGGCCGTGATTGCGGCAATCAGGGCCGGGTCGGCAGACCAGCTGCGGATCGATGAGTCCAAAAAGGATTGCATCGCAGTCTGATAATCCGCCGCGAGGCCGGGGCCGGACCACAGCAGCGTCGAGATGGCAAGAACCTTGGCGAGTTTCATGTGACGTCCTTTCTTGGGTCGGGGTCGCACGGATGTGCGGCCGTATCCCGGAAAGGATAGGCAAGGTGTGTTGCCTCAAGGTTAAGGCGACAGGCCCGCTTCAGGGATAATCGACGATCCAGACAAAGTCATGCAATGTCAGCGCCAAACCCGGATCGACGCGGGCAAAGACCTTGCCCCCGTGCGTCGCCAGTGTTCCCGTCGCCGGATCGTACAGAATCGACTCCCGCCCCGTAAGCCCCTCCCCGACAACCCCGAACTGGCCGCGCGTCATGTCGCCAACCGGCAGATTGATGCCGTCAAAGGCGCGGTTGCCGATTTCGAACAGGTCCGCACCAACGTCAAAGTCGCCGACCACATCGAACCGGTCGGCCATGGCAACCTGATCAAAGCGGAACGTGTCGGCCCCGGCGCCGCCAAACAGTCGATCCCTGCCGATACCGCCATACAGGACATCGTCCCCGTCGCCGCCATACAGGACATCGTCCCCGACGCCCTGAAACGTGCCGCCCATCAGGACATCGTTCCCATCGGCACCGCTTAATGTGTCGTTGCCCCAGCCACCTTGGATCCGGTTGTTGCGCTCGCTGCCTATCCCCTGGCAATCCGCGACGGTGTTAAAGGTCAGGTCCTCGACCCCCCGAACCCCAAGGGTGAACGTGTCAAGCGTCGCCACCACCCGGTCCCGGCCGCCGCCCGCCCGCTCGACAATCCGGTCCAGCGCGTCAGTGACAAGGTAGGTGTCATTGCCGATCCCCCCGATCAGCCGGTCTACGTCCGCGCCACCGTACAGCATGTCGCGCCCGGTACCACCGATCAGCAAGTCCGCACCCCCGCCACCCCGCAGGTCATCCGCCCTGCCCCCGCCGTCCAGCGTATCATCGCCGGTGCCGCCGTGGGCCCCTTCCCGACCGGCCCCCCCGACATAGACGTCATCCCCCGCCTCCAAAAAAAAACTGCCAAAGCCTGAGTTGGGGAACCCGGACCCGTCGAAGGCCAGAACGCCCGATAGATCGAAATGATCGTCGCCATCCGTGCCCACGATCTGCCGATCCGACACCAGAACCTCGATCGAGGCGGCGGCATCCAGCACCAGCCGCTGCACGGCCAGCTCCGGAAACCCGAATTCCGACATCAGCGACAGGTCCAGAATATCGCGCCCCGCCCCGCCGAACAATGCGTCGCCTGCGGTGTTTTCATAGACCACCACAAAAAGATCGCCGCCAGTGCCGCCGAAAACCGTGTCATTGCCCGGACCGGCGATCAGGACATCCCGGCCGGCGCCGCCATACAGCACGTCGTCGCCAATCACCGAGGCGTCGAAGATTATCACATCGAACAGTTCGTTGATTTCGAGGGTGCTGTCGCCATACAGAACATCCCGCCCGTCCCCACCCTTCAGGGTGTCGTCCCCGGCATAGCCGACCAACCCCCTGACCAGCGCATCCACGGTCAAGGCGTCGTTCGCATCGGTGCCGGCATAAAGCGGCCCGTCCACCGTGACGACAATGACAGGCTCGATCACCGGCTCGACTGTTCCACCCAAGACTCAACTCCCTGACCCGTCTTGACGACAGGTTACCGGCCAAAGCCATATCACGCAAAGAACAAGCGCGCCCGAAGGCGCGCTTGTTCAACTTGCCGCAGCGCGGCCTCAGCCTGCTGTGGCGGGTTTCTTTTCCTTGACCTCGGCATGGACGATCAACGGTTTTGCGCCATTGGTCACCGCCTCTTCGTTCACCACGATTTCCGATATGTCAGTCATGCCCGGCAGTTCGAACATGCTGTCCAGCAGGATATCCTCCATGATCGACCGCAGACCGCGCGCGCCGGTCTTGCGCATGATCGCGCGCTTGGCGATGGCGGACAATGCATCGGTGCTGAAGGTCAGCTTGACGCCTTCGATGTCGAACAGACGCTGGTACTGCTTGACCAGCGCATTCTTGGGTTCGGTCAGGATGGTGACCAGCGCCGCCTCGTCCAGATCGGTCAGGGTGGCCAGAACCGGCAGACGACCGACGAATTCCGGGATCAGGCCGAACTTCAACAGATCCTCAGGCTCCAGCTCGCCAAACAGCTCGCCCGCGCCACGCGAGTCGGGGTCCTTGACGTCAGCGCCAAAACCAATCGCCGAACCCTTGCCGCGCTGGGCAATGATCTTTTCCAGACCCGAAAACGCACCGCCGCAGATGAACAGGATGTTGGTGGTATCAACCTGCAAAAACTCTTGTTGGGGATGCTTGCGCCCGCCTTGCGGCGGCACAGAGGCGATAGTCCCCTCCATGATCTTCAACAGCGCCTGTTGCACCCCCTCACCCGACACGTCGCGGGTGATGCTGGGATTGTCGGACTTGCGGGTGATCTTGTCGACTTCGTCGATATAAACGATGCCGCGCTGCGCACGTTCGACGTTGTATTCAGACGCCTGCAACAGTTTCAGGATGATGTTTTCGACGTCTTCGCCGACGTAACCAGCCTCGGTCAGGGTCGTGGCATCGGCCATGGTAAACGGCACATCAAGGATGCGGGCCAAAGTCTGGGCCAGCAAAGTCTTGCCACAGCCCGTAGGGCCGATCAGCAAGATGTTGGATTTCGACAGTTCTACATCGGTCTTGGAGGCGTGGTTCAACCGTTTGTAATGGTTGTGCACGGCCACTGACAGCACGCGCTTGGCGTGGATCTGACCGATGACATAGTCATCCAGCACCTTGCAGATGTCGCGCGGTGTCGGCACGCCGTCCGTCGCCTTGAGGCCCGTCGTCTTGGTCTCTTCGCGGATAATGTCCATGCACAGCTCGACACATTCATCACAGATGAAAACCGTCGGCCCGGCAATCAGCTTGCGCACCTCATGCTGGCTTTTGCCGCAGAACGAACAGTAAAGCGTATTTTTGCTGTCGCCGCCCGAATTGTTCGCCATGGTCTACCTCTGCATCCGTCTGTAAGCGAAGTTTAGGCCAAGGCCCGCGCCGCCACAATGTCAATTTACCCCCGGCCCGGCAATCGGCGCGATCCGGGGGCAGCGGTCACTTTGCCGTGTCGTCCATCTTGCCACGGCTTTCCAAAATCTCGTCGATCAGACCCCAGGATTTGGCATCTTCGGCCGACATGAAATTATCCCGCTCCAACGCCGCTTCCACCGCTTCATAGGTGTTACCAGTATGTTTTACGTAAATTTCATTAAGACGGCGTTTCAGTTTTTCGGTTTCGCGGGCGTGGATCATGATGTCGGTCGCCTGCCCCTGATAGCCGCCTGACGGCTGGTGCACCATGACGCGGCTGTTGGGCAGCGAAAACCGCATGCCGTGGTGACCCGCCTGCAGCAACAAGGACCCCATCGAGGCCGCCTGCCCGATCACAAGGGTCGACACCTTGGGACGGATATACTGCATCGTGTCATAGATCGACAGGCCCGAGGTCACGACACCGCCGGGGCTGTTGATATACATCGAGATTTCCTTGGAAGGATTCTCGGCCTCAAGGAACAGCAGCTGGGCGCAGATCAGGCTGGACATGCCATCATGCACGGGGCCCGCCAGAAAGATGATCCGCTCTTTGAGCATGCGGGAATAGATGTCATAGGCCCGCTCACCCCGGCTGGTCTGTTCGACGACCATTGGGACAAGGGTATTCATGTAGTGGTCAACGGGATCGCGCATGTTCCAAACTGCCTCATTGGTTTTGAAAGGAGTATCGCCTGATGCTTGCCAGAGTCTTAGTGGCGCGAACCGGGGGCCGCAAGGGCATCGGGAAAAATCAAGCAGTTAAGAACCAAAGTCGCGGATCGGCGAAAGGATCAGGTCAGGCTGTGCCGCCGACGCGGCCCTGATCTATTGCCGGTGCGGGCCCGACATGCGAACCTTGGGACGGTTTCAGCCCGCATGAGGACTAGGAATGTTGCCATTTCACCGGATTCTGGCAAACAACCTGCTTGCCAGCATCACAAACAACACCGCTTGGTTTGCCATCACCTTTTGGGTCTTTCTGGAGACCGGATCAGTCTTTGCCACAGGCATGATCGCGGGCATATTTTTGACATTCACCGCCGTTCTGGGGGTCTGGTTGGGGGCATTGGTTGATCACCATGGCAAGATTGCCGTGATGGCGGGATCCTCGCTGACATCGCTGGGCTTTTTTGCGCTGTCGCTTGGGTTGGTTGTGCTGGCGCCTGACGGGGTTTTTGCCAATCCCTACGGCCTTTGGTTGTGGGCGCTGGTGGTGCTGGTGATGGCGGGCGTCATCGCAGGCAATATCCGCAACATCGCGCTGCCGACGCTGGTGACGGCGATGGTCGCACCAGAGGCGCGCGACAAGGCCAACGGGTTGGTCGGCATGGTCACGGGCCTTGGGTTTCTGGTCACCTCGGCGGTTTCGGGGCTGTTGGTGGCGTCGGGCGGGATGATTTTGACGCTGATCGTCTGCGTTGGGGCGACGCTGATCGCGCTGGTTGATATCGGCAGGGTCCAGTTGGACGAACCAGCCCTGACCCCGCAACCGAGGCCCAATGCGCCCGCAGTAAGCAAGGTTGATCTGCGCGGCACGATACGGGTGGTGGCGGGCGTTCCGGGGCTGTTCGCGCTGATCCTGTTTGCCACGTTCAACAATTTCCTTGGCGGCATCTTCATGGCGCTGCTGGATGCCTATGGTCTTGGCCTTGTGTCGGTCGAGGTTTGGGGCCTGACCTTTGCGGTCCTGTCCTCGGCCCTTATTCTGGGCGGAATGGCGGTGGTCCGGTTTGGCACAGGGCGAAACCCGATCCGCACGCTGTTGTTGGTCAATGTCGTGGTCTGGTCGGCGGCCAGTCTGTTTACGGTTCAGGCATCCTATTGGCTGTTGGTTGCGGGATGTTTTTTGTGGATGGCGCTGGGCCCCGTGGCCGAGGCCGCCGAACAGACCACCCTGCAAAAGGTTGTACCCTTGGCGCGGCAAGGCCGGGTTTTCGGATTTGCCCAGTCGATGGAAACGGCTGCCGCCCCCCTGACGGCCTTTTTGATCGGGCCGGTCACGCAGTTTGCTGTGATCCCCTTCATGACGGATGGTGCGGGGGCGCGGGTGATCGGCGGTTGGTTCGGCACTGGGCCAGAACGGGGCATCGCCTTGGTATTTACGGTCGCGGGTCTGGTTGGGGTCCTTGTGACGGGTGCCGCCTTGCGATCCCGGTCTTACCGCCTGTTGTCCGCCCGATACGCGACGGACGAAACCCAAAAAGCGGAGGCGTAACCTGCCTTAACGAAAAAGCCGTGCGGTCAGCACCGTCCGCGCCCCCGCCGTCACCAGACACAGCGCGCCAAACCCCCATGCCAAGGGCACAAACACGCCCGGCCACAGACAAAACGCTGTGAACAGTGCAATGGTTTCGGTCCCCTCCAACAACCCGGCCGAGAAATACAGCGACTTTTCCCCCCGCGATGTGGTTTGAAGGCCGCGCTTTTCGGCCAGCACGGCATAACCCAGAAAACTGCTGCCGTTCACATAGAACCCAAACAGCAAAAAGCTGGCCGCAAGGGCATTGACGTCGGGGTCGCGCAGGGCAAAAGCAAACGGAATGGCACCGTAAAAGACGAAATCCGCAACGATATCCAGATATCCGCCGAAATCGGTTTTGCCGCGGGCGCGGGCAATGGCTCCGTCCAGCCCATCGGCCACACGTCCCGCCAACAACGGCACCAGCGCCAGCCAACCCGGTGCCCCGACGGCAATCAAAACCGCCGCACCAAGGCCCAGCGCCAGCCCCACCAAGGTCACGCGGTCCGCCGTCCAGCCCTGCGCCGCCAGCCCACGCCCCCAGCGTGTCAGTGGTGGGTCGATCAACTTGCGCATCACGCCGTCCAGCATCGGATTACCCTTTGTCCCCGTCTTGCCAACCGCCTTGTGGCGGTTCAGTTTTATCAGCCGTGACGCCTAACGCAGGGCGCAGCAATAGCCAAATCACATTGCTGCTGGTGTTGCACGGTCACGCCCTGCCCCGGCGGTCCGATCGTCACATTGTTGTGGATGAGGTTGTCAAACATCCCAAAAAATCTCTACGCTGGCCGCTACACAAGGAGAGTGGAATGAATCGCAGGGAATTTGGCCGTCTGACCATCGCAACCGTTGGATTGGCGGGGATGGGGCAACGGGTGCTGGCCGCTGATTGGTCTGCCGTGCTGGACGCGGCCAAGAGGCAGACCGTGTATTTTCACGCCTGGGGCGGCGATCCCAAGATCAACGATTTCATCGCATGGGTCGGCACGCTGGCGCAGGAACGGCATGGGGTCACACTGGAACATGTCAAGCTGGCTGCCACATCGGATGCCGTCGCGCGGGTGCTGGCCGAACAGGCGGCCGGGCAGACCACCGGCGGCGCGGTAGATCTGATCTGGATCAATGGCGAGAATTTTGCCGCGATGAAGGGCAAGGGGCTGCTTTATGGCCCCTTTGCCGCTGACCTGCCCAATTTCGCGCTGGTCGATGTGACGGGCCAGCCCGCAACCGTCACTGATTTCACCCTGCCCACCGAAGGGTTCGAATCCCCTTGGGCCATGGCGCGACTGGTCTTTGAATATGACAGCGCCCGCGTAGCAATCCCGCCCGACAGCCTAACCGCATTGGCGGACTGGGCGCGTGCCAATCCCGGGCGGTTCAGTTATCCGCAGCCGCCCGATTATCTGGGGCTGACCTTTCTCAAGCAGGTTCTGTACGGCGTGATGCCCGATCCTGCCGCCCTGCAATCCGCTGTAGGCGCCAGTTATGCGGCCGATACCGCACCGCTTTGGGCATGGCTGGATGCGGTGCACCCGCATCTGTGGCGGCAGGCACGCGCCTTTCCGGCCAATGAACCGGCAATGGGCCAGTTGCTGGCAGATGCCGAGGTTGACATCGCCTTTGCCTTTAACCCGGGCCGGGCCAGCGCCGAGATCCTTGCCGGAAATCTGGCACCCTCGGTCCGCACCTTTGTTTTGCAGGGCGGCACGATTGGCAATGCGTCCTTTGTGGCCATTCCGTTCAACGCGCAGACCGCAGGCGCACAAGTGGTGGCAAACCTGTTGCTGGACCCCATGGTGCAGGCCCGTGCGCAGGATCCGGCCATCCTTGGGTTTCAGACCGTGTTGAATGTGGCCACCCTGCCAACCGAGGATGCGGCACGCTTTGCCGCGCTGGACCTTGGGCCTGCGACCCTGCCCCCCGCTGATCTGGGCCCAGCCCTGTTGGAACCACATGGCAGTTGGATGACCAGGATAACCGAGGATTGGCTGACCCGCTACGGTGTTGCCCCGTGACCCAGACCCCGGCCGCGTGGCTGCTCAGGGGCAGCCCGCGACTGGTTTTGGTTTTGTTGGTTCTGCCGGTTGTGGCGGGCATCGCAGGCACCGTGCTGCCCGCCTTTGGCATGACATCTGCGCCGGGTCTGGACGCGTTCCGGGCGCTGGCGGCATGGCCGGGGTTGCCCGGCGCGGCGGCCCTGTCCTTGGCGACGGGGCTGTTGTCGACCATGGCGGCGCTGGGACTGACCGTGTTGATGTTGGCCACGCTGTCGCGCAGCCGCGCGTTCATGGCGCTGCGCGGTCTGCTGGCCCCGCTGTTGGCGATTCCCCATGCGGCGGCGGCGCTGGGGCTGGCCTTTTTGATTGCGCCGTCTGGATGGTTGGCGCGGGTGCTGTCGCCTTGGGCCACCGGGTGGGACACCCCGCCCGATCTGTTGATCCTGAACGACCCGTGGGGGCTGAGCCTGACCTTTGGCCTGATTGCCAAGGAACTGCCCTTTTTGCTGCTGATGGCGCTGGCTGCGTTGCCGCAATGTGACGCGACGCGGCGCATGCAGGTGGCGCGAACCATGGGTTACGGAGAGGTGGCGGGTTTTTGCCTGACCGTAGTGCCCGCCTTGTACCCGATGTTGCGGCTGCCAGTGCTGGCGGTGCTGGCTTACGGGATGACATCGGTCGACATGGGGTTGATCCTTGGGCCGACCCGGCCACCGACCCTGGCGGTGCAGATCACCTTGTGGATGGCGGAACCGGGTTTGGGCAAAGGCGGCGTGGCTGCCGCAGCGGCGCTGGCCCAACTGGCGTTGACGTTGGCGGCGATTGGGCTGTGGCGGATGGGCGAGCGGACTGTTGCCGGTTTGCGGCTGGCGATCACGTGGCGCGGTTGGCGCATGACCGGGCTGGACCGGGTACGGGCCTGGGTTCACGGCGCCGCACTTGGCCTGACGATTGCCTTGATCGCGGCGGTTGTGGCGCTGGGGGTGTGGTCGGTGGCAGGGCTGTGGCCCTTTCCGCAGGTCGCACCGCAAGGCCTGACCCTGTCCGCCTGGACCGAGGCCGCCCCCAGCCTGACCGCAACCAGCGCCACCACCTTGGCGATTGCGCTGATGGTGGCCGGGACTGCGCTGGCGGTGGCGCTGATGTGGCTGCAGGCGGAATATCTGTTCAACCTGCCGCCGCTGCCCCCCCTGATGTTGTACCTGCCGTTGATCGTGCCGCAGGTCTGTTTTCTGCCGGGGTTAGAGTTTCTGGCCCTGCGCCTGAACGCAACCGGCGGTCTGGCATCGGTTGCGGCCGCGCATCTGATCTTTGTGCTGCCCTATGTCTACCTTGCCGCGTCGGGGCCGTTTCGGGCGTGGGACCGGCGGATCGCGGTCGTGGCGGCGACGCTGGGGGCCAGCCCGGCGCGGGTGTTCTGGCGGCTGCGGTTGCCCATGCTGATGGGTCCGATGGCGGTGGCGGCGGCCATCGGCGTGGCGGTGTCGGTTGGGCAGTATCTGCCGACCTTGATGGTGGGGGGGGGGCGCGTCAGCACCCTGACCACCGAGGCACTGGCCCTCGCCTCCGGCGGCAATCGGCGGCTGACCTCGGCTTATGGTCTGTTGCAGACGTTATGGCCTGCCGTAGGGTTTGCGCTGGCGTTGACCGTGCCGCCTGTGATCCTGCGGTACTGGCGGCGGCAGGGGGTGGCATCATGACAGATGGGTTGCGTTTGACAGACGTGACGGTGACGCTGGCGGGCCGGGTGATTGCCCGGATCGCAGCCCATGTCGCGCCCGGTGCCGTGCTGACCATCATGGGGCCATCGGGGGCGGGCAAATCGACGTTGTTGGCGGCCTTGACCGGAACCTTGGCCACGGGCTTTGCCTGCACCGGCCGCATCGCATTGGACGGGCGCGACATCACGAATCTGCCGCCACAACAGCGCCACATCGGGCTGTTGTTTCAGGATGACCTGCTGTTTCCCCATCTGTCTGTGGCGGGAAATCTGGCCTTTGCCCTGCCCGCGTCGGTGCCCCGTCCGGCACGGGCTGACCGGGTCGAACGGGCACTGGCCGCGATGGATCTGGGCGGTTTTGGGCCGCGCGACCCGGCCACCTTGTCGGGTGGGCAACGCGCCCGTGTGGCGCTGGCGCGCTGCTTGTTGTCAGAACCACGGGCGCTGGCGCTGGATGAACCTTTTGCCCGGCTGGATGTGGCGCTGCGCGATCAGATCCGCCGTCTGGTCTTTGACCATGCGCGCGCGCGCGGCCTGCCGGTCGTGCTGGTGACCCATGACCCCGCCGATGCCGCAGCCGCAGGCGGACCGGTCATGGACCCGTCCGGGGCGGTTCTGCCCCGGCCGACCGTTTGATCACCAGATCAGCCCGCAACCCGCCCAGCGCCTCACTCTCGCCCAGGCGAAGCACCCCACCATGGGTGCGCGCGATATCGGCAGCAATCGACAGGCCAAGACCGACCCCGCCGCCATGGTTGGGGTCGCGCGCAGCATCCAGCCGGGTAAAGGGCAAAAGCGCCTCCTCGCGCTTGTCGCTGGGGATGCCGGGGCCATCATCCTCGACCGTCAGGCGCAGGCTGCGGTCGGTCATGGCATAGCTGACCACCGCCCGCGTCCCGTAACGCACCGCATTGCCGATCAGATTGTCCAGCGCGCGGGTGATCGCCTGAGGCCGCATCTGCACCAGCCCCGACCCTGACCCCGACCCCGCAACATCGCCCAGCGTGACCAACAGACCACCGCGCCGCGCCTTGTCGACCACTGCGGCAACCAGCGGACCGGGATCCACATCGGCGGTTTCCTCCATTGCATCGCCGCGGGCAAAGGCCAGAAACTCGTCCACCAGCCGGGCCATCTCCTCGACATCGCCGTGCAAGGCGGCGGTATCCTCGTCCTGCGGCAGCATCGACAACCCCAGCTTCAACCGCGTCAGGGGACCGCGCAGATCATGACTGACACCCGACAACATCAAGGTGCGCTGCTGGGTCTGCCGTTCGATCCGCGCCCGCATGTCCAAAAAGGCCGACCCCGCAGCCCGCACCTCCAGCGCACCGCGCGGCCGGTACGGCAGGTTCTGCCCCCGGCCAAACGCCTCGGCTGCGGCGGCAAGCCGGGTGATGGGCGACAACTGGTTGCGCAGGAATATATAGGCCACCAGCGTCATCACAATCGAGGCAAGCGCCGTCAGCACCAGCAACTGATGCGGGTTGGACGCGGTAACGCGGCTGCGACGAAGCACCAGACGCAACGTCCCGTGGCGACTGTTCAACCACAGATACACCTCGCGCGGGCTGGACTGCAGATCAACGGTGCGCAGATCCGGCAAACCATTGTGCAGTGTCGTGCCAACCTTGCGTCCCGACAGATCCCAGATCGCCCGCATATCGCCAATTTCGGGCGCATCGGGCGCAGGCAGGACCAGTTGCATCGACAGATCAGAGGCGGATACTGACGCCGCCTGTTGCGCCTGTGTCAGATCAGGCGCGCGTTCAATGGTGCGCAGCAGGCTGCGCACCTCAAACACCACGCCGCGCGACAATTGCTGCGTCACCCCGTCGAAATGGCGTTGGATGAACACGATCGACACAACCAGTTGCACCGTGACCACCGGCACGACCAAAATCAGTGCAGCCCGTCCAAACAGGCTGCGCGGCATATAGTTCTTGATGCGAAACGCCATGTCACCGATCTTAGGCGCGCAATGCCCGCAAGGAAAGCCCAGATGCCGCTGCCCATCCGTCTGATCCGCGCCAACAACCCCTCGGCCCTGACCGGGACCGGTACCAACAGCTATATCGTCGGTCAGGGCGAGGTGGCGGTCGTCGATCCGGGCCCGGATATGGACAGCCACCTTGCCGCCCTTCTGGCAGCATTGGACCCCGGGGAACGGATCACAAGGATCCTGCTGACCCATGCCCATCTGGACCATTCGGCGCTGGTGCCGCGACTGGCCGCAGTCACCGGGGCACAGGTGCTGGCCTTTGGGTCCGCCACTGCCGGGCGCAGCGCCACGATGACCCGGCTTGCCGCAGAAGGGTTGACGGGCGACGAAGGCGCCGATCCCGATTTCGCGCCCGATCAGACCCTGGGCGCTGGCGACAGCGTGGCCTTGGGCGACCATCTGATCACGGCGGTGCATCTGCCGGGACATATGGGTTGCCACATGGGATTTGCCTTGGGTGATGTCCTGTTGTCCGGCGATCATGTCATGGACTGGTCCAGCACACTCGTCTCGCCGCCGGATGGCGATATGGCGGCCTATATGGCGTCGTTGCACCTGTTGGCGGAGCGGCAGTGGTCGCGCTTTTGGCCGGGCCACGGGCCCGCCGTCACAGACCCGGCCCGCCGTCTGGACGACCTGATCCGCCACCGTCTGGCGCGCGAGGCGGCCATTCTGGCAGCCCTGCGTCAGCATGGCCCATCCACCGCCGCCGCACTGGCTGCGCGCATTTATACCGATACCCCACCCCATCTGCTGGGTGCGGCAACCCGCAACGTGCTGGCCCATCTGATCGACCTGTCAGACCGCGCCTGCGTCAGCCCAGCCACCAACCCAACCCAAACCCCGCTTGCCCATGCCACCTTTCACGCCCCAGATTGAATTTTATTTTCGCAGCCAACCCCTTTACGCCCCCAAATGACCTTGCTATAGCACCCAC
>JANNAF010000332.1:0-12671 GCA_031384005.1 Rhodobacterales bacterium | reverse complement strand
CCAGAAGTACAAATACGTCATCCACAACGTGGCCGCCGCCTATGGCAAGACGGTCACCTTCATGCCCAAGCCCATGAAGGGCGACAACGGGTCGGGGATGCATGTCAACATGTCGATCTGGAAGGGCGGCAAGCCGTTGTTTGCAGGCGACAAATATGCAGACCTGAGCCAGGAGGCGCTGTATTTCATCGGCGGTATCCTGAAACACGCCAAGGCGCTGAACGCGATCACCAATCCGGCGACCAACAGCTACAAGCGTCTGATCCCGGGGTTCGAGGCACCGGTGCTGCGCGCCTATTCCGCCCGCAACCGCAGTGGCTGCGTTCGTATTCCGTGGACCGAATCGCCGAAAGCCAAGCGTGTCGAGGCGCGTTTCCCCGATCCGGCCGCCAACCCCTATCTGGCCTTTGCCGCCCTGTTGATGGCCGGCATGGACGGCATCAAGAACAAGATCGACCCGGGTCCGGCGTCGGACAAGGACCTGTATGATCTGCCGCCCGAAGAGTTGGCAGCCATCCCGACGGTTTGCGGCAGCTTGCGTGAGGCGTTGGAAGAGTTGGACAAGGATATGGACTTCCTGCTGGCGGGCGGTGTTTTCACCCGCGACATGCTGGAAAGCTATATGGCGCTGAAGTGGGAAGAGGTTTACGCCTATGAACACACGCCGCATCCGATTGAATATGCGATGTATTATTCCTGCTGATTTCGGTCGACAGGTGAACCAAGGGGCGCCCCATCGGGCGCCCCAATTCGTTTGAACGATGTGCGTTTGACGGGATTGGTCGCGGTTTTGCCGTGAAGCCGTCGCCAACTTGCCATGGTTCACAGGCATGGTTGCCGTGTTTTCCGCTTGTCACATTTGCCCAAGGTCATTCAGCTGTCCAAGCCCTTTTGCCGTGGCAATGGGTGCGGCAACGCCCAACCGACCTGATCATTCAGAAGAATGTGACACGCGCCCCCACCATGACAGGGCCCCGCACATGACCCATGCAGACCGCAAGACCCGCTTTGATACTGCCGCTGACACAAAACCCGCCCCCCGTCCCCAGATCTGGATCGAGGGGCAGCAACGGCCCCGTTTCAACCTGACCGCCTTTGGCAAGGTCAGTCTGGCCATGGCCAAACGGGATCTGGCCCCCGAATTGGTGGATGCTGCACGGCGGCTGGAGCGGGCGAGCCTTGCGGTTGCGCAGGGTCGGCGCCATCTGACACCACGGCGTTTTGCGGCCCATGATTTGCGGGTGGGCGGTTGGGTCTTGGCGCTCGCGGGGCTGTTTTGGGGGGCGCATGGCCTGCTGGATCCGGTCGATCCGGACCTGACACTGGCCTATCCCTTGATCATTCATGAACCGGGTCCGCGTCCGGCACCCGCCGGGCCAACCGCGCCCACACGCGATGAACCGACGCTGCAGGCGATCCGCAGCGCCATGTTCTATGGATCGCACGACCCTGCCCCCCACCCAACCCACACCGATAACGCCGCCCCGGTCCACCCCACCGTAGCCCGTTCCACCCTTTGGCTGCTGGCGTGCCACGGCCTGCTGACACTCTCTTTGGCCTTTGCCTTGCCATTGGCCGGGCTGCGCGCCTTGGTGTTTCACCTGCAGGGCGGCGATCTGGCCGAATGGTCCTGACCATTCCCACCGTTTTGACCGACAATCCCCTACCCCTGCCACGATTGTCATTGTGGCGGAAACCGTCCACATTTCATGGTTAATTTCTTGTAAAAACCGCAGTTGTTTCCAGTTCTAGGCGCAATCCTTCTGCATAAAGGCGAAAGTCTAAGAAGGAGAAACGATATGAGCAGTCCTCATCTTAGTACGATTGCACAGCTGTTGTTTGCTGACCCCGCCAAAGTCGACTTTGCCCGCATCGTGTCCGAACTGAACAAGGTTCTGACGCGCTTGCCTGAACCTGTGGTCATGACATGGGACTGCGACGATCTGGTCACCTTTGACAAGGCCGGAACCCGCATTCTGCTGGGCTGGAGCGAGGGCCCGATCTTTGGGTATGGTGGTTGCCTCAGCGTCGCTGTCGGACCCGCCGACGAGGATGCCACACCCAATACCATGCCCCATGAAACGCTGTGCAGCCATCTGGTTGAACGCATCCGGGGGCGGTTCACCGCCAATGCCATCCTGTGGTGTCAGGCCCATGGTGTGATTGATGCCGAGGTGCTGGACGAATTGGCAGTGGCCCTGCCCGACATGGCCGGAAATCTGCCTTCGGTCGACAGTATTCTGGACATGGTCAGCCGCAGCGACCTGACCCGCGCCACGGCCCAAATGCCGGCACGCCGGATCCGCTCTCTTGCGTTGTCAATGCCGGCGCTGATTGCGGCGAACGATCAACCCGACCTGCCGCGCCCCAGTGACATCGATCTGGCCCGTCTGCGTCTGGCCCTGTACCCGCCCGATCCAGAGGCGCCGGCCTACACCACCCAGATGCGCCTGGCCGTGCATTGCATGAACGCCACGCTCATTCTGGTCTGGATCCCCTTGGGGGCTGCCGTGATGACCTATGCGCTGCTGCGCGGCGAGGATATGCGTCTGTCTGGCCGTCTGATGGCGGTGACCGGCACGATGCTGGCGCTGGCGCAAACACCGATGGGTCAGACGATGGCGGCGATGGCCCGAACCTTGGGCTGACCCGAACGTAGGGATGACCCGAACGCTGGGCTGACCCGAACTTTGGGCTGACCCGAACTTTGGGCTGACGGGCCGCCAACCGAAACAAGGTGCGGCCCTTACAGCCGGGCCAGTTCCAACCCGGCCAACTCGGCCTCGGTCAGGCTGCTCAGCCGCACCACATAGGTGTGGATGGCGAACAGGACCGCACCGGTCCTGGGCAGGCGCAACAGGGTCTGCCGCTCGGCGCGGACGAACTGGCCGCCGCGACGGTCGGTGCGTGGCGCGCCCTCATATGCTGGCTGGTGCAGGGCCGGATTGGCATAGACCAGCGCATTCATCCGCCACAGCGGTTGGTCCACACGGATCACGTCAAACATGCGCTGCACACGCCGGGCCAGATCCGCTTGATAGACCGGAACAGTGCGGTGGATCCCGATCAAGGGTCGCCCCAGTTTTTCTGACAACGCCCAACTGGCCGGAAAACACAGACAAGCCCCGGTCAGCACATGCTCGGCCCCCTGCTTTTCCATCAGGCACAAATCCTCTTGCACCAACCGCCCCAGTGTTTTCAGGGGGGCCGCCCGGTCCAGCGGCACGGTCACCCCGTCAGGCCGCGTCACATGGTCCGCGCCAACGGCATAGCCCCGGTCCCGCGTCAGACGGGCAAGGATCAGATCAAACAACTCCTCTGCCGCGATCAGCCCCTCCGGGCGCTGCCCCAACACCGCGTCCGGATGATCGCGGATCAACTGATCCCGCAGGGCCATCTGGGCGGCAAAGGCGTCATCCTGCACCAGCCAATCCTGCCCTTCGACCGGCAGAACACCGGGCAGGCGTGCGGTGCGCGGGTCCATCCATGGGGCAAGGGGCAGGTGCGATTGCAGGATCATCGGGTAAGTTTCCAGGTTTTTTAATGCCTACCCCGGTCTTGCCAGCCCTGAACCCCTGTTTGCGACATGCCCCGTCGCCGCTGGCAAAGCGGCACATCCCGGCCATGGCGACCGTAACGGCAACCCTGACCGAACAAAAGGGCACCATGACCCAAAACTACGCCGACCACCGCAAAATCGACCCGACCAAGTTGGACCCCAGGCGCGGGGCAACCCTTGCCGACGGCACCCCCAATGACAATGACCGGATCGAGATTGGGCCAACCCAGCTGGCCTTTGCCGAATGGGACCTTGCCGGCCTGATCCCGCCCGATCTGGCTGCGCTGCGCAACTACCGCTGGCGTCAGCTGACGGCGGGCATCGTGGCACGGGGCTATGGCGGGCTGTTGATGTTCGACCCCATGAACATCCGCTATGCGACCGACACGACCAACATGCAGCTGTGGAACAGCCACAACCCGTTTCGCGCCTGCCTGCTGTGTGCCGATGGCCATATGGTGATGTGGGAATATAAAAACGCACCTTTTCTGGTCACCTTCAACCCGCTGGTGGCCGAACTGCGGTCTGGCGCCTCTTTCTTTTACTCGGTCACCGGCGACGCCTCGCCACAGGATGCCCGCAGCTTTGCCGCCCAGGTGAATGAGGTGATGCGCGCCCATGCCGGAACCAACCGCCGCCTGGCCGTGGACAAGATCATGATCCTCGGGCTGCGCGCATTGGAGCGGGCCGGGTTCGATGTGATGGAGGGCGAGGAGGTTACCGAACGCGTCCGCGCTATCAAGGGCCCCGAGGATATCGCCGCCATGCGCTGCGCCCACCACGCCTGCGAAGCAGCGATTGCCGAGATGGAGGCGTTCACGCGGGCCAATGTGCCCAAGGGCGGCGTCAGCGAAGATGCGATCTGGGCCGAGTTGCACGCCGGAAACATCCGGCGTGGCGGCGAATGGATCGAAACGCGGCTGCTGGCGTCCGGTCCCCGCACCAACCCGTGGTTTCAGGAATGTGGCCCGCGCATCGTGCAAAACAATGAGATTGTCGCCTTTGATACCGACCTGATCGGGTGCTACGGCATGTGCACCGACATCAGCCGGACATGGTGGGTGGGCGATGCCCGCCCCTCCAACGCAATGATCCATGCCATGAACCACGCCCGCGACCACATTGCCGAGAATATGGCCCTGCTGCGCCCCGGTGTGGCGATCCGTGACCTGATCCACCTCGGCCACCAGTTGGAGGCGCGTTATTGGAAACAGAAATACTCGTGCAAGATGCACGGCGTCGGACTGTGCGATGAATGGCCCTTTGTGTCCTATCCTGATGGCTATGTAGAGGGCGCCTTTGACGCCGTTCTGGAACCCGGGATGACCCTGTGCGTCGAGGCGCTGGTGTCAGGCGATGATGAGGATTTTTCGATAAAGCTGGAAGATCAGGTGTTGATTACAGAGGATGGGTTTGAGAACCTGACGAAATACCCGTTCGACGCCGCCCTGATGGGGCATTGAAAGGATCCACCATGAAACCTGCACTGCTGTTGCTGATCGCCCTGCCGCTTGTCGCCTGCGGCCCCAGCCGGGTCGAGCGGGCACAAAGTTTCATGGCGAACCCGGCCTCGGTCAACTGTACCACACGCGGAGGACAATTGGTCGTCCGGCAGACGGCATCGGGACAAAAGGGCTACTGCCTGCTGCAGGATGGTCGGTCGCCGGGTGTGTGGGAATACTACCGGCAAACCAATGGCTGACCCAGGCTGGCCGGTCCGCCAATCAGCAGCCTGATCGACAGGTTCGATCACGCCACCCGATCGGTCTTTCCTGCGGGTTTCGCGGATGCAGCGACAAAGCCCTGCTCCAGTCACCAACCGACGCAACAGGGGGCCATCGGCCCCCCTCGCCTTCGGCTCACCCCCCGAGGATATTTTTGCAGCGAGGATGGCCGGTTTAGTCCTTTGTTAACCTAAATTGTCCTAACAAGGTCAGGCGGTACAGGCGGGGACGCCGATGACCGCCAGCGGGGATGGCGCCGCGCGGCTTGACCGGGTCTCCCGTCGCGGCGCTTGAACCCCTCTGCTCATCCTCGCTGGTCAAGTATCCTCGGGGGGGCGGCCCGCAGGGCCGGGGGGGCAGACAGCCCCCCGCGCCGGTGGTCGGCAGCGGGCAGCGGCGGATCCTGTGCCAAACCAAAGGTCTTTCTGCTCATAGACCCACGCCCTTTGGGATGTCATTGCAACTGGGTTGGTTCGGCGGCTGTCTGCGGCGACACAAAACTGCCCGGTCGCCCATAATCCGTGCGACTGCCGCCCAACACCTCCTGCACCATGCCGACCCGTCAGGGGTGGTCGTCGGGTTCTGGGCGCAAATCGGGCGAACCGTTCCGGAAATCGGCAGCGGTCGCCTTGCCACCGGATCACCGCTGGCTCAGGATCTGGCGCGGGACATGCAACTGTCCCGGTCTGACTTGTTGGCCGCGGCGCTGCGGCGCCTTTTCGTGGCGCGTGGCGAATGTGTCGCGAGGGGGGGCCGATCTTGGGCGCCTGCGGCCAAATCGCGTGGGGCGGCGCATCCGAAGTCACCTGGCCACCGTTCGCCATCATTCAAGGCGGCGCGGGTGGGCGGGACTGCGCGGTGCGCATCCCTTTGCCCGCCGGGGCACAGGGACATAGCGAAATGGGGTCATAAGGACATAAGGACATAAGGACATAAGGAACCGCCAGCACAACAGCGCGCAGGGCCAGGCAGCGGTTGACCACAGACCTTGCCGTGACCTCGCTGCCCAGGCCTGTTTGTGGCGCCCGGTGCTACGTTGTTTGTGCGGATCGCCGGACCCGGTCTGGCGTCGCATGCGCCCACCAATCCGCTCAGCGCCCTGTCGGGCCTCTCGTGGTCTTTGCCATTACAACCGCAGCGCAACCCGGATATCGGCCCAGGAAATCAGCTTGAAATTGGTGGTATAGCCTGCGTTCTGGTCATCCATCATGACCAACAGACCCTCGGGGTACCCCGGCAGGGTCGCCGACACAACATCCAGCCCGTCGGTTTCAGACACACCGTCCACCGCCCCGGCCCCGATGCCCACCAGCCCGACACAGGGCGGTATATCTGTCCCGTCCAGCCGGTAGACCGCGACCTTGTCGATGCCCTGAGCCGACACCACCAGATGGCGTTTGCCACCCGCGTCATGGACGGCCAACCCTTCGACATCGTCAATCG
This sequence comes from Rhodobacterales bacterium, assembly GCA_031384005.1. Classification (GTDB taxonomy): domain Bacteria; phylum Pseudomonadota; class Alphaproteobacteria; order Rhodobacterales; family Rhodobacteraceae; genus Stagnihabitans. Next base: position 5,945 of record JANNAF010000332.1, on the reverse strand, counting down.
GCAGGCAGGGCGAGCCAACCTTGTCGATCGCCACAGCATTGACACCGGCGCCGGGGTCGCCCGAAAAACGCCAAAGGCCGACATCCTCTTCACCGACATAGATCATGCCGCCTGCATCGTCGGACACCATGCCTTCGGGCTGGCTGCCGACCTTGAGGCTGCGTTGAAAGGTCAGGGCCAGCTGGCCATTTCTGGCCGTCACTTCCCATTGAAACACATGTCCGGTCTTGAAATTGGCCAGGGCAAACAGCCGCCCGGTTGCGGGGTCGCGCTGCATGGCAAAGCCGTAGATGTCATCCGCGCCGTCGCCCTGCCCTTGCGGGATCCCCGGAAAGGCATAGGGGGTTGCCGGGGTCATCACGCCATCCGCCGACATTGAATAAAACACCAGCGTATCATCCTCACGCTTGGTGGCACCCACCAGCGCCACGCCGCCCAACCCGTCAAAGGGCCGCAAATCGACGTTGTTCAGCTTGCCTGCCGGAAACTCTTGCAGCAGCGCACCGCTCAGATCATGCACCCGCAGGCCATAGGTCTTGTCAGTGCCTATGATGCGCGACGCCGACCCGTCACCGGGGCCAACAAAGATTGCCGGATCATCGGCATCGCCATCTGTGGGCTGTGTTTCGGCCATGGCCGTCACGGTCACCGTGGTCTGCGCCCCGGCCAGACCGGGCAGCAGCATCAAACCCAGCGCAAAGGCCCGCAGTTCAATCGTCAATTTCATATTCCGCAACCGGTGCGGTGAATGAAATCACCATGGTATCCGTACCCTTTACGGCGTTGATATAGCCCGCAATCGTGCCATCGCCGCTCAGGCCCCGGGCATCCTTGGTGCCGGTATCGCTGTGGATATGCAGGGTGCCGGTCCAGCCCACCACTTCCTCGTTGAAGGACGCGCCATTCGCTTCCCAATCCCACTGGGTTTCCAGATTGGACAAAAGGCCAGCCGGGAATTCGGCCTGTTGCAGGGCAAAATCGGCGGGCAGGGTCTGAGTGGTGAAGTCGGCATTTTCCATCTCGACCTCGATCTGACGTTCGATGCCGCCGATCTCGGCCTCCAGCGCCACTTCAAAGTCGATATAGGCAAAACCACCCTCGATGGCGCGGTACTCGCGCTTGGCGCCGAAAAGGGCGGCGGCGGTCATGTCCATCATCTGCACGTTGAATACCGTGCCGTTCACGGTGCCCATCATCACGAAATGCGGGGCATCGCCCAGCCATGACGCCGGGGCTGTGGTCAGGCTGTTGCCAACGGTTTCGGCCATCTTGCCCGGATCTTGTGCTGCGGCAGGCAGGGACAGGCCGGCGACAAATGCCGCAGTGATCAGGGTGGATGCTGCTTTCATGGGGCTCTCCTTGGGTTTGGCCTTGGATGCCATGCCGGGGCCAAGGTTTTGTGACACCCGCCTTGCACCCATAGACCCCGCGCATTATGGGGGCGCATCCGCATCGAAAGGGCTGCCTCATGATCCCGCGCTATTCCCGTCCCGACATGGTTGCCCTGTGGTCGCCGGAAACCAAGTTCCGCATCTGGTTTCAGATCGAGGCCCATGCCTGCGACGCCCAAGCCGCCCTTGGCGTGATCCCCAAAGCCAGTGCCGAAGCTGTCTGGAAGGCGCGCGATGTGCCCTTTGACGTGGCGCGGATCGACGAGATCGAGGCTGTGACCAAACATGATGTCATCGCCTTTCTGACCCATCTGGCCGAGATTGTGGGCGCGGACGAGGCGCGGTTTGTCCATCAGGGCATGACCAGTTCCGATGTGCTGGACACCACCTTCAACCTGCAACTGGTGCAGGCGACCGACTTGTTGCTGGTGGGGTTGGACCGGGTGCTTGCCGCGCTGAAAACCCGCGCCTTCGAACACAAGGACACCGTCCGCATCGGCCGCAGCCACGGGATCCACGCCGAACCCACCACCATGGGCCTGACCTTTGCCCGGTTTTATGCCGAAATGGCGCGGGGCCGGGTGCGTCTGGTCAATGCCCGCGCTGAAATTGCCACCGGGGCAATTTCGGGCGCGGTTGGCACCTTTGCCAACATCGACCCCTCGGTCGAAGACTATGTCTGCAAGATGCTGAACCTGACCCCCGAACCGATTTCAACCCAAGTCATCCCGCGCGACCGCCACGCGATGTACTTTGCCACCCTTGGCGTCATTGCATCGTCGATCGAAAACGTGGCGACCGAAATTCGCCACATGCAGCGGACCGAGGTTCTGGAGGCGGAGGAGTTCTTTTCCCCCGGGCAAAAGGGGTCGTCTGCCATGCCGCACAAACGCAACCCGGTGCTGTCTGAAAACCTGACCGGCCTTGCCCGCCTTGTCCGCATGTCGGTGATGCCCGCGCTGGAAAACGTGGCGCTTTGGCATGAACGCGACATCAGCCATTCGTCCGTGGAACGCGCCATTGGCCCTGACACCACGATCACGCTGGATTTCGCCTTGCACCGTCTGGCAGGGCTGTTGGAAAAGCTGGTGATCTATCCCGACAACATGCTGAAAAACATGAACCAGTTCCGTGGCTTGGTGATGAGCCAGCGGGTACTGCTGGCCCTGACCCAAGCCGGTGTCAGCCGTGAAGACAGCTACCGCCTTGTTCAGCGCAACGCGATGAAGGTCTGGGAAAAGGGCGCCGATTTCAAGACTGAACTCCTGGCCGACCCCGAGGTGACCGCCGCCCTGTCCCCGGCGCAAATCGAGGAAAAGTTCGACCTTGGCTATCATACCAAACATGTCGACACGATCTTTGCCCGCGTCTTTGGCACAGACAAGGGCTGACATCTTCACCACCGCTTAACGACGTCCTGCCAATCTGCCCCCAGTTCAGAAGAATCGGAGGCGTGATGTCTGCCCTGTTGGCCCCCTATGGCAATTCGTTGCCCGCCCTTGACGCGCATGGTCGCAGGCCCGTGCGGCCTCGCGAAAAGGCCGCCATCATCGTGCGCCTTTTGTTGGCCGAGGGGGCGCCCATCAACATCACCTCCCTGCCCGAGGAGATGCAGACGGCGCTGGCCCAGCAGATCGGCACGATGCGCCGGGTTGACCGCGACACCCTGCAAACCGTCGTGCAGGATTTCCTGTCCGAACTGGACGAGGTTGGCCTGTCCTTTCCCGGTGGGATCGAGGGGGCTTTGGCCATCATGGATGGCCATATCTCGGTCAATGCCGCGTCGCGTTTGCGCCGGATGAATGGCACCTCGTCCACGGTGGACCCGTGGGAACGTCTGACCAGCGTGTCGCTGGACAGTCTGGCCGAGGCGCTGCTGGACGAAAGCATCGAGGTGGCCGCCGTCGCCCTGTCCAAACTGCCGGTGCAAAGGGCGGCCGAACTTTTGGGCAAGCTGCCGGGTGACAAGGCGCGGGCGGTGGCCTATGCCGTGTCCCTGACCGGCAATATCGATCCTGACACGGTGCGCCGTATCGGTCAGTCGCTGGCCGCCCAGATCGATTCGCAACCCCTGAAGGCGTTCGAGGTGGACCCCGGCGCGCGCGTTGGTGCCATTTTGAACATCGCCGCCGCCCTGACGCGCGATGATGTGCTCAAAGGGTTGCAGGAAACCGACGCGGGCTTTGCCGAGATTGTCCGCAAGTCCATCTTTACCTTTGAACACATCAAGGCAAAACTGGCCCCGCGCGACGTGCCCAAGGTGGTGCGCGTGGTGGAACAGCCGGTTTTGGTCACGGCGATGGCCTATGCGCAGGCCGATGCGGCGCAGCAGGAATCTGCGGAACATATCCTTGCAAACCTGTCCCAGCGCATGACGCAAAGCCTGCGCGAAGAAATCGCTTCGCGAGGCAAGATCAAGGAAAAGGATGGCGAAGAGGCCATGTCGATCATCGTCATGGCGATCCGCCAGTTGGAAGGGGCGGGCGAAATTGTGCTGATCACCCCCGAGGATTGATGCGCGCCCACGCGACACGGCCCCCACAAGACCCGGACCCTGACCGTGACCCTGACCCTGACTCTGACCCGGCAGCAGCCCTGCCGCAAACTCATCGCCGTGCCAACCTGAAGCCTGCCGCGCCGCCATTCACCCCGCCATCCGACGCGCCATCCGACGCGCCATTCACCCCGCCGTCCGACGCGCCATCCGACGCGCCATTCACCCCGCCATTCACCCCGCCGTCCGACGCGCCACCGGGCGCGCCACCCGACGCACCACTGGCGCCGTTGACCCTTGTGCCGGCCCGCCACAAACCCTAGCGTCCCGGCGACAGCAGGGGTGCGACTTGACCGATATCCAGACCGACAAACCAGCCGCCCTGCGGCGCGGTATCATCCTGATTGCGGCGGGCATCTTTTGCTTTACCGCGATGGACGCGCTGGCCAAGGCGCTTTTGGAAACTTATTCCACGGCGATTGTGGTCTGGGCCCGCTTTGCCGGGCATTTGTTGTTCGTGGTTTTGTATCTGCGGGCCCGGCTGCTGCCGTCCTTGGTCACAACCATGCCGTGGTGGCATGTCTTGCGCTCGTTCACGCAGCTGGGGGCGACGGTGTTTTTCTTTCTCAGCCTAAACTACATCGGTCTGGCCGAGGCTACGGCGCTGGCCGGGATCGCGCCTCTGCTGATCACGCTGGGGGCCGGGTTGTTTCTGGGCGAGGGGTTGGGCCGGGCGCGGATCATCGGGGTGGGGCTGGCACTGGTGGGGGCGTTGATTGTCATTCGGCCCGGGGCTGCGGTGTTCAGCCCGGCCGCCCTGTTGCCCTTGATCTGCGCCTGTTGTTTTGCCGCCAATCTGCTGTTGACCCGTTACGTCGGATCGCGCGAAAGCCCGTGGGCCGCGATGATTTATGCCGCCCTGTTGGGCACGCTGGCCACTTCGGCCGTGCTGCCGTTTTACGGACAACCCATTTTGTGGCTCGATGTGCCGTGGTTCCTGCTGTTGGGGTTGCTTGGGGCGGTGGCGCAGTTGCTGATCATCCGCGCCTATTCGACAGCCGAGGCCGGGGCCATGGCGCCGTTTGGCTATCTGGACATCGTATTTGCCACCGTTTGGGGGATTGCGGTGTTTGGCGAGTTTCCGGACGTCTTTACCATTGCTGGTGCGCTTGTGATCGTGGCGGCGGGGCTTTATGTCTGGCGGCAGGAAACTGTCGGCGCCGCGCCGAAAGCCATGGTTAGCGCCCCGTGATCAAAACCTCTTCGCCCCTGTTTCTGCCGGTTGCCTTTGCGCAAAATCTGGCCTCCACGGTCCTGATCGGGGCGTTGCGGCTGTTGCCTTACCGGTTGCGCGTGCCCTTTGGCGGCTGGTTGATGCGGCGGGTCATCGGGCGGCTGGCGGGCTATGATGTGCGGGTGCGCGATAATCTGGCGCTGATCTGGCCCGATCTGGCGCAGGCGCGCGTGGCCGAACTGACCCATGACGTGCTGGACAATGTCGGGCGCACCTTGGCCGAACTGTATTCCCCCGCCGCGTTCAAGGCGAATGTCGCCAATTGCACCCTGTTGGGCGAGGGGTTGGGCCCCATCCTGCAGGCCCAGGCCGAGGGGCGCGGCGTCATCATGGTGTCGGGCCATTTTGGCAATCACGACATCGCCCGCGCTGTGCTGGCGGGGCGCGGCATGGCGGTGGGGGCGCTGTACCGCCCGCAGCGCAATCCCTATTTCGACCGTCATTTCGCAGCCACCATCCGCGCGATCTCTGAACCGCTGTTTCCGCGCGGGCGGCGCGGTCTGGCTGATCTGGTCACCCATCTGCGCCGCGGGGGCATGTTGGGCATGTTGATCGACCAGCATATCAGCCACGGCGCACCCCTGACGTTTCTGGGCCACCGCGCGCTGACAGCCCTGTCGGCGGCGGATCTGGCGCTGAAATACAACTGCCTGCTGGTGCCAGTTTACGGCATACGCCACGCCGACGGGTTGCATTTCGATCTGATGATCGAACCGGCAATCCCCCACACCACCGCATCCGAGATGACCCAAGCCCTGAACAACTC
>JANNAF010000326.1:0-8249 GCA_031384005.1 Rhodobacterales bacterium | reverse complement strand
CAATTACTGGGATACCAGCCGCTGCCATGCCGATCAGGTCGAGGTGCTGTCGATCAACGACAACACGGCGCGGACCGCGGCGATCCAGTCGGGGCAGATTCAGATGATGACCCGCATCGACCCCAAGATCGTCGAACTGCTGTCTGGTAACACCGATGTGGTGGTCGAACGTGCGGCCGGTCCGGGGCATTATGTGTTCCTCATGCGCTGCGATGCGGCCCCGTTTGACAACAACGACCTGCGCATGGCGCTGAAGCTGTCGGTCAACCGCGCCGAGATGGTCGAGAAGATTCTGGGTGGCATGGGCTCGCCTGGCAACGATTTTCCAATCAACGCCGCCTATCCGATGTTTGACGACGCCATCCCGCAGCGCGAATACGACGCGGCGGCGGCGGCTGCGGCCTATAAGGCGTCGGGCCATGACGGGTCGCCGATCATCCTGCAGGTGGCCCCCGGTGCGTTTCCGGGCGCGGTCGAGGCGGCGCAACTGTTTCAGGCATCGGCCAATGCGGCGGGGATTCCGCTGTCGGTCAAGCTGGAGCCGGATGATGGCTATTGGTCCAACGTCTGGAACGTCGCGCCGTTCTGCGCCAGCTATTGGGGCGGGCGTCCGGTGCAGGACCAGATGTATTCGACCGCCTATCTGTCGACCGCCGACTGGAACGACACGGCGTTCAAGGATGCCAAGTTCGACGAGTTGATGATCGCTGCACGGGGCGAGTTGGATCAAGCCAAGCGCAAGGGCATCTATACCGAGATGGCCAATATCCTGCGCGACACCGGCGGTCTGATCTGCCCGATGTTCAACGACTGGGTCGAGGGGCGTCGTGCCGAACTGGGCGGTTGGATTGCCAACCCGGCGGGCACCTTGATGAACGGGCGCGCGCTGTCCTTGTGCTGGCTGAACGCCTGAGTTTGGACAAAGGGGAATTCGGGTGCACCCGATTCTGAAACTGGTGGTCCAGCGCATTGCGCTGGGCCTGCTGTTGTTGCTGGCGGTGTCGTTCGTCCTGTTTTTGGGCGTCGAGATGCTGCCGGGTGACACCGCGCAGGCCATTCTGGGGCAATCGGCCACGCCGGTTGCCCTGGCCAACCTGCGCGAGGCGCTGGGGCTGAACGAGCCCGCGCTGACCCGCTATTTCAAATGGTTGTTTGCCGCGTTGCAGGGTGATCTGGGGGTCGCGCTGACCAATGGGCAGGACATTGCCAAATCCATCGGGTCGCGGTTCGGCAACACGTTGTTTCTGGCGGGTATTGCCGGGGCGATTGCGGTGCCCTTGGCGATTGCGCTGGGCCTGATTGCCGCGCGCTATGCCGGGCGCTGGCCGGACAAGGTGATTTCGGGGGTCACGCTGGCCACGATTTCCCTGCCCGAGTTTGTGGCGGCCTATTTCGTGATTTTCCTGCTGACGCAGGTCATTCCGATCTTTCAGCCGGTGTCGATGGTGTTTCCGGGGATGAGTTTTTGGGACAAGTTGAACGCCGTTGCCCTGCCCGTCATCGTGCTGGTGATGGTGGTGCTGGCCCATATGATGCGCATGACGCGGGCGGCCATCCTGAATGTGATGCAATCGGCCTATATCGAAACCGCCGAGTTGAAGGGTTTGACGCCGATGCAGGTGATCTGGCGCCACGCCTTGCCGAACGCCATTGCCCCGATCATTTCGGTGGTCGTGATCAACATGGCCTATCTGGTGGTGGGTGTGGTCGTGGTCGAGGTGGTGTTCAGTTACAACGCGCTTGGCCAATATCTGGTGGACCATGTCGCCAAGCGCGACCTGCCGGTGGTGCAGGCGGTCGGCATCATCTTTGCCGCTGTCTATATCGGGTTGAACATACTGGCCGATGTCATTGGCATCGTCGCCAACCCAAGGCTGAGGCATCCGAAATGAGAATACCGATTTCGGCGCTGATCGGCATTGTGATGACATCGGGTTTTGTGCTGGCCGCGGTTTTTGCCCAGTGGATTGCGCCCTATCCCATTGATGCCGCTGTGGGAAAGGTGTGGGAGGGGCCGTCGGACCAGTTCTGGCTGGGCACCGATACCATTGGCCGCGACATCCTGAGCCGGCTGATCTATGGCGGGCAGGTCACGATTTTCGTGGCGCTGGTGTCGTCACTGTTGTCATTCGGGCTGGGGTCATTCTTTGGCTTTCTGGCGGTGGTGCGGGGCGGCTGGATTGATCTGGGCCTGTCGCGGTTGGTTGATCTGATGATGGCGGTGCCGTCGTTGATTGTCGCACTGGTCGTGCTGTCGGTGCTGCCCTTGAACCTGTTTGTCCTGATCCTGGTGATGGGGGTGTTGGATTCGACGCGGGTGTTCCGGCTAAGCCGGGCGGTTGCCGCCGACATCGCCGTGATGGATTATGTCGAGGCGGCGCGGTTGCGCGGCGAACGGCAATCATGGATCATCTTCCGCGAGATTTTGCCCAACGCCCTGTCACCGCTGGTGGCCGAGTTCGGGTTGCGGTTCATCTTTGCCGTGCTGTTCATTTCTACGCTGTCGTTCCTTGGTTTGGGGATTCAGCCGCCGGAAACCGATTGGGGCGGCATGGTGCGCGAAAACAAGGATGGGCTGGTTTATGGCAAGGCGGCGGCGCTGATGCCTGCGGCGGCGATTGCGGTGCTGGCGATTTCGGTGAACCTTGTGGCGGATTGGGTTTTGTCGCGGACATCGTCGCTGAAAGGTGGTCGCGGTGGCTGATATGTTGGAAATCAAGGGGTTGCGGATCGAGGCGACGGCCTATCCGCCGGGCGAGGCGCCGCGCCATGTGGTGTTGGTCGATGATGTGTCGGTGTCGGTCGCCAAGGGCCGGGTGCTGGGGTTGATCGGCGAGTCTGGTGCCGGCAAATCGACGATCGGGCTGTCGGCCATGGCCTTTGGCCGGGGCGGGGTGCGGTTGTCGGGCGGTCAGGTCATGCTGAACGGGCGCGACATTCGCGGCGCGGGGGCGGCAGAACTGCGCGCCCTGCGTGGCCGCGAAGTGACCTATGTTGCGCAATCGGCGGCGGCGGCGTTCAATCCGGCGAAACGCCTGATGGAACAGGTGATTGAAACCAGCCTGCTGCACAAGGTGATGACCAAGCCCGAGGCCTGCGCGCGGGCGGTCGAATTGTTTCGGCAGTTGTCGTTGCCCAATCCCGAAACCATCGGCAACCGTTATCCGCATCAGGTGTCGGGCGGGCAATTGCAGCGCGTCATGACCGCGATGGCGCTGTGCCCCAAGCCCGACCTTGTGATCTTTGACGAGCCGACCACCGCGCTGGATGTGACCACGCAGATCGACGTTCTGGCCGCGATCAAGCGGGCGATCCACGAGACCGGTGTGGCCGCCCTCTACATCACCCATGATCTGGCGGTGGTGGCGCAGGTGGCGGATGACATTCTGGTGCTGCGCGGCGGCAAAAAGGTGGAATACGGCACGACCGATCAGATCATCAACCGCCCGCAACAGCCTTATACGCAGGCTTTGGTGTCGGTCCGGTCGATTGATCATGTGGAAAAGGTGTTTCCTGATGCCGTCCTGTCGGTGCAAAACGTCACGGCGCGCTACCGGGGCACCAATTTTGACGTGTTAAAGAATGTGACGGTCGATGTGGCCGCAGGCCAGACGCTGGCCGTGGTGGGTGAAAGCGGGTCGGGCAAATCGACGCTGGCGCGGGTGATCACCGGGCTGTTGCCCGCATCGCAGGGCCGCATCCAGTTTGCCGGGCGCACGCTGTCTGCCGACCTTGCGGCGCGGTCCAAGGACGACCTGCGCGAATTGCAGATGATTTATCAGATGGCCGACACCGCGATGAACCCGCGCCAGACCGTGGGCACCATCATTGGCCGCCCGCTGGAGTTTTACTTTGGTCTGAAGGGCGAGGCGAAACGCAAACGCGTGCAAGAACTGCTGGACCAGATCGAGATGGGGGCAGGGTATATCGACCGCTATCCCGCCGAACTGTCGGGCGGGCAAAAGCAGCGGGTTTGCATTGCCCGCGCCTTGGCCGCCAAGCCCAAGCTGATCATCTGCGATGAGGTGACATCGGCGCTGGACCCGCTGGTGGCGGACGGCATTCTGAAACTGCTGTTGGAATTGCAGGCGCGCGAGGGGGTGGCCTATCTGTTCATCACCCATGATCTGGCGACAGTGCGCGCGATTGCCGACAAGATTGCGGTGATGTACCGGGGCGCTGTGGTGCGCTACGGCGCCAAAACCGATGTGCTGACGCCGCCCTATGATGATTACACCGATCTGCTGCTGTCCTCGGTGCCCGAGATGGAGTTGGGTTGGCTGGAGGGGGTGCTGGCGCATCGCCGGATGGTCGGGGCCGGGAACTGACATGGCCAAGCTGCTGCTGATCATTCTGGACGGCGTGCCCTATGCCAATTGGCGGCGGCTGTTTGGTAATCTGGAGGGGTGGGTGGCATCGGGCGAGGCGCAGGTGTGGAAGATGCGGTCGGTTTTGCCGTCCACCAGCGGAACCTGCTATGCCTCTATTCACACCGGGTTGCCGCCGCAGGTGCATGGCATCTGGGGCAATGCGACACGGCGGCGGCTGGAGTTTCCGGATGTGTTTTCCGCGACCACCGGGGCCGGGCTGACAACCGGCGCCGTGACCCATTCGTTCTGGAGCGAGTTCTTCAACCGCTACCCCTTTGATATCGTGCGCGATATTGAATATGATGAACCGGGCGGGCCGATCACCCATGGCCGGTTTCACACGATGACCGGGGATTCGGGGTATAACCAGATGACTCCGGCGGATGTGGACCTGTTCGCGACCCTGACGCGGCTGTGTGTGGTCAAGGGCATTGATTACGGCATCTTGCACAGCTGCACCCTGGACAGCATGGGCCACCGGTTTTACCACGATTGCGAAGAGATGGACGATGCCTGTTACCGGATGGACGAGGCGCTGGCGAACTTTTTGCCGCAGTGGCGGGCGGCGGGGTATGAGGTGATCGTGACCGCAGATCATGGTCAGGATGCACGGGGCCATCATGGCGGTGCTACCGAGGCGCAGCGCGATTTCGCATTGTATTACTTTGGCGCGGGCGAGGGGCCGGGCCGTGATGTGGTGCTGGATCAGTTGGCGCTGGCACCGACCATTCTGTCACGGTTGGGGGTCAAGGTGCCGCAGACGATGACCGTGGCGGGGTTCCTGAAATAGCGACGAGGCATGAATTTTCTGCGAAAATTCGACTTTGGGATTTTTCGCAGAAAAATTGTTACTGGGCGTAAGTTGACCCTTCTTCGTCCAGCAGGGCCTTGATTTCCGCCAAGTGGAAATCGGCAAAGCCGGGGTAAGCCTCCCATTCCTGGGCGGTTTTCTCGGCCACGGCGTCCGACATCACACGCAAGGGACGCCCGGTTTGCAGGGCGCGGATATAGGTTTCGGCGGCCCGTTCAAAATAGGTCAGGCGGTTGAAGGTTTCGGCGGCGGTCTGGCCGATGATCAACACGCCATGGTTGCCCATGATCAATGTGGTGATCCTGGGATCGCTCAGCATCTCGGCGCAGCGCGCACCCTCATCGGCAAAGGCCATGCCGCCGTAATGGCCGTCCACCACCTGACGGCCAAAGAACATCGCCGAGTTCTGGTCGATGGGCGGCAGGCGGCTGTCGGCCAAAGAGGCCAGAACGGTGGCATGCATGGAGTGGACATGCATCACGCAGCGCGCATGGGGCAGCGCGCGGTGGATCGACCCATGCAGGCCCCATGCGGTGGGGTCGGGGGCATCGGGGCGGTCCATCGTGGCGGGGTCGTTGGCGTCAATCTCGACCAGCGACGAGGCGGTGATCCGGCCAAAATGGCGGCCATTGGGGTTGATCAGGAACCGTGTCCCCTCGGGGTTCACCGCCAGGGAAAAGTGGTTGGCCACAGCCTCATGCAGGTTCAGTTTCACCGTCCAGCGAAAGGCGGCGGCCATGTCGGTGCGTTCGGCCCAATGTGTGAGGTTGGCGTGCTGGTTCATGATAAATCTCCATAGGGCCAGTCGCCGCGGGCAAGGGCGGCGATGGCGGCGGTGATGCGGGTGAACGAGGCGGCGGCGCGCGGCACGGTGGCGCGGGCGCGCAGATAGCCGTGGACCAGACCGGGTTCGACCGTGACATGCGCACGGCCCCCGGCCCGTGCGATGGCCTGCGCGTAATGGGTGGCGTCGTCGCACAGCGGGTCACATTCGGCGCCAAAGGTTACCGTGGGCGGCAGGGCGGTGAAATCGGTGTCCTGCAACGGGGCGACGGTCGGGTCGCCATCGGGCGGTGGGGCGGCGTGGCGGATGTCGCGGTAAAACAGCACGTCGCTGCGTGTCAGCATCGGGGCTTGGGCATGGGTCAGGTAGCTGCCCGCGTTCAGATCGCCGCCAAGGCCGGGATAGATCAGCACCTGCCCCAGCGGCTGTGGCCCGGCACCGCGCAGCACATGCGATGCGGCGGCGGCCAGATTGGCCCCGGCGCTGTCGCCCGCCAGAACCACAGGGCCCAATGCCCGAATAACGGCCAGCGCGTCGTCCAATGCAGCGGGGTGCAGGTGTTCGGGTGACAGGCGGTAATCGACGGCAACCACGGTCAGGCCCGTGACGGCCCTGATCATGGCGCAGACATCGTCATGGCTGTGCAGCCCCCCCACCACGAACCCGCCGCCATGCAGATAGACCACTGTCGGCGCGGCACCGGGGTAAATCCGGCAGGGCACCCCGGCCACCGCCTCGTCCCGCGCCGTCACGCCCGGCGGATAGCCCTGAAAAAACGCGCGGCACATGCGGTCATAGATTGCCCGCTGCTGTGCAATGCTCAGCGTGGCGGTGTCAGGCGGATATGAGGCCTCTGTGGCCCGGATAAAGCCCCAAGTTGCCGCATCGATCAGTTCGGAATAGTCGGCCATCGCGGCATTCATCCTGTTCGTGCCACAATTGGCAAGGCCCGGCGGACAAACGCGGCGTAATTGTCCATTTTCCCCCTCATTTTCTCCGCAATTTTCTATAAAGGTGAATGACGGGAAGAATGGGGTAAAGTTCATGCAAATCATCCGATCACTTGACCACAGCGACGCGACCGTTGTGACCAGAGGCGTTCGCGTGCTTTTGTTGTCAGCGCAAAGTGCATCGCCCGTGTTGGTGCAACGGCTGTCCGCGCTGGGTTGCAGGGTTGACATGGTGGACGAATTGTTTGCGGCCATGGCCGAGGTGATCGACGATCCTGCTGGCTATGGGTTGCTGGTCATCGACTGCGATGGACCCAATGTCGGTGGACTGGCTGCCGCGCAACGTGCTGTGCAGATGCTGGGGGAACTGGTGCTGCGGGTGCCGGTTATTCTGGTGTCCGTCGAATGTCGGGCCCAAAGCTTTCCACCGGACCGCGCTGCGCCGACCGTGTTGCGTGCGCCCCTGTCGGCCGTATCGTTGAAAGTGGGCTTTGAACATGCCTTGCGCGAACGTCTGATGTACAAGGCTGCCTGAAGGCGGCCGGCAAATTACAAAGGGCGCGCTGCGTGCAGCGCGCCCTTTGTCATGGCACAGCCAGCCTAGGCAAGGGCCAGGTTGGTGGCCGATTCGCGGCCGTCACGGCCTGCCTCGATGTCAAAGGTGACCGGTTGGCCATCCTTGAGAGACCGCAGGCCCGCACGTTCCAGCGCGGTGATGTGCACGAACACGTCCTTTTTGCCGCCTTCCGGGGCGATAAAGCCGAAGCCCTTGGTTTCATTGAACCATTTCACGGTGCCCTTGGCCATCGTGAACCCTCCTGTCTGGTTGCCGCCCGCGAGATTGCGGCGGCCTGGCACGTCAGCTTGGGATCGAATGCTGTGGCCGCTGGTGCGTGACAGGGTCGATAGAAGTAACGTCGCAGTCAGGATGCTGCCGCCAAAGTGGCCAAAAATCAAGATTAAACCAAATCGTCGGGGCGGCGGTAGGCAGGTTATGGCGATGTCTGTGCCGCTGCGCTAGGCTGGCCCGGCAATCCCACAGGAGGCCCAGATGACCGCCCAGACCCCGATGCGTCCCGATCCCGACACCCGCCGTCTGTTGCCGCGTCAGGCCAGCGAATTGGTGGTGCTGGATGTGGTGACCGGCCAGACCGTGGTGATCTATCACACCCAGGAATTGATCGAGGCGCCGAATTGGACGCTGGACGGGGCGTGGTTGATCTATAACGCCGATGGCCGTCTGTTCCGCATTTCGCCCGATGGGACGCAGGGGCCGGACCGCATCAACTCCGCCCCGGTCGAGAATTTGAACAATGACCATGTGCTGGCACCGG
>JANNAF010000322.1:0-4002 GCA_031384005.1 Rhodobacterales bacterium | reverse complement strand
GCGGCACCAAGAACGGCTGTCTGGGCGTTGAGGCTGTGGTGATGTTCGACCCTGCAAAGGCGTGGGAGTTTGAACTGCGGCGCAAGCGCGGCGGCCATCTGTTTTCCAAGCATCGGTTCCTGTCGGCGCAGATGGAGGCTTACCTGACCGATGATCTGTGGCTGCGTCTTGCCACCCATGCCAACCTTATGGGCGCGCGGCTGGTTGACGGTATGAAAACGGTCGAGGGCGCGCATCTGCTGCATCCGGCGCAGGCCAATATCCTGTTCCCCGAATGGACCCCCGGCACCCATGAACGGGCTGGGGCGCGCGGTGCGCTGTATTACCCGTGGACCGCCCCCGAGGGCCGCGAGGCTGCGCGGCTGGTCGCATCATGGAGCACGACCGAGGCCGATGTGGACGGGTTGATCGCCGCCCTCAGGCCCTGAGGCTGGCCAGATACAGATCCAGATCGTCGATCCGGTCCTGCCCCCAGAACCGCTCGTCCCCCACCACATAGAACGGAACGCCAAAGACGCCGCGCGCCACGGCCTCCTCCAGGTTGTCGGTATAGGTTTCGGCGGCGGCGAACATGCCACGGTCAATCGCCTTGGGGTCAAAGCCGTGCTGCGCCACGATGTCGGCCACCACGGTGTCATCCGCGATATTGCGCCCCTCGGCCCAGACGGCGCGGGGAAAGGCCTGGACCAGCCCCGCCAGATCACCGCCGCCCAGTTTGGCCGCCGCGATCACGGCATAGGATGACGGCGCCGGGTTGACCGGGAAATACAGCGGGGTCATGTCCAGTGGCATCCCCAGACGCGCCGACCAACGGCGCAATTCCTGCAGGCGGTAGGATTTGCGCGCCTCATGCCGTTCGGCCAGCACTTGCCCCCCCGTGCGCGGAAACAGCGCCGGCGCATTGATCGGCACATAGCGCACCGTCGCCCCATGTTTGGCGGCCACCGCCTCCAACCGGCTGCCCGCCAGATAGACAAAGGGCGAAATCGTCGCAAAGAAGTAATCTATCTGAACCATTTGACGCGTTCCCCTCGGCTGATGTTTGCAAGACCCTATCCGGGTGATAAGCGGTGTCAACGTCACGAATCCGTCATGCTGCCCGCTGGAAGGACCCCCCCCAATGCCCGCCATCACCGAGCCGAAACTGATTTCCGGCAACGCCAACCTGTCGCTTGCCAAATCGATCGCCCGCCGCATGTCGATGCACCGTGGCATGTCGGTGAACCTGGTCGAGGCGCGGATCGAGCGTTTCAACGATGCCGAAATCTTTGTCGAGGTTTACGAAAACGTCCGGGGCGAGGATATGTATATCATCCAGCCCACCTCGAACCCGGCCAATGACAACCTGATGGAACTGCTGATCATGACCGACGCGCTGCGCCGGTCATCGGCAGACCGGATCACCGCCGTCATCCCCTATTTCGGCTATGCCCGTCAGGACCGCCGCGCCAAGGCCCGCACGCCGATTTCCGCCAAACTGGTCGCCAATCTGATTGCACAGGCCGGGGTGGACCGCGTTCTGACGCTGGACCTGCATGCCGCGCAGATTCAGGGGTTCTTTGATATTCCGGTGGACAACCTGTATGCCAGCCCGATCTTTGCCTTGGATATCGAACACCATTTCAAGGGCCAGATGTCTGACATCATGGTCGTCTCGCCCGATGTCGGCGGTGTGGCAAGGGCGCGCGAACTGGCCAAACGGATCGAGGCACCGCTGGCCATCGTGGACAAGCGCCGCGAAAAGGCCGGCGAAATTGCCGAAATGACGGTGATCGGCAATGTGGCCGGCAAGAAATGCATCATGATCGACGACATTGCCGATACGGCAGGCACGCTGTGCAAGGCCGCGCAACTGCTGATGGACAATGGCGCAACCGAGGTGCACGCCTATATCACCCATGGCGTCTTGTCCCAAGGCGCGGTGCAGCGCGTCGAAAACTCGGTCATGAAATCATTGGTCATCACCGACAGCATCGAACCGACTGACGAGGTGCGCGCGGCCAAGAATATCCGCATCGTGCCTACCGCCCCGATCTTTGCCCAAGCGATCCTGAACATCTGGAATGGTACCTCTGTATCATCGCTGTTCGAGACGGAAACCCTCGTGCCAATTTATGAGGGCATGTATCAGCGGCCGTAGGGCGGGGTTGACCCCACCTTTGCCAGGGGTCGGGGCGGGGTCAACCCCGCCCTACTCGACATCCCAGTCGTCGTCATCGCGCAGCGCGCCCAAGGCCATCCAGTCGGCGCGCACCCGCGCGACGCGGGTGTCGCCCCATGTGCGGAACACCAGATGAAACCCCTTGGCCGTGATCATTTCCGCTGTGATATCGGCGCGTGAGGTATGTTTGTTGTCGATGTCCCACATCGAGATCGACACGGTGACCGAGGGAGCCTCGACAAACGCCTCTTGAAACGTGATCAGGTGGCGGCTTTCGCGGTTCCCCTGACCGGTCCACATTGCCCCGCCATCCGCGAAATCCGAAAACAAGACGCGCGAACCCTGCTGTATGCCAAAACTACCAGAACTTATCCGCTTCATCGCGCCTCAAATCTACAACCACACTGCAACTTACAATAGAACTTGGTTGAAAAAAGGTCACGAAAGAAAAAAGGCCCCGATCAATCGGGGCCTTTATTTGTTTTTGGTACGACCAATGGCCAATCAGTGGCCTGCGGCGGCCCGCATGGCCAGAAGGTCAGCGACCACCTTGTTGGTCGCGTCCTTGTCGGGGTTGACCGCGGCGGCCAGCGTGGCGTCGGCCACCAACTGGTCCATGATCGCGGCAGTGACCTCCTCCAGCGGAATGGCCTGTTCGGCCAGGACCGATATCGTCGTGGCGGTGATTTCCGCAAAGCCACCCGAGACGACATAGGATTTGACCCCGTCCGGCCCGGTTGCGCGCAGAACACCGGGGCGCAGGGTGGTGATGCCGGGGGCGTGCCCCTCCATCGCCGTCATGTCGCCTTCGGCGCCCGGGATCTGCACCTCAGTGGCCGCGAGGGACGCCAAACGGCGTTCCGGGCTGACGAGGTCGAATTGCAGCGTGCCTGCCATGATGCCCCCTTAGGCCGCAGCCGCAGCAAGACGCTGGGCCTTGGCCTTCACGTCCTCGATGCCGCCAACCATGTAAAAGGCTGCCTCGGGCAGGTGATCGTATTCACCGGCCACAACCGCCTTGAACGAGGCGATCGTCACGTCCAGCGGAACCTGAACGCCGTCCGACCCGGTGAACACCTTTGCCACGTCGAAGGGCTGCGACAGGAAACGCTGGATTTTACGGGCGCGGGCCACGGTCAGTTTGTCCTCCTCCGACAATTCGTCCATCCCAAGGATGGCGATGATGTCTTGCAGCGACTTGTAACGCTGCAACACACCCTGAACCGAACGGGCGACCATATAGTGTTCGTCGCCAATGACCGCCGGGTCCAACAGACGCGAGGTGCTGTCCAGCGGGTCCACAGCCGGATAGATCCCCAGTTCCGAGATGGCGCGCGACAGAACGGTCGTGGCGTCAAGGTGGGCAAACGAGGTGGCAGGGGCCGGGTCGGTCAAGTCGTCGGCCGGAACATAGATCGCCTGAACCGAGGTGATCGAGCCTGCCTTGGTCGAGGTGATACGTTCCTGCAGGGCACCCATGTCGGTCGCCAGCGTCGGCTGATAGCCCACGGCGGACGGGATACGACCCAGCAGTGCGGACACTTCGGAACCGGCCTGGGTAAAGCGGAAGATGTTGTCCACAAAGAACAAAACGTCGGTGCCCGACTGATCGCGGAACTGTTCGGCCAGCGTCAGACCCGACAGGGCGACGCGCAGGCGCGCACCCGGCGGTTCGTTCATCTGACCGTAAACCAGCGCCACTTTGGATTTGGTCATGTCGTCCAGATTGATAACCCCGGATTCGATCATCTCGTGATACAGATCGTTCCCCTCACGGGTACGCTCGCCCACACCGGCGAACACCGAGAAGCCCGAGTGCACCTTGGCGATGTTGTTGATCA
>JANNAF010000197.1:0-2091 GCA_031384005.1 Rhodobacterales bacterium | reverse complement strand
GCCAGCAGGCGGCGGGCGCGCGGGCTGTGGCTGCCACCTGTCACCACAATCGCCTCGGGGCGGCGGCGCAACAGCTGTTCGATCAGCACCTCCTCTTTGGCCATGTCATAGCCGGTGTTGCCCAACAGCACCTGCATCCCCGCATTGGCCAGACATTCGGTCAGGGCATCGACGGTATCGGCAAAGTTGGCGTTGTTGATCGACGGGATGGTGACGGCGACAAAGCTGGTTTTCTGGCTGCGAAAGGTGGCGGCGGTGGCGTCAAAGACATAGCCCAGATCATCGGCAATCGCGCGGATGCGGTCGCGGGTGGCTTGTGACACCGAGGCGTCGGACTTGAAGGCGCGGCTGACGGTCATCACGGACACGCCAGCGGCCTGCGCCACGTCCTTCATGGTGCGGGCCTGGGTCAAGGGCGGTATTCGGTGGCGTCGGTGACGTGATGGTGGATTCGGCCCGTGAAATACTGCGCCGTGATCAACCCGGTTTCATCGCGGGATTGGGCGCGGACCGCAGAGGTCAGGGCCTGTTCCATCACCGCCATCGAGGGATAGGTGATGGCCAGAACCAGCGGAAACTCGGGTGCGCCTGCGTCGCGGTCGGTGCCAAAGCTGACACGGACATCGGTGTTGCCGGGAAACTGGCGCCACAGCGGCACAAGGCGGGTGGTAACGGCGGCGCGAAAGGCGTCGGTCATGCCTGCGTGGATGGTGCCCTCAAACAGGGCAAAGCGGGTGATCATGTGAAGCGTTCCTTGTTGGGGCCCGAAAAATATTCCATCAGCGCGGCCTGATCCTGCCCGCCCAAGCCTGCGGCTGTCAGCATGCGGTGAATCTCGGCACACAGCGCCGTCAGCGGCATCGAGGTGTTGGTGCGGCGCGCGAGGTCCTGTGCGCTGTTCAGATCCTTGACCATATTGTCGATGCGGCCCGTGGGGCGGTAATCGCGGGTGGCAAAGCGCGGCATGTATTCCTGCAAGATGGCGCTGTCGGCGCGGCCACCCCGCAGGGCCTGCGGGATTTTCAGCACATCAACCCCGGCATCCAGCGCCAGTTGGGTCGCCTCGGCCACAGCCATAAAGCCCAGACCGCACAGGACCTGATTGATCAGTTTGGTGGTCTGGCCCGCACCGACCGGCCCCATATGGGTAAAATTGGTGGACAGATGGCGCAAGACAGTGTGGGCGTCGGCCACATCAGCCGCCTCGCCCCCGGCCATCAATGTCAATTCCCCGGTCAACGCCTTGGGCGCGCCGCCCGACAGCGGGCTGTCCACCCAGCGCAAGCCGTGGGCCGCGGCGCGGGCGGCCAGATCGCGGGTGGCGGCAGGGTCGATCGACGACATGTCGATGATCAGGGTGCCGGGCCGCGCCCCTGCCGCCACGCCGTCCGCGCCAAACACCGCAAGGTCAATGATGCGGGGCGCGTTCAGGCTGATGATCACGACGTCGGCCTGCGCGGCGGCGTGGGCAGCCGAGGTTGCGGCGCGCGCACCGTGGGCCGTGATCAGTGCCACCTTGGCGGGATCAAGGTCATAGACCGTAAGGTTTTGCCCGGTTTGGGCCAGCCTTGTGCCGATGGCCCCACCCATGGCTCCTGCCCCGATCAATGCGATGTTCATGACGGCTGCAATCCTTGGCTGAAAATGGCGATGATCTGCGTAGGGGTCAGTTCGATATCGGCGGTCAGATGCGCCTCATCCGGGGCGGGTGGTTCCAGCGTGGCAAGCTGGCTGTCCAACAGCGCAGGTGGCATGAAATGGCCCGGACGGGTGGACATGCGGGCCAGCAGCGTGGCGCGCTGGCCACGCAGATACAGAAATGTCACAGGGGCGGCGGCACAGGCGCGGATCTGGTCGCGGTAGGCGCGTTTCAGGGCGGAACAGGCGACGACGGTGCCATCAGCGCGCACGGTGTTACCGACACTGTCCAGCCACGGCGCACGGTCGGCGTCGGTCAGCGGTTCGCCCCGGCGCATCTTGGCGATGTTGGCGGGGGGGTGCAGGCTGTCACCATCGATAAAGCGCAGGCCCATGGCGGTGGCAAGTGTCTGGCCAATCAGGCTTTTGCCGCAACCCGACACGCCCATCACA
>JANNAF010000101.1:0-2715 GCA_031384005.1 Rhodobacterales bacterium | reverse complement strand
CGAACTGGGTATGGAGCCTATTTCCTATGTCAGGCCTGTGATTGCAACGCGAGTCGGCGGGCGGTGGGTGTAACGGAAAACCATTGGTGCAGCTTTGCCACAGTTCTGCCATGGTCCCGGCCTTGTTAGGGCCAAATCGGCCGGGTCGGGGCGCCATACTGCGGAAAATCGGGGTGTGGCGGGGGGAAGGTGCCCGGATTGTGGCAACGATTGGGCGGACGAATCGGGGATTGGCCCGTTGGGGCGTGTTCGGGCGGCAGGGAAACCCCTTGGCAGTCCCCCCGACTGTGGGCTAGACAACATAAGGTCTTTCGGGGGTCAGGATGCGATTTCACCGCCTTATAACTATCGGTCCGGCTGTCGTCGTGATGATGGCCCTGGCGGGCTGTGGTGGCGGCGGGCTGTTTGGCGGCGGTCCCGCAACGCCGCGGCCCGATATTTCCGAGGTGTCGCAACAGCAGACCGACGCCGCGCTGGGCATCACACGGACCGGGCGGCCCAACGCCGGACGGTTGCGCGATCTGTTCAATGGCGGCGATGATCCCAATGTCACGGTCAAGGTCAACAAGTACATCTGGGCGGCGGCGCTGGATGTGCTGAACTTTTTGCCAATCGAGTCGGTTGATCCGTTCACCGGGGTCATTGTGACCGGGTATGGGCGGCCACCGGGGGGCGGTCGGGCCTACCGCGCGACCATTCTGGTGCAGGACCCCGCATTGGATGCACGGTCGTTGAAGCTGGCGATGCAGACGCAGGGTGGCGGGGCGGTGGACCCGGCGACAATCCGCGCGGTCGAGGACGCGATCCTGAGCCGGGCGCGCGAGTTGCGGATCGCAGACGGCCGCCTGTAGCCAGCAGTTGAAAAGGGCCCCTGTCCAGCGCATAGTTTGCGCAAGGCGGAGGGCACGGCATGTTGATCACCCAAAGACACTCGGCTGCCAATATAGACATGGTGGCGTGGCTGTCAGGCTTTGGCAGCGTCGTGGGCGCCACGGCGTCGGATCTGGTGTTTCAGAACAGCGATGGCACGTTCAGCCATCTGATCGGCACTGGGATCAGCTATGATGCGTTCAGCAATACATGGTCGGGTACGGTCACCCATATTCAGCGCGCCATGCTGGGCACGCCCGGTGCAGGCTTGGCCGCCGCCGTCACGACCGAGATTCTGTTTTCAACACCAGTGACGGTGTCGGTGCTGAGTGCGGGGTCCACCGGGGTATTTGTCGGCCAGTTGATGAATGTGGCGGGCAATACCAATGCGGGTTTGGGCGTCTGGGGCAATGAGACGCTGGCGGGCAGCAATCAGGCGGACAATCTGGACGGCGCGCAGGGGCGGGACGTGGTCGATTACACCTTTGCCACCGTGGTGGTGGCGGTGGATCTGTCGGGGACATATGCCAACACGGGGGCGGCGGCGGGCGACACGCTGGCCGGGATCGAGGGGGTTCGCGGCACGGTCGGGGCCGACACGTTGCGCGGGTCCAGTGCGGCCAACCTGTTGGACGGTGGGGCGGGCAATGATCTGATCTATGCTGATGGCGGCGGTTTGGACTTGCTGTCGGGTGGGGCGGGCTGGGACCGGCTGGATATGACCGGGCTGGCAGGCGATTTGACGGTGTCTGGCGGGTCGGTCGGTAGCAGCCAGATTTCGGGGTTCGAATCGTTTGTCACCGGGAATGGCCACGACCGCATCTATGGCCAGCTGGGCGACGCGGAATACATCACGGGTGGCGGAAATGATCAGGTGACCCTGTCGGGCAGCGGCAACAATACGGTCCTGACCGGGGCCGGCAATGATGTGATCAGCGTCTTTGGCGCGGCAAATCTGGCGCTGGACATGGGGGCCGACACCGACAATCTGACCTTTATCCTGTCGTCGGGTCTGGTGACCACTGTCACGATGACCGACGTCGGCACCGGCAGCTTGAGCGGGGTCATGACCGGCGCGTTCAGCGGGGTCGAGGTTCTGACCTCTTACAACATGCGGATCGACTATCGCGGCCATGCCGGGCGGGACGAGGTCTATGGCAGCCTTGGCGGCGATTCGATCTTTGGTGCGGCGGGCGATGATCTGATCGACGCCGGGAATGGCAATGACCTGCTGTATGGCGACAGCGATTGGTGGGTGCAGGGCGGGTCGTTGGATTATGGGTCGGACCGGGTTCTGGCCGGGGGTGGCAATGACACCATGCTGGCGGGTCAGGGGTGGGATACCTATTCGGGCGGGTCGGGGACGGATACGCTGTCTTATGCCAAGTTGTTTGATGACCTTGGTTACGGCACCTATTCCATCACGCTGAACGCCAATGGCACCATCACCAAGGCGTTTCACGACTGGTACGGCGATATCTATACCGAGACAGACACCATCCAGACCGGTGCAGGCGATGATATCGAGGTGATCATCGGCACTGTCATGGATGACACGTTTCAGAACGCCACCACGGCCCGCACGTTCGAGGGCGGCTGGGGGGCCGATCTGTATGCGATCAGTCTGGCCAATGGCGGTGACGTGGTGCGCGGTTTTGCCGATGGTGCGGACCTGATCCGCGTCAGCGCCGGGGCCGTGGCAACGGTTGCGCTGGCGGGCAACTGGGTTGCCTCGGGTGCCAGTTACACCCATGGCACCCTGACATTCGAGGCGGCAGGGTTTGATCTGAACGCGGCGGGCTTGGGCGGGTCGACAGGTGTGACGCTGCGCAATTCTGCTGTGGG
>JANNAF010000071.1:0-25467 GCA_031384005.1 Rhodobacterales bacterium | reverse complement strand
CGAAAGTCGCCTCATGCGTGTGATCACCACCACCGAAGACCTTGCCGCCTTCTGCACCGCTGCCAAAAACGAACCCTATGTCACCTTGGACACCGAGTTTTTGCGCGAACGGACCTATTGGTCCAAACTGTGCCTGATCCAGGCCGCGCTGCCCGGCAAAGACGGCGACGCCGTGCTGATCGATCCGATCGAAGGGGCGGCCATGTCGATGGAACCGCTTTATGACCTGTTCCGCCACAAGGCGACGGTCAAGGTGTTCCACGCCGCCCGCCAAGACCTTGAGATTTTCTTTGTCGAAGGCAACGTGTTCCCCGAACCGCTGTTTGACACCCAGATCGCCGCCATGGTCTGCGGCTTTGGCGAACAGGCGGGCTATGAAACCCTGGTCAAGAAAATCGCCAAGGCTGACCTCGACAAAACCTCGCGCTTTACCGACTGGTCGCGCCGCCCGCTGACCAAACCACAGATGGATTATGCGCTGGCCGATGTCACCCACCTGCGGGTGATCTACGAATTCCTTGCGGCCCAACTGGTGAAAACCGGACGCCAACCGTGGGTCGAGGAAGAGCTGGCGATCATGCTTGACCCCGCCACCTATACCACCACCCCCGATGAGGCGTGGTTGCGCGTCAAAACCCGCACCACCTCGGGGCGCTTTCTGGCCGTGGTCAAAGAGCTGGCGCGCTTTCGCGAAACCTATTGCCAGTCCAACAACGTACCGCGCAGCCGCGTGATGAAGGACGACGCCCTTTTGGAACTCGCCTCCACCCGCCCCACCACGGTCGAGGAGTTGGGCCGCTCCCGCCTGCTCTTGCGTGAGGGGCGCAAGTCCGAGATTGCCGACGGCATCCTGGCCGCCATCAAGGCGGGTATGGACACCAAGCCCGAGGATATGCCCAAACCCGACCTGTCGCGCGAACAGTTGCAGGTCAACCCGGCGCTGGCCGACCTGCTGCGCGTGCTGCTGAAGGCGAAATCCGAAAGCCTGGGCGTCGCCCCCAAACTGATCGCCTCCTCCTCCGACCTTGACGCCATCGCCGCAGGCGAGCGTGATGTCGAGGCGCTGACAGGCTGGCGGGCCGAGGCGTTTGGCGACGACGCCTTGCGCCTCTGCCGGGGTGAAATTGCGCTATCGGCCAAGGGCAACGAGGTGCGGGTGGTCCGGCTGTAGCCGGGGCGCGCTAACCTCCGGACAATTGTGCCCTCAACGCCCGGACGACAGGGCGTTGCCGGCACCCTGCACCACGATCGTACCAACCCCTTGCAGGGCGACGCTGCTGATGCTGGCCGCAACCGTGATCTGCCGGGAATAGGGCGTGCCGGGTGCGGCAGGTTCCAACGGCGGAAACACCCGGAATTCGAACACCAACCGGCCGTTTTCATCGACCTCCTGCGCCACCAGTTCCGCCTGCCAATAGCCTTGGGAGGGCGGCACCCCGGTTGCCCGCACAATCGCACCACCGGGATAGGGTTCGACGCGCAACTCGGTGACCTGCGCCACCAGCGCCCTTGGGTCCTCGGGCCGGACATACAAGTCCGCCACCGCCGCCTCTTGCCCCGGCCCGAACCAGTTCAACGGGTTGAACCGCGAGTCGCGCAGACGGGCGCAGCCGGGCAGGGCGGTGATCAGGATCAAAACGGCAAGGATCGGCAATTTCATCGCAGGCGCACCCCCAGACTACACACCTTGGGTAGCCGATGCCGCAGGGTTTGAAAAGCCTGTGACGGCACTGGACCTTGGCCCCGGCCCGCATTACTTCACCCAAGTACAGGAGAACCCGATGGCCACCGCCGCATTCGAAGACCTCGCCGACACGTTTGAATTCCTTGATGACTGGGAAGACCGCTACCGCCACGTCATCGAACTGGGCCGCGCCATGCCCCCCCTTGATGACGCCTTCAAGGTTCCCGCGCTCAAGGTAGACGGCTGCGCCTCCCAAGTCTGGCTGCGCCCCCTCGTCAAAGAGGATCACTTCGATTTCCAAGGCGACAGCGACGCCATGATCGTGCGTGGCCTGATCGCCATCCTGCACCATCTCTACGCGGGTCTGACCCTCGAACAGGTCCGCGCCGTCGACGCCCCCGCCGAACTGGGCCGCCTTGGCCTGAACGACCACCTTTCCTCGCAACGGTCAAACGGCCTGCGCGCGATGGTGGATCGGATCAGACAGACGGCGGGCTAGGGCTCGCACGCGGGCAAGGGGCGTCAAATCAATTTAACTCAATGAGTTATGTCCAAGTGGTAGGGTGGGTGCCAACCCACCACGCCCTGGACCGAACGAAAACGGTGGGTTTCACCCACCCTACGCCCGCTTCTTCCAATCCTTGATCAAAAGAGCCTCGAATATCGGCTCATCCGGCATTTGTGGAAACATGCGGCGTCGCTGATCTCGCACGGCTGGGTAAAACAAGGTTATGGTGACCTGCAATAGGACGAGGCAGAACAGAACCATCCCGCCGCCCAACACAGCAATCTGGGACCATAGGTCACCTGTCTCAAACGAAGTCTGCGCAGAAACAGCCATCGCGTTCAGGCTTCTGTGGTCACTTGCTGGCCTCGAAACAAATCCGATGGCCAACAAAATGAAGCCAACCACCCCCGAAAGCAGCACTTTACGCTTGGTCACCGGCTCCCCGCTCGCCCCCTCAAACCCGCTCCACCGTCACCGCCGGATAAAACGCCAAACACCCCGCAATCGCCTCCGACCCCACCTTGGGCGTCTCATAAGACCACACCACATTCGCCGCCTCGCCAATCGAGAAATAGCTGGCCTCGCCCTTCCACGGACAAGTTGTGCGGTGCGTCGTCGGCGTCAGCAACTCCATCCGCATATCGGCGCGCGGCACATAAACCACCGCCCCCCGCCCGCCCTCGGCCAGATGCAGCGCCCGCTCCGTCTCGCCAATCACCACATCGCCCATGCGGACGCGGTAGCGGCCTGCGGGTGTGATCTGAATATGGTCAGCCATGCCATTCTCCCTTGTTTGGATCAGATTTAGCACCCCCGCCAAACCTTTCCACCTGGTTAACAGAAAATCCCAAGTCCCTGACTCTAAACGACTTCCCAAAGTGTCCGCGCGCGGACACTCTCACAACGGCCCGCAAGCCCCCTCCAGCCACATCCGTGCCGAGGCTGAAACCCGCCCCTCCATCAACCCAAAAACCTGTCCATGATAGGCGTCAATCCACGCCCTCTCCCCCGGCGCCAGCATCCCCACCACGATCAAACGGCGGTCCAGCGGCACCCAGGTCAGCGTCTCGAACCCCAACTGATCCCGGTCATCCCCCCCCGCCAACCGGGGTGCGACCTCGACCACAATCAGGTTCTCGATCCGAATGCCCCACTCCCCCTCGCGGTAATACCCCGGCTCGTTTGACAGGATCATCCCCGGCTCCAACGCAACCTCCGACAGACGGCTGATCCGCTGCGGCCCCTCATGCACCGACAGGAACGCCCCCACGCCATGCCCGGTGCCATGGTTGAAATCCATGCCAGCGAGCCACAACGGATACCGTGCCAACCCATCCAGATCGCGCCCCGCCAACCCGCGTGGCCACCGCGCCCGGCTGATCGCAATCATCCCCTGCAACACCCGCGTGAAACACGCCCGCGCCAGATCGCCCGGATCCCCCACCGCCACCGTCCGCGTGATGTCCGTCGTGCCATCCAGATATTGCGCGCCCGAATCAACCAACAGCAGCGTGTCGGTTCCCACAACGCGGTTGCTCTCCTCGGTCACCCGGTAATGCATGATCGCGCCGTTGGGCCCCGCACCCGAAATGGTATCAAAGGAAATATCATGCAACGCATTGGTCGCCCGCCGGAACCCCTCCAACGCCCGCACCACATCAATCTCGGTCAGGCCCCCCTGCGGCAGAACCGCCTCCAGCCAAGCCAGAAATTCGACCATCGCCGCCCCATCGCGCAGATGGGCAACGCGCATCCCCTCGATCTCGGCGGCGTTCTTGCACGCCTTGGGCAGACGACACAGATCGTCCCCCCAAACCACCGCACCCGCCGCCAATTCCTGCGCCAGCAAGATCGGCGCCGAGGTGCGGTCAATCCTTACCTGCCCCACCACCGCCTGCAACCCGGGCACAAATCCGGCGACCGGATGCAACACAACATGCGGACCCATATGCGCCAGAACCTCGACGCCAAACTTGGCGGCCTCGGCAAAAAGATCAACCCGCCCATCCTGATGCAGAATGGCAAATCCCTGCACGACCGGATTGCGCGGTACATCCGCGCCCCGGATGTTCAACAACCAACACAGCGAGTCAGGCAAAGTCATCGCCGCAGCCGCCTGCCCAGACTTGTGCAACTGTGCGGCCAAACGCGCCCGCTTGGCCGCCGAACTCTCTCCCGCCACGGCATCAGGATGCACAAAGGCCTGGCCCAGCGGTGGCCCCGGCTGATCATGCCAGATCGCATCAATCAGGTTGCGAACCGGACGCAGACTTATCCCGTGCCCCGCAACCGCCTTTTCCAGCTTGTCGATCTCCTCGGTCGTGTGCAGCCACGGGTCATAACCGATCACTCCCCCTGCCAGATGTTCGACGGTCCACGGGCCCGGCAACACTTCGGGCCAAGGCACCGGGGTAAAGTGCCCCAAATCCACCTGTCCCTTGACTTGCGTCCGGTAGCGCCCATCGATGAACACCCCCGCGACATCCGGCAGCACGATGCAAAACCCCGCTGACCCGGTAAACCCGGTCAGCCATTGCAACCGCTCATCCCGCTCGGCCACATATTCGCCCTGATGGGCATCCGCCCGTGGCACGATGAACCCCGCCAACCCCTCGGCCGCAAGAACAGACCGCAGCGCTATCAAACGCCCCGGCCCCTGCGCAGCCGAGGCCACCGAGTCAAATGTCTGGAACATCATGCCTCTCATTTCATCTTTTCACACATATCTGCGGCGGTCCGGGGACACAGGGGCCCCCGGCATGTCAGGCCGCCCGGCGCCCGTTCATCGCCCGTGCCCGTTTTTTGGGGTCGCTTTCGAACAACCCGGCCAGCTGTTCTGTCATCGCCCCCGCCAATTGCTCGACGTCTGTGATCGTGACGGCCCGTTGATAATAGCGCGTAACGTCATGCCCAATGCCAATCGCGATCAACTCCACGGCCCGCCGCCGCTCTACCATCGCGATGACGTCTCTCAGATGCTTTTCAAGAAAGTTCGCCGGGTTTACTGAAAGCGAGCTGTCGTCAACCGGTGCACCGTCTGAAATCACCATCAGGATCTTGCGCGCCTCTGGCCTTGCTCCCAGCCTGCGATGCGCCCATTCCAGTGCCTCACCGTCGATGTTTTCCTTCAGCAGGCCCTCTTTCATCATCAGACCCAGATTGGGCCTGACCCTGCGCCACGGCGTGTCGGCGCTTTTGTAAATGATGTGCCGCAAATCGTTCAGCCGCCCCGGACCCTGCGGGCGGCCTTGCGCCAACCAGCGTTCACGGCTTTGGCCACCCTTCCAGGCGCGGGTGGTAAATCCCAGGATTTCAACCTTGACCGAACACCGCTCCAAGGTTCGCGCCAGAACATCGGCGCAGATGGCGGCAATCGAAATCGGTCGACCGCGCATGGAGCCAGAGTTGTCCAGCAGCAGCGTCACACAGGTATCGCGGAATTCAGTATCTTTTTCCTGCTTGAACGACAGGGGCGTCGTCGGGTTTGCCACAACCCGCGCCAGACGGCCCGCATCCAGCGTGCCCTCCTCAAGGTCAAACAACCACGATCTGTTCTGCTGTGCCTGCAACCGACGTTGCAGCTTGTTGGCCAACCGCGACACAGCCCCTTTCAAAGGCTCTAATTGCTGGTCCAGATAGGCACGTAACCGCTCCAATTCGGCCGGCTCGGCCAGTTCCTCGGCGCGGATTTCTTCGTCGAAATCCGTGGTATAGACCGTGTAGTTCGGGTCAGCGTCGGAATAAGGGGCAGGCGGCGGCGGCTCCAGCGGGGCCTCACCCTCAGGCAGTTCGGCCTCATCGCCGGTTTCCATGTCGGCGCTGTCTTCCATGGTAACCTGCGCCTGACTTTCGTCCTGCTGGTCTTCCTGGCTCTGCTCGGGGCTTGCTTCGCTTTCTTCGGATTCGGCCTCGTCTGCGCCTTGTTCTTCGGGGGCGTCGGCGTCCTGATCGTCCTCGCCGGTCTGATCTTCGTCACCACGGTCAGGGTCATCCCCCAACTGGTCGCCATAGCCAAGGTCAGCAATCATCTGGCGCGCCAAACGGGCAAAGGCAGACTGGTCTTCCAGCACCCGGTCCAGATTGCCCAGCGTCCCAGCCGCCTGATCCTCGATGAAACCGCGCCACAAGTCCATCACATTGGCCGCCGCCTTGGGCAAGGGACGCCCGGTTGCCAAATGCCGCACAAGGTACCCTGCCGCCACAGGCAGGGGTGCCTCGGACGAATTGGTGATCTGGGCATAGCCCTTGCGGTCCGCCTCATGTGCGATCTTGGCATCAATATTGGTCGCTGTCCCGGGCATCGCCCGCGCGCCCACCGCCTCGCACCGGGCGGTTTCCATCGCGTCAAAGATGTCGCGCGCCAAAGCACCGGTTGGTGCGTATTTTGTGGCGACCTTTTCATTGTGATACCGACGCTTCAACGCAAAGGCGTCGGCAGTACCGCGGGCCAGCATAACCTCGTCACGCGTCATACGGCGTGACACCTGCGGCAGGCGCACACCCTCTTTGTTCATTCCAGACGGATCAACCGAATAGGTCACCGTCATTTCTGGATCATCCGCCATGGTCCGGGTCGCCTCGGCCAAGGCTTTCTTGAAGGGATCAGCGGGGTTGTCGGTTGGCTTGTTCATGACACAAGATAAATCATTCTGCAGGGCCCACGGCAAGGGCCGCAGGGCAAAAAGCTGTCGACTGGGCAAGGTGCAATGGCGCACAGACCCCGCGCTGTGGTGCGCAATTGCGCGGTGGCGGTCGGTGGGCCATTTTTGATCGATAGAATTGCTCAACCGAAAGGACCAGATCATGACCAAACCGAAAATCGCTCTTATCATCGGATCGACCCGCGCGACACGATTTGCCGATCTGCCCGCCCAGTGGATGCTCGCCCAGGCCCAGGCGCGCACCGACATGGACATCGAACTGGTGGATCTGCGCGACTATGACCTGCCGATGTTCAACGAAATGGCGTCGAATGCCTGGGTGCCGACGCAGGACGCCCACGCGGTCAAGTGGCAGAAAAAGCTGGCCGAATTTGACGGCTACATCTTTGTGGTTGCCGAATACAACCGTTCTGTCACCGGCGCATTGAAGAATGCCCTTGACCAAGCCTATGTAGAATGGGCGCACAAACCGGCTGCGGCCATTGCATATGGCTCGATGGGCGGCACCTCGGCGTTGCAGCACCTGCGCGCGATCGCGGTGGAACTGCAGATGGTTCCGGTCCGCAACGCAGTCCATATCGGCGGTGGCGACTTCTTCCGTGTGCATCCCGGAATGGGCGGCTCGGGCAAGATTGCCGATATCGAAGCGGGCCTGCTTGCCTCTGCCAAGGCGACGCTGGACGATGTGGTCTGGTGGGCGAACGCAACCATGGCTGCGCGCAAGGGCTGATACCGGTCAACTGATCATCAGGGCGGTGCAGTTGGCGATCAACTGCGCCGCCCTTTTTTCTGCCCATTCAGCGTCACCACGCAAAGATCTGAAACGGGCGCGGTGCAACAGGTTTGCCGTGGCCAGTTTGGCTGTGACCCGCAGCGCCATGGCGCTGGAACGCTGATGCTTTGACAAGACGGCCTCCAGCAGTTCAACCATCGCGTCGCGCGCCCTTTGGGTGTCATCCGCTGCGGGATCCTGCATCAGCCACTGAAATTCCATGACCGCCGATAGCCTGCCGGTGCAGATGGCAAACAGGCTCACAGGATCACGGGTTGATTGGGCGCACAGCGGCGCGGCCATGGTCATGGCGATCAGGCAGGCAGCAATTCGGTCAAGGTTTGTTCGCAGTTCGCCCATTTTCGCATCATCGCGCCAAAGAGTTTGCCAATCAATAAGGCGTTTGCGAAATCTGTGACCCAGATGGGCAAACCAACTTTTCGCAAGCGAAAAGCTGAACTGCCCATCCTACAAGTCACGCAGCCGTCAGTTGGGCGCGCCTGCCTTGTGCCTTGGCAAAGCTGGAATAGGGCCAAAGGTCCGGATCGGTCACCAGGCCATGCCGCGCCGGGTTCAGGCGACAATGATCCATCGCACGCGCAAACTCATCCTCGGTGCGGATCGCATGCTCATAGAACCGCCGCTGCCAAAGGCCACGTTCCCGCTTGGCCGTGACGCTGGGGCGCTGGGGGACGGGTTCGGCTATGGCGTGGGTGAACCGGGCCTTGATCCGGCGCCAACGCTCGGAATACCAGACCTCACCCTCTGGCTCGGTCCAGATCGCATGGAGATGGTCTGGCAAAACAACCATGGCGTGGCAGGTCACCGGAAACTCCTGGACTGCCCGGGCATAGGCAAAACGCAGGGTGTTGATGTGATCTGTCAGAGTTGTGGCGCCGCGCTGTTCCAGCCGGACGGTGAAGAAATAGGTCGCTCCGGGGAGCAGGAGGCGGCGATATTGGGTCATTCCGTAAACATCGCGCAAAAGGGTTAATGTTTGGTTGACCAATCACCGGCCGTGGAACGCCCCTTGTAGGATGGGCAGTTCGTCTTTTCCCCTTGGGAAAAGACGGTTTGCCCATCTTCCTCAGCCGTTGCACCAGCTTTGCCGCCGCCCGCCTGAATACGGCCGCGCAAACCCGGATGCCAGCATCACGGTTGCGACGTCCTGCCCCCCGATCGCCAGTTCACCCAAATCGCGGCCATAGCGGTCCCGTCCGTCCAGCCGCAGGGCGGTCACGGGCCCGGTTGCCACCAAAGCCTGCAGTGCCCTGGTGGCCCGCGCGCCGGCTGCGGCCTCGCGCGCGCAGGCCGGGCGCGAAATCTCGGGTGTGTCATATCCCAACAGCCGCAGCTTGTATCGCCGCTCGTCACAGATCAGATGCAGCGTATCGCCATCGACCACCTGGCTGACTTGACAGTCTTGTGCCCGCGGCGTTTCGCCCTGCGCCGTGCCGCAGACCAGTGTCAGCCCAATCACCCATATCCATCGCATCTTGGCCCACTCCATCGACAGACACCGACGTTGCAGCCGACCCGCGACGATACCAAAGCAAAGGCCCGGCCAGATCATGGCCGAGCCCTTGCATTTTAGCGAAATTGTCGACTTCAACCCGTCAAAGCAACCGTATCATGCTCCATGAATATCGACACTTCCGGCACCCATCGCCCGGTCACAAAAGAGACATGGCTGGGATCGTCGTTATAGGCGTCATAGGCGGCCTGATCGGCAAATGTCATCGACACCGCAAAGTCAAAGTCATTCTTCGGACTGATTTCGCGGGCAATCTGGAAATCCGCAACGCCGCGAAGGGCTGCAAGCCCGGACAGGGCCTGCAGGAAACTGACCTCCTCTGGCGATCCGGCGGCATGGTGCAGACGAAAGAGCGCTGCGTGCCGGATCATGCGAAAGGCCTCACTTCATCGCCATGCTGGCAGCGCTCTCTGGCAGTTCTTCGCCAAAGCAGCGTTGATAGAATTCGGCCACGGTCTGCCGCTCCAATTCGTCGCATTTGTTCAAAAAGGACAACCGGAAGGCATAGCCGACATTGCGGAAAATCTCGGCATTTTGCGCCCAGTTCATCACGGTCCGCGGTGACATGACCGTCGACAGATCGCCGTTCATAAAGGCGGTACGGGTCAGGTCGGCCACAGTGACCATCTGGCCAATCGTCTTGCGGCCCTTGTCGGTGTTGTAATGCGGCGACTTGGCCAGGACGATCGCCGCCTCGGCATCGTGGCTAAGGTAGTTCAGCGTGGCCACCAGCGACCAACGGTCCATCTGAGCCTG
This sequence comes from Rhodobacterales bacterium, assembly GCA_031384005.1. GTDB lineage: Bacteria > Pseudomonadota > Alphaproteobacteria > Rhodobacterales > Rhodobacteraceae > Stagnihabitans. Next base: position 15,552 of record JANNAF010000071.1, on the reverse strand, counting down.
GTTGATCTGCTGGACCCCATGATACAGGCCCGTGGTATCGCCCAAACCAACCGTGTTGGCCGTCGCAAACAGTCGAAAGCACGGGTGCGGGGTGATGATCTCGTTCTGGTCCATCAAGGTCAGTTTGCCGTCATGTTCCAGAACCCGCTGGATCACGAACATCACATCTGGCCGACCCGCGTCGTATTCGTCAAACACCAGTGCCACAGCGTTGCGCAGCGCCCAAGGCAGGATGCCCTCGTGAAACTCGGTCACCTGCTTGCCGTCGCGCAGCTTTATGGCGTCCTTGCCGATCAGATCGATCCGGCTGATGTGGCTGTCCAGATTGACGCGCACGGTTGGCCAGTTCAGACGGGCGCCAACCTGTTCGATATGGGTTGATTTGCCGGTGCCGTGATAGCCTTGGATCATGACCCGGCGGTTATAGGCATAGCCCGCAAGGATCGCCAAGGTCGTGTCGGGATCGAATTTGTAGGTCGGGTCGATTGCTGGCACCCGGTCGGTCGCCTCGGCAAAACCCTTGACCTTCATGTCGGTATCAATGCCGAACACCTCGCGCACCGAGATTTCTTCCGTAGGCTTTGCGACCGTATCCAGCATGTCTTTGCGTCCATTTATCGAAAAGGGCAGGGCGGCGTGGTGCACCTGCGTTGCCCACCCTGTTTGGAACAATCTGCCGGGGGCTGCAAGAGACCACGCAGCCTCACGACCTTTCCCAATCGCGTGAGGTCGCGAAATAACGCCCTAAAGCTGCGACCAAATGGCCTAGGCTGCACCATCGTCCCATTCTGGAGCCCGCAATATGCACCGCCGCCATTTTCTTGCCCTCCTGCCTGCAGCGCTCGCCGCACCCGCTTTGGCTCAGGATTTCGAGATCGCCCTGACCGATGAGGCGTGGCGCGCGCGCCTGACGGACGCTCAGTTCCGCGTCCTGCGTCAGGCCGATACCGAGGCGCCCAATTCTTCGCCCCTGGATACCGAGAGCCGGCCCGGCACTTATCTTTGTGCGGGTTGCGCCTTGCCGCTGTTTGCCTCGGACACCAAGTTTGACAGCGGTACGGGCTGGCCCTCGTTCTGGCAACCCTTGGACAATGCGGTCGCGACCCAGCGCGATGTGGGTTTTCTTGGCATAAGGACCGAGGTGCATTGCCGGCGGTGTGGCGGGCATCTTGGCCATGTGTTTCAAGACGGCCCGCAGCCCACGGGCCTGCGCTATTGCATGAACGGCGCTGCACTGACATTTGCCGCGGCCTAAACGGTGGACAGCGCCCGGCGGCCCGGCTAATCCTGCGGCACCAGTCCGGAGTGTGTTGTGCCGCCGTCACCGCTGACCCTTGCCGCGACCGATGCCCTGCGCCGACTGGCAGGCCTCGACCCTGATGCCAAAAACCTTGCGGTCGCCCTGCGCTTGCTGGCGAAATGGCGCTCTGAACTGGTGGCCAACACCGTCGCCACCCGGTCCGGCACCACGATCCAAAGCGGCCCGTTTCAGGGCACAGATTACAGCGCTGCGGCCAGTGAAGGCTCGCGCGCCGCCCGCCTTTTGGGTGTTTATGAGGCGAGCCTTGCCCCGATCATCGAAACCATCATTGCCCGCGCCTACCCGCTTGTCATTGATGTCGGCTCGGCTGAAGGGTACTATGCCATAGGCCTTGCCAGGCGCATGACCACGTCACATGTCATGGCGCGCGACGCCAATCCGGCGGCGCGGTTGCTTTGTGCCAAACTGGCGGCCCTGAACGGCGTCGCGGACCGGGTCGAGGTGGGCGGGCTGATGGATCATGCTGACTTTGACCGCTGCACCAACCAACCCACTGTGATCATCTGCGATATCGAAGGCGCCGAGGATGCCCTGCTGGACCCCGTCGCCGCCCCCGGCCTGCGGCAGGCCGACATTCTGGTCGAATGTCACGATGTTATGCAGCCTGGCCTTGCCGACCGCCTCTCTGCCCGCTTTGCCGCCACCCACAGCGTCACCCGTATCGACCGCCAGCTGTCCACCTTCCTGCCAGCCTGGATGGAGGAACTCTCTGACCTGGACCGCCTGATTGCCTTGTGGGAATGGCGGTCCGGTCCCACGCCGTGGCTTTGGATGCAGCACAAATGACCGCACCCAAACCCGCCAACGCCGCGCTGTTTTACGCGTCAGACGGCTACCGCCCGGCGGACAAGGGCATCAACGGCCGCCGCGTGGCGGGCGAGAGTTTTCTGAAAGGTTTCTTGCGTCACGCCGATGTCGACGAATTCGTCATCCTCGCCAAATCCTCCCCCGAGGCGGATGAGGTGGCAACCCTTGCCCGCACCCTGCGCCCGCAAATGCCCTTGCGTGTCGTCGGCCTGATCCGCCCGGGCAAGATCGCACCGCTGACCGCCCTGTATTACCCCGCCGCCAACTTTGCGTCCGAGGCATGGCGCCGTGCCGACAGTGGGTCCGCTGCCTGGGCGATTTCGGGCATCACCCATACCACATCGACCATGGGCATCATGCAAGGCATGTTCGATCTGCGCATGGGGCCGGTGATGGACTGGGATGCGCTGATTTGTACCTCGCGCTCAGTCCGGGCATCGGTGGCCACCCAGATGGACCTGATCGACGACCATATCCGTACCCGGTTTTCCACCGAACCGCCACCACGCCCGATGCTGCCGGTCATCCCCTTGGGCATCCACTGCGACGATTTCGCGCGCGATGAACTGGCCCGCGCCTCCCTGCGCGCCACGTTGAATTGCGGCCCCGACGATGTGGTGTTCACCACCATCGCCCGCCTGACCCCGCATGAGAAGTTCGACCCCCTGCCCATCTATATCGCCATGCAGGCCGCCACCAAATCGCTGAAACCGGGGCAAAAACTGCATGTCGTGTTCTGCGGCATCTTTCGCCACCCCTATGCCCGCGATGTCTTTGTCAAAGGTGCGGCGGACCTGATGCCCGATGTCGGCTTTTTGCTTCTTGACGGGGCCAATGCGCAGGACCGCAAGGCCGCCTTGTCCGGGGCGGATGTGTTCTTGTTCATGATTGACAACATTCAGGAAACCTTTGGCCTTGCGCCGCTGGAGGGAATGGCCGCTGGCCTGCCGCAACTGGTGTCCGATTGGGACGGGTTAAGGGATACTGTGCCACCCGAGGTCGGTTTCCGGGTCCAGACCCGCAGCCTTGGCCCGCGACACCTCGCCAATGAATCGCTGCGCCTGCAAGGCGGGATTGACGACTACAGCCAGTACTGTGCCGCCGTTTCGGCCATGACCGAGGTTGACATGCCCGACCTCACGGCGCGTATCGTGGCGCTGGCCATCAACCCGGACCTGCGCAGCCGGATGGGGGCGGCTGCACTTGCCCATGTGCGCCAAACCTATGACTGGTCCGTCGTCATCCCGCAGTTTCAGGCGCTGTGGGGCGAACAGGACCTGCGCCGCAGGGCTGGGGCAGGGCGGGCCACGCGTATTCCGGGGCATCTGCTGCCGGTCGCCCCGTCGCCCAGCCTGTTGTTCGGGTCCTATCCATCGCAGGTGGCCGATCTGGCGCAAGACGGCTTTGTCGCCACCGATCTGACAGGTCGGCCCGATCTCGCCCAACTGCTGACACTTCGAAATTACGCCGCCCTCAACCGCATTTTCGCCGGGGCAGATCAGATTGCCGCCGTGCTTGACGTGATCACACGGGCAAAGCAGGGCTGTCAGGTCGATCAGATCGCCACCGCCACGGGCCAGAACCCGATGTATGTGGACCGCGTCCTGATTTGGCTGCTCAAGTATGATTTCATCAGGCGGGTTTAGGGCGGGGTTCACCCCGCCACTCCTGCAAATGCGCTGCACGCCTCCTGCACATGACCCCGCCACCCTGCATCTCAGCGTAGGAGGGCCCCATGAAACGCGCGATTCTGTCCCTGATATCCTGTCTTTGGGGCGGGGCCACGCTGTTGACCCTGACCAATTTCGACAGCCCCGATCTGATTCTGGCCGCCTGCATCGGCGCGGCCCTGGCCGGGGCGCTGACCGCCCCGCTGTTTGCCAAAGAACACCCGATATGGGCCCCGCTCGCCGCCGGTCTTGCCACAACGCTTGGCGCTTCCTTGGCCGGGGCCTATACCGGCTGGCCTGACGACATCCCCTTGGGTCTTGTCTTTGGTCCGCTGATCGTCTGGGCCGGCATCACCCAAACCCCTGTCAGCCTTCTGGTCTGGCTTCTCGGTGCAGTCGCCCTGCGCTACGTCGCCTATTCCTTGAAATAGCGGCTGTCCTTGATCTGGTCCCATGCCCAGACCACCTCTTGCAAACGCTCCTCATCGGACCGGTCGCCACCGTTCATATCAGGATGAAGGTCCTTGACCAGACCTTTGTATTGCTTGCGGATTTCGGTCTTGGTCCAGCTGTCGCGCGCATCCAGGATTTCAACCGCCTTGCGTTCTGGTGCGGGCAGTTTGCGGGTCGCGTTGCTTACAGTCTTGACCTTGCTTTGGGTGGCCTTGTCACCCAACAGGCCCAAGGGGTCATCCACCCCCAGCCGCGCCCATGCCCGGCCATCATCCTTGCGGCTGAAGGGTTTGGTTTCGCGTTCCCACAAACGGTCCTTTTCCAGCAGCTTTTGGAATTCCTCATCCGTGGCCGCGCCGAAAAAGTTCCACTTCAGATTGTATTCCCGCACGTGGTCGCGACAAAACCAGAAAAACTCATCCAGATGGTCGGGCGACTTTGGCGCGCGGTAGGCCCCTTTTTCGGTGCAGTTTGGAAAATCGCAGCCCTTTTGCGACGTCTCGAACGCCCCCGACATGCCACGCCGTGTCGTCTTGCGTTTCGCCTTGTCAGACGAAACCCGGATATCAAATTCAAACAACGGTGGTTTGGACATAACGCGACCTTTTCGACTCAGGCTGCATAGTCTAGTTGTTTTGCAGGCGGATAGAAGGGGTTGCGACGAAATGAAAGTTCAAGAAGAGATTGAAACCCGCTTGACACGCGCCTTTCAGCCAACCGAATTGCAGGTGGTGAACGAAAGCCACCGACACGCCGGACACAGTGGCGACGATGGATCGGGCGCAAGCCATTTCGCCATTCACCTGCGCGCCGCATCGCTTGCAGCCATGCCCCGCGTGGCCCGCCACCGTGCTGTCCATGCGGCTCTTGGCGATCTGAACCAGCGTGTCCACGCGATTGCACTGGACCTCGGCTGACGATGTCCGGGCCGGATTCTGGCCAATAGTTTTCAATGGGTTAATTTTGGAAAATTAACCCATTGAAATCAAACGATTTTATAAAACGTCCAGATCTGGACGCCTCATTGCCTAATGATTGCGGGCCTTTGCCTGCAAACGGCGGGCGTGCAGGATCGGCTCGGTATATCCAGAGGGCTGCGTCAGCCCCTTGAACACCAGATCGCGGGCCGCCGCAAAGGCGATGCCGTCAAACTCCGGGGCCATCGGTCGATACAACGGATCGCCCGCGTTCTGTCCATCGACCAGAACCGCCATCTTGCGCAACGCGGCCTCGACCTGTTCTTCGGTGACCACGCCATGATGCATCCAGTTTGCGATATGCTGCGACGAGATGCGGCAGGTCGCCCGGTCCTCCATCAAGCCGACATCATGCAGATCAGGCACCTTGGAACATCCCACGCCCTGATCAATCCAGCGCACGACATAGCCCAGGATGCCTTGGGCGTTGTTCTCGACCTCGCGCAGCATCTGCGCCTCGGTCCAGCGTTGATAGGCCGCAAGCGGGATCTCCAGCACCGTCTCGACAAAGGCACGCCGTCCGCCCGCCGCCAACCGGCGTTGAACCGCAAAGACATCAACCTTGTGATAGTGCATGGCATGCAGGGTCGCCGCAGTAGGCGAAGGAACCCAGGCGCAGTTTGCGCCCGCCTTGGGGTGGTCGATCTTTTGTTCCAGCATCGCTGCCATCAGATCCGGCGCGGCCCACATCCCCTTGCCAATCTGGGCCCGGCCAGACAGGCCACATTCCAGACCAATGTCGACGTTCTGGTTTTCATAGGCACCGATCCAGGATTTGCGCTTGATGAAATCCTTGCGGCTGAACGGCCCTGCTTCCATTGATGTGTGGATCTCATCCCCGGTCCGGTCCAGAAAGCCGGTGTTGATAAAGGCGACACGGCTTTTGGCAGCGCGGATGCATTCCTTGAGGTTGACCGAAGTCCGCCTTTCTTCATCCATAACGCCCAGCTTGACCGTGTTGCGCGGCAAGTCCAACGCATCTTCGACCATGGCAAAAATCTGATCGGCAAATGCCACCTCTTGCGGCCCATGCATCTTGGGTTTGACGATGTAAATCGACCCGTGGTGCGAATTGCGCAGACCTTCTGTCTTGTTCAGATCATGGCGCGCGATCAGGACTGTGATCATGGCGTCCATCAGACCCTCAAAAACCTCGGCCCCATCGCGGTCCAGAATGGCAGGGTTGGTCATTAGATGCCCGACGTTGCGCACCCACAGCAAGGCGCGCCCCTTCAGCAGCACAGGTGACCCATCCGGCGCCACGAATACACGGTCAGGGTTCAGGCAGCGGGTCATGGGCCTGCCGCCCTTGTCAAAATCGGCCGTCAGATTGCCTTGCATCACGCCAAGCCAGTTTGCATAGGCTTGAACCTTGTCCTCGGCATCCACGCAGGCGACCGAGTCCTCACAGTCCATGATGGCTGACATGGCGGATTCTAGCACGATGTCGGCAAGGCATGCCTGATCGCGGCTGCCGATCATGTGGGCGCGGTCAAAGACCAATTCGACATGCAAGCCATTGTTCACAAGCAGAATCGAAACCGGTGCCTTGGGGTTGCCACGGTATCCGGCAAATTTTCGGGGTTGCATCAGTGGCAAGTCGTCTATCAGCAAGGCGCCGTTCGCCACGTGGTATCGGCGCACGTCCGCGTGACTGGCACCAGCGATCGGAAATGCTTCGTCCAGAAACACCCGCGCCCGGGCCACCACCCGCGCGCCATGGCCGCGATCATAGCCGCCCGGTGCAGCCTTTCCCATCGCGTCGGTGCCATAAAGCGCATCATAAAGTGACCCCCACCGCGCGTTGGCAGCGTTCAGCACATAGCGCGCATTCGTGATCGGCACCACCAGCTGGGGTCCCGGCACCTGGGCGATTTCGGGGTCGACATTCGACGTGTCGATCTGAAAATCGCCACCCTCAGGCAAGATATAGCCAATCTCGCGCAGGAATTCCGAATATGCTTCAGGATCAAAAGCCTGACCACGCTGTGCCTTGTGCCATGCGTCGATTTGGGACTGGATCATCTCGCGTTTTGCCAGAAGGCTCCGATTTCGTGGCCCTAGGTCATGGATCAGATCGGCAAAACCGGACCAGAAACGCTCTGGATCAATGCCGGTTCCCGGCAGTGCCCGGTTCTCCAGAAAATCGGCCAAAACCTGATCAACCTGCAAACCGGCGCGCGCAACGCGTGTGGCCATGATTTCCTCCTCGAAACGCGGGTCCAGTGTCATGTGACACTGAATAGCTTTGCGCCGCAAGGATATGCTGCGCCTGCACTGTGTCGCTGTGGCCGATACACATTCAGACGGGCCGAGGAAATGCCCTTGATCCATAGTGTACCGCAACATTCCGACACTTCCCAAAGGCAGGACATCATGTTAGTTAGCTCTATGGCTAAGCATGACCCAAATCTATCCTTGATTTTTCAGGCACTTTCGGATCCGACCCGGCGGTCGATCATGGCCCGCCTTGGGCAAGGTCAGGTCCCAGTTTCCGACCTGGCCCGCCCAACCGGATTGGCGCTGCCAACAGTGATGCGGCACCTTCAGGTGTTGGAGGGGGCCTCACTCATCTCGACGGTCAAGACAGGACGCGTTCGCATGTGTTCTGCCCGCCCTGAAACATTTGTCGCCACAATGGATTGGATGCAAACACAAAGGGCGATTTGGGAAGCGCGAACCGACCGGTTGGAGGCGCTGCTGGCGACGCTGGCAGACGAGGACATATGAGGTGGCAGAAAGATTGTATTCACTTGTCAGCCTCTGCCGGCATTGGCATTTGTGTCGGCTTCGATCCAGTTGGACCAACAGAACACAACCTGCACACAAGGTAACTTGACATGGCACTAATCCTTGACCCGACCCGCGACCTTGTCCTTGACCGTTTCATGCAAGCTCCGCCGGCAGTCGTTTGGCGGTGCTGGACGGAACCGGCGCTGATTTGCCAATGGTTTTGCCCCAAGCCGTGGTCCGTGTCCGAGGCAGTGGTTGATTTGCGACCGGGCGGACGCTTCTTTACTTTGATGAACGGACCCGACGGTGAAAGGGTCCCGAACGAAGGCAGCATCCTAGAGGTCGTTCCGACCCAAAAGCTGGTCTTTACCGATATGTTCGGCGCGGACTATGCCCCCGTGGCTGTTCCAGAATCGGGCGCAGGGCTCAGCTTTGCAGCCATTCTGACCTTTGACGCCGAAGGAGCGGGCACACGTTATCGGGCAATCGCCCGGCATCGTAACGCGGCTGATGCACAATCTCACAAGGAAATGGGTTTTTATGAAGGTTGGGGTATCTGTGCTGATCAGTTGGATGAATTGGCGCTGACACTATGATCGACGATGATCGCCAGTTGGTTTTGTCACGGTTCATCGCGGCCTCTCCGGAAAAGGTCTGGGGATGCTGGACCGACCCCGCGTTGATTGCGCGCTGGTTCGGCCCGGATGGTCATTCTTGTGTGACCAAAGAGATCAACCTTGTGGTTGGTGGGGTCTGGCGGTTTGACATGATTGGGCCCAATGGCGCGGTGTTCCCGAACAGGCACCGCATTACGCTGCACGACCCCATCACCCGCATCGAGTTTCTGATGGACGGCGATGACGATGCCCAGTCACCCATGCAAGTCGAGGTGACGCTGGAGCCGGAAGGTCAGGGTACGCGGGTCAGTCAAAGAATCACGTTGCCGACGCCAGAGGCAAAGAAACACGCGCTTGGGTTTGGGGCTGACCGACTCGGGCTGCAGACCATGGCGAAACTTGCGGCGATGGCAGAGATGCTGTGACGCTTTTCTTCTGGGCCAAGCAGGTCTATCCCTGCAGCCAAAGAAGGAACCATGCCGATGACCGATGCACCGCAAACTGTCTATCTTGCCGATTATCTGCCCTTTACCCATGAGGTCGAGCAGGTTGATCTGACATTCCGGTTGGCCCCGACGACGACGCATATTTTGGCACGATTGACACTTAGACCCAATCCCGCACGACCCGGACGGCATGATCTGCGGCTGGATGGTGAGGGTCTGACCCTCATGCGCTGCGCGATTGACGGTGCGGCGATCGCCGCGATCCCCGATGCAACCGGCTTGACCATTTCGGCGGACCACCTGCCGGATGGGCAGTTCACTTTGGAAACGGAAGTCGAGATTGCGCCAGCGGGCAACACCTCGCTTGAAGGGTTGTACATGTCTGGGGGGCTGTATTGCACACAATGCGAGGCTCAGGGTTTTCGGCATATCACCTATTATCCCGACCGTCCCGATGTCATGGCGCCATTTCATGTCCGCGTGGAAGGCGACATGCCGGTACTTTTGTCGAACGGAAACCCCAGCGCCCGGGGTGCCGGTTGGGCCGAGTGGACAGATCCGTGGCCGAAACCGGCCTATTTGTTTGCATTGGTGGCGGGCGATCTGGTGGCCTATTCTGACAGCTTCACGACGGCATCCGGGCGATTGGTTGATTTGAACATCTGGGTGCGGCCCGGTGATCAAGACCGCTGCGCCTATGCCATGGACAGTCTCATCAGATCAATGCGTTGGGACGAAACGGCCTATGGCCGTGAATACGATCTGGATGTGTTCAACATCGTGGCGGTCGATGACTTCAACATGGGTGCGATGGAAAACAAGGGGTTGAATATTTTCAACTCCAAACTTGTGTTGGCCAGCCCGCAGACCGCCACCGACCCCGATTATGCCGACATCGAAGCGGTGATCGCGCACGAATACTTTCACAACTGGACCGGCAACCGGATCACTTGCCGCGACTGGTTCCAATTGTCCCTGAAAGAGGGGTTGACCGTGTTTCGTGACCAGCAGTTTTCGGGTGACATGCGGTCCCATGCCGTACAGCGCATCGAAGACGTTCTAGGTTTGCGCGGTCGGCAGTTTCGCGAGGATGGCGGGCCGCTTGCCCATCCTGTGCGCCCCGAAAGCTTTATAGAAATCAATAATTTCTATACCGCCACCGTCTATGAAAAGGGGGCCGAGGTCATCGGAATGCTCAAGCGTCTGGTAGGTGATGGCGATTATGCACGTGCCTTGGAACTGTATTTCGACCGGCATGACGGACAAGCTGCAACGATTGAGGATTGGCTGAAGGTGTTCGAGGATACCACGGGCCGCGATCTTTCGCAGTTCAAGCTGTGGTATTCCCAGGCAGGCACCCCGCAAATCACAGTGGACGAGGCGTGGGAGCCTGCGGTTCAGGGTGGAACCTACAAGTTGACCTTGACCCAGACCAATCCACCCACACCGGGGCAGCCTGACAAGGCGGCCAAGGTCATTCCGATTGCTGTTGGCCTGTTAAATCCCAATGGCGACGAAGTTGTTCCGACCCGGGTTTTGGAACTTACAGAAGCCATCCAGACCTTTGCGTTTGCTGGCCTTGCGGCCCGCCCGATACCGTCCATCCTGCGCGGGTTTTCGGCCCCGGTGATCTTGAAGCGCGATGTAGCCGCATCTGAGCGTGCATTTTTGCTTGCGCATGATACCGACAGCTTCAATCGGTGGGAGGCAGGGCGGTCGCTGGCGCGCGACGTGCTGTGCGACATGGTCCTGCTGGGCGCAGCGCCGTCAATCGACCTTGTTCAGGGTCTGGGATTGGTCGCCCGTGATTCCAGTCTTGATCCGGCATTTCGGGCGCTTGCCTTGCGGCTGCCAGCTGACGACGAAATAGCGGCAACCTTGGCCAGCTTGGGGCATGCGCCGGACCCAATGGCAATTCGCGTCGCGCGGCGGTCATTGTCCTTGGCGCTGGCGCAGCATCTTGGGCCGCATTTGCCGGCATTGGAGACCTCCATGCGCAGCAGCGGCGCATTTTCCCCGGATGCCAGATCTGCAGGACGGCGCGCACTGCGGCTGGCCGTTCTTGCGTTGACGGCCAAGCTGGACGGGCTGGCCGCTGCAAGGGCTGCCTTCGCGACCGCGGTTAACATGACCGAGGAGCTGGGGGCGCTTGGCATCCTGTTGGAAAACAGCGATGGGCAACATGAACTTGCGGCCTTTTATGACCGCTGGTCCGGCGAACGGTTGGTGATGGACAAGTGGTTTGGCCAGCAGATCTTGCTATCGGACCCGGATGAAACAGTTAAGCTGACCGATCAACTGACACGTCATGCCTTGTTTGAGTGGAAGAACCCCAATCGCTTTCGGTCCGTGATCGGGGCTCTTGCCGGTAATCATGCAGGGTTCCACCATGCCTCCGGGGCAGGCTATGCGCTACTTGCCGATTGGCTGATCAGGCTGGACCCGCTAAATCCCCAGACGGCTGCACGGATGTCGACGGCGTTCGAAACATGGACGCGCTATGATGCCGGGCGACAAATCCACGCGCGGTCGGCGTTAGCGCGGATCAAGGCGACGCCCGCACTTAGCCGCGATCTGGGCGAGATGGTCGAGCGGATGCTAGGGGCATGATCTGAAGGATACCTTGCCTGAAAACCCTGTCCCTTGGACCGTAGCGAGAGTTTTAGGCTCGAAAGCCCGGTCAGGCCCTGCAATAAGATTGCGCTGACGTCCACTCGGCGATCTCGGCTCTAACCGACTTTTTCTTGAACGGGCCCCAGTCGCGCGCGATGCCGCGATTGCCACTGCCAGCGACCATACCATCCGATCCGACGTTTGGCGCGATGATGCGGATGGCGCATTCGAGGTTGGCCGCACCATCCTTGAGTGCGGCGCTGGAGTTGGCTTCGCAATCGTAGTGTTGTGCCGTGCGCGGTGATATTTGCATCAAACCGATGTAACGGCCACCGCCGCCGGATGCCTTGGGATTGTACCCGCTTTCGTATTTGGCGGTGGCGGAAATCAAACCCACCCAGAAAGCCCGGCGTTGTCCGACAGCCGCAGTGGCATAGCCGGGACAGAAATTCTCGATGTCGCCCGGCACTGTGGCCGCAAGCTCGCTGTCGCGGGCGGCGACGGCCGTCATGGCACGCGAGGTCCAACTGGCAGCTTCGGGCCGATGGTCCCACCGCATCGCGGGTTGCAGATGGTCCGGCAGATAGGCACTCAGGTCGGGAACAGTGTCACAGGCGGTCAAGAGGCCAGCAGCCAACGACAAGGCAATCAAGTGTCTGAACAGCATCCGTGCCCGCAAAGTAACGACGCATCTGGTGCGACCGCAGGTTGATGCAGGTCTGGGCTGTTTTGGGCAACCTGCCGGCCGGGCATTGTCCGCGTATCGGCAGCTTTCCGCCGCTGTGGCTCTTGCCCCGCCCCTTTTGCCCGCCTAAAAGAACGCCTAGCCTCGGAGGACGCCATGCTGGATCTGACCTATACATCCCCCAAACCCAAGGTCATTGCGGGGGCCCGCGATGATTGGGAATTGGTGATCGGGATGGAGATCCACGCACAGGTATCCTCGAATGCCAAACTCTTCTCCGGTGCTTCGACCGCTGTCGGGGCCGAGCCAAATTCCAACGTCGCCTTTGTCGATGCAGCCATGCCGGGGATGTTGCCGGTGATCAACGAATACTGCATCGAACAGGCGGTGCGGTCCGGGTTGGGGTTGAAGGCACAGATCAATTTGCAGTCGGCCTTTGACCGCAAGAACTATTTCTATCCGGACCTGCCGCAAGGCTATCAGATTTCGCAGCTTTATCATCCCATCGTCGGCGAGGGGGAAGTGCTGGTCGAGATGGGGCCGGGGGTGGCACGGCTGGTCCGCATTGAACGCATCCATCTGGAGCAGGACGCAGGCAAGTCGATCCATGACATGGACCCCACGATGTCCTTTGTCGATTTCAACCGGACCGGCGTGGCGCTGATGGAGATCGTCTCGCGCCCCGATATTCGGGGGCCCGAGGAGGCTGCGGCCTATGTAACCAAGGTGCGGCAGATCCTGCGGTATCTTGGGACCTGTGATGGCAACATGCAAAACGGCAATCTGCGGGCCGATGTGAACGTGTCGGTCTGCCGTCCGGGGCAATATGAGAAGTATCAGGCGACACAGGATTTTGGCCATCTGGGCACGCGCTGCGAAATCAAGAACATGAACTCGATGCGGTTCATGGGGCAGGCGATCGACTATGAAGCGCGGCGGCAGATTGCCATTCTGGAGGATGGCGGCAAGGTCGTGCAAGAGACGCGGCTCTATGACCCAGACAAGGCGGAAACCCGCAGCATGCGGTCCAAGGAGGAGGCGCATGATTACCGCTATTTCCCGTGCCCCGACCTGTTGCCGCTAGAGATTGAGCAGGCTTGGGTTGATGATATTGCGGCCCGGATGCCAGAACTGCCTGACGCCAAGAAAGCGCGGTTTATGGGCGCTTATGGGCTGACGGATTATGACGCCAATGTTCTGACGGCGGACCTGGAGTCGGCTGCGTTCTTTGACACGGTGGCCAAAGGGCGGGATGGCAAGACGGCGGCCAACTGGGTGATCAATGAGTTGTTCGGGCGTTTGAACAAACAGGGTTTGGCGATTGGCAACAGCCCGGTTTCGGCGGGGCAATTGGGCGGCATGCTGGACCTGATCGGGTCGGGTGAGATTTCGTCCAAGATGGCCAAGGACCTGTTCGAGATTTTGTGGAACGAAGGCGGGGAGCCTGCGGAACAAGCGGCCCGGCATGGGATGAAACAGGTCACCGATACCGGCGAGATAGAGGCCGCGATCGATGCGTTGATCGCGGCCAATCCGGATCAGGTGAAAAAAGCACGGGCCAATGCGCGGCTGGCGGGGTGGTTCACCGGGCAGGTCTTGAAGGCCACCGGCGGCAAGGCCAATCCAGCGGTTGTTGGGCAGATGGTGGCGCAGAAACTGGGCCTGTAATTCGTGTCCAGATCTGGACACTTTTTAAAATGCATATAAATCAATGGGTTGATTTTCAAAAATTAACCCGGCAGTAAGGATTGCCCATGCCCACCCCGGCGGCCCACGGTGCAAGGTTCGGCCTGACCGTGACGCTGTCGGGGGCGCTTATGTTTGTTCCGGACACGCTGGTCCTGCGCATCATTGATGCGGATATGATGAATGTTGCGGTACTTCGTGCCCTGTTTGCCTTTGTGGTGACTGTGATTGGCATAGGTTTTTTCGCGCGCCACACGATTCCGACCCGGGCCGAGCTGTTTCAAGGATCAACGCTGCTGTTCATTCTGCTGCACGGGCTGGGAACGGTGTTGTTCCTGACATCCCTGGGCCTGACATCGGTGGCCAATGTCCTGTTGATTTCGGCGACGGCGCCATTTCTGGCGGCACTGATGTCGTATTTTGTACTGGGAGAGCGGATTGACCGCATGACTGCCTTTGGCATCGTGGCGGTGTTCGCCGGGTTCGGGATTATTGCGTCAGGGTCGTTGGGCGGCGGCGCATTGATCGGCAATCTGGTTGCGCTGGGCAATGCCGCCATGTCAGCGGCCTATTATGTGGTGGTGCGACACACGTCAGAGCGCAGCCAGTTGGTGCCATCGGCGCTTGGGTTTCTGGTCACTGCGCTGGTGGCGTGGCCCTTTGCCGGGACGTTTGGGTTTTCGGTGGGTCAGATCGCCTGGATCGGCATCAGCGGCGGGGTCATTCTGGCCGGTGGATCCGCCTTGCTGATCCTTGGTCCGCGTTACCTGCCGGCGCCTGAGGTTACCATGATCATCATGCTGGAAAGCGTGGCGGCACCCGTGCTGGTCTGGCTGGTTCTGGGTGAAAATCCGGGTGTCCGGTCGGTCATCGGGGGCGGGGTTATCTTTGCCGCCCTTGTGGTGCATACTCTGTGGCGGTGGCGCAGTGCGGGCAGGCCGTCTGCGGCGCCGATGTAGACCGGGTGGCGGGGTGAACCCCGCTCTACCCCTGACAGGCAAGCGAGGGCGGATGTTCGGCACGTGGAAAGCGGAAAAGGCAGTGGTGGCGCTGGTTGATGAGGCGCAGGCGCTGGCCGACAAGCTGGCGGTGGCCAAGCCGCATTTTGTCGAGAGCCATAGCGCCGAGGCGCTGGTCTGGGCGGTGTTCCACCGGGCGGACGGCGTGGATTTGGCTGCCGTCAGCGGTTGGCCGCCGGCAGCCGCTGCGAAATTCGCCAAGACTGCCGAGGTCAGAATCGCAGCCCTTCGCAAACAGCGCGACTATGCCAGCAGCGACGGTCTGGCCATCTGGCTGCACACCGCGCGCGCTGTAACCGAACCCCGGATTGCGCCGCCCGTTCGCCAAATCTGGCGGCTGTTGTCACTGGCCGGACCCAACGCGGATGCCATGGCCGAGGACCTTTTGCAGGACGCGGGACTGCCGGTGGACAGCCGCCGCTTTGTCCCGAAGGGGTTTGAGAGCGAGGAGTAGGACTTTGATTTTGCTTGTGGAAAGTCAGAGACATGATCGCCTAAGCCAAAATCAAAAAACGGGCGAGGAGC
>JANNAF010000054.1:0-1985 GCA_031384005.1 Rhodobacterales bacterium | reverse complement strand
TCCACGACCCTCAGGACAGGACAGATCATGCTCACACTCTATGGCGTCCACCGCTCCCGTGCCACGCGGCCCTTGTGGCTTTTGGCGGAAACCGGGCTGCCCCATACCGTCGTGCCGGTTTTGCAGGCCTACCGCCTGACCGGGGCCAATGCCGGCTGGACCGGGCTGACCACCGCCTCGCCCAGATTTCTGGCGGTGAACCCCCAAGGCCAGATCCCGGCCCTCGCCGACGGCGATGTCGTGTTGACCGAAAGCCTGGCGATCACGCTATATCTGGCCCGCAAATCCGGTGGCCCCCTGGCCCCGGCGACGGATCTGGAAACGGCGCAGATGGAACAATGGGCCCTGTTCGCCGCAACATCCGTCGAAGGCCCGGCACTGGAAATGTATTACCCGATCGCCGAAGGGCGCGATAAAACCGCCGACGGCGCCGCGCTTGTGGCGATCAACGCCGAAAAACTGCGCCGCCCGCTGGCGCGGCTGAACAGCCATCTTGCCGCCCACCCCTACCTTGTCGGCAACCGCTTCACCGCTGCCGACATCAACACCGCCGAATGCATCCGTTATGCCCAAGGCCATGCCGCCCTGCTGGCCGAGTTTCCCGCCGTCGCCGATTGGCTGACCCGCTGCCAAGCGCGCCCTGCGTTTCAGGCGATGTGGGCCGCCCGCCTGTCTGAACCCGCCTGACCGAACCCGCCTGACCCAGATGGGCAAACCCGGCTTTCCCATCCGGGAAAGCCGGAACTGCCCATCCTACAAGTCACCCCCCACATCTTGCGCCCCGCCGCTGAACCGGGTCTAATGCCTGTTGTCTCATCAGAAAGTACCCCCATGGCCAGCGACCTGCTTTCCAGCGCGCCCGACGACTACAACGCCGCCTCGATCGAGGTGCTGGAGCCGTTGGAAGCCGTCCGCCTGCGCCCTGGCATGTATATCGGCGGCATTGACGAACTCGCCTATCACCACCTTGCCGCCGAAATCATCGACAACTCGATGGATGAGGCCGTGGCCGGTCACGCCAACCGGATCGAGGTCGAACTGCACGCCGATGGTGCCCTGACCGTGCGCGACAATGGCCGTGGCATCCCGGTCGACCCGCATCCCAAATTCCCCGACAAATCCGCGCTGGAGGTCATCCTTTGTACCCTCCACTCCGGCGGCAAGTTCAACGGCAAATCCTATGAAACCTCGGGCGGCCTGCACGGCGTGGGCAGTTCCGTGGTGAACGCCCTGTCCGACCGCATGGATGTCGAGGTGGCCCGCAACAAGGAACTGTACGCCCAGAACTTTTCGCGCGGCAAACCCCTCGCCCCCATTGCCAAGATCGGTGCAGCCCCCAACCGCCGCGGCACCACCATCACCTTTCACCCCGATCCGCAAATCTTTGGCCACCAGCAATTCCGCCCCTCGCGTCTGCTGCGTATGGTGCGCTCCAAAGCTTATATCTTCTCGGGCGTTGAAATCCGCTGGAAATCGGCCATCCCTGACGGTGACATGCCGATGGAGGCGACCTTCCACTTTCCCGGCGGCCTCGCCCAATTCCTGGGCGACCAGCTGGAAAAAGCCAGCACCTATGCCGACCGCCCCTTTGCCGGCAAGGTCACCTTTCAGGAAAAATATCAGGTCCCCGGGTCGGTCGAATGGGCCATCAACTGGACCCCGGCGCGCGACGGTTTCCTGCAATCTTATTGCAACACCGTGCCAACCCCCGAAGGCGGCACCCATGAGGCCGGGTTCTGGAATGCCATTCTGCGCGGCATCAAAGCCTATGGTGAGCGGGTCAAGAATAAAAAAGCCGAACAAATCTCGCGCGAGGATATGTTGTCGGGCAGCTGCGCCCTGATTTCCGTATTCATCCGCGAACCGCAATTCGTGGGCCAAACCAAGGACCGTCTGGCCACCGAAGAGGCCGCCAAATATGTCGAAGGCGCCGTGCGTGACCATTTCGACAACTGGCTGGCGGGGGATACCAAATCCGCCGGGGC
>JANNAF010000535.1:0-9691 GCA_031384005.1 Rhodobacterales bacterium | reverse complement strand
GATCTGGTCACCAGCCGGATCATGGGGCTGACGTTTCGGGCGTTTCGCGATGATGATACGCTGCGCGTTTGCATCCTGCGGGCTGAGGGGAGCAAGTTTTTCTGCCCCGGTTGGGATTTGAAGGCGGCGGCGGGCGGCGATGCGGTCGATGGCGATTATGGCGTGGGTGGCTTTGGCGGTTTGCAAGAGTTGCCCAATCTGAACAAGCCGGTGATTGTGGCGGTCAACGGGATTTGCTGTGGTGGCGGGTTGGAGTTGGCGCTGTCGGGCGATTTGATCCTGTGTTCCACCAACGCGAGTTTTGCCTTGCCAGAGATCAGGTCGGGGACGGTGGCGGATGCGGCGTCGATCAAGCTGCCCAAGCGGATCCCCTATCATGTCGCTATGGATTTGCTGCTGACGGGCCGCTGGTTTGATGCCGAGGAGGCGATGCGCTGGGGGATCGTCAAGGAGATTTGCGAGCCATCGGAGTTGCTGGGCAAGGCGTGGGATCTGGCGCGGCTGTTGGAAAGCGGGCCGCCGCTGGTTTATGCGGCGATCAAGGAAGTGGTGCGCGAGGCCGAGAATATGCGGTTTCAGGACGCTTTGGCGCGGGTCACCAAAAGGTTGCTGCCGACGGTGGACAGGCTGTATTCCAGCGAGGATCAGTTGGAGGGGGCGCGGGCCTTTGCCGAGAAAAGAGAGCCGGTTTGGAAGGGGAAATGAGGGTGTCCGCGCGCGGACACTTTGGAGAACCGTTTTAAATCAGCGGGTTGGCTTTTTCTGTTAACCAAGTGGAAACCATGATTGGCAGCGAAAGGCAGGCGGTTGGGGGGCGACGGCGATAGCCGGGCCACTGGCTGTGACCGCTGCTTATTGGCGCCAAAAACATCTGGGCCTTGGCCGGTCAAACCCCGCGACGACCGCGCCTGAAAAATCTGTGGCAGCCGCGCGGCGCCGTTGCCACCACGCAACCGACAAGGGCCGTGACCAGCGCCACGAGGCCGGGCAAACTGGGGCTGACGGCAAACCTTGGCGGTTTGGCGCGTAGCAAACCGGCCCAGAATATGGCCGGGCAGGCCAAAGGCATCCGAAAACCGACATGCCGTGTCGGTGATTGTGAAGGTTTGGCGACAGTGCACCGCTAGGGTCACCCAAAACGCGAAGGGCAGACCATGCACGACACCGATTACATCATCGTAGGTTCCGGGTCGGCCGGGTCGGTGTTGGCCAATCGGTTGAGTGCCAGTGGCAAGCACCGCGTCACGGTGTTGGAGGCGGGCGGTAGCGACCGGCGGTTTTTCGTGGCGCTGCCGCTGGGCTATGGCAAGTTGTTTTATGACCCGGCGGTGAACTGGTGTTATCAGACCGAGCCTGATCCGGGGTTGGCGGGCAACCGGGATTTCTGGCCACGGGGCAAGCTGCTTGGCGGGTCGTCCAGCATCAATGCCATGGTTTATATTCGCGGCCACCGGGCGGATTATGATGAGTGGGGCGTCAATCCGGGTTGGGGGTGGGACGACTGTCTGGCCGCCTACAAGGCGATGGAGGATACCGAGGCGGGCGCCGATGACTGGCGCGGCAAGGGTGGGCCGTTGTTTGTCAGCGAAAACCGCAAGGGGCTGCATTGGTTGGTCGAGGATTACATCGCGGCCTGCGGGCAGGCGGGGCTGCCCTATAACCGCGATTTCAACGGCGCGGTTCAAGAGGGGGCTGGCACCTATCAGATGACCATCAAGGGGGCCCGGCGCAATTCGGCGGCGCGGGCGTTTTTGCGGCCTGCGATGGGGCGGCGGAACCTGCGGGTGATCACACGGGCCATGGTGACGCGCGTTCTGATCGAGGGCGGTCGGGCGGTGGGGGTTGACTATGTGCGGGGCGGCGAGACGCTGACGCTGCGCTGCAATGCCGAGGTGATTTTGGCGGGTGGGGCGATCAATTCGCCACAACTGTTGCAGCTGTCGGGGATTGGGCCGGGGGCGCTGTTGCAGGGTTTGGGGATTGGGGTGGTGCGGGACAACGCCAATGTGGGCGACCATCTGAACGACCATCAGGGCATCAACTATACCTGGGAGATGAACGCGCCGACCTATAACGACCTGTTGCGCCCGTGGTGGGGCAAGCTGTTCGCGGGCGCCCAGTATTTCCTGACGGGGGGCGGGCCGCTGTCCAAGTCGATCAACCATGGCGGCGGCTTTTTCCGCACAAGGGCAGATCTGGTCCGACCCAATATGCAGCTGTATTTTCAGGCGTTTTCCACCTTGATCCCGCGGAATGGTGAACGGCCCTTGCTGACGCCGGACCCGTTTTCGGGTCTGTCGATTGGTTTGTCGAACTGCCGTCCAACGTCGCGCGGGCATATCCGCATCGCATCGGCTGATCCGTTTGCCCATCCGACCATCGTGGCCAACGCGTTTTCCACCAATAACGATGTCGAGGAGATGCTGGACGCGGTCAAGTTCCTGCGCAAGATCGCCGCCCAGCCCGCCTTTGTCGCCCGGATGAGGGCCGAGTTGCGGCCCGGCCCCGAGGTGCAAAGCGATGAGGCGTTGATCGCCGATTTCCGGGCGCGGTCGGGGACGGTGTATCACCCCAGTTGCACGGCGCGGATGGGGGCGGATGCGGGGGGGTCGGTGGTCGATGCGCGGCTGCGGGTGCACGGCGTGGCGGGGTTGCGGGTTTGCGATGCGGCGGCGTTTCCAAACCTGATTGCCGGGAACACCAATGCGCCCGCGATGCTGATGGGGTGGAAGGGCGCCGAGGTCATTCTGGCGGATGCGTTGTAGTCCCAAACGAGCGGCGTTCTCGCGCCCATCGAGGGCGCTCACCCGCTTTGGCGTTCGTGGCGGCTGTGGGATCAGTTCGGGGCTGGCACCAGTTTGGCCACGGTGCCGTCAAAGGTCAGCATATAGACCTCGCCCGCCGCATCCACGCCAAAGGACGAGACTTGACCAAGGCTGGCCAAGCCGTCGCTGATACCGACCACCCCGGTCGGCTGGCCATTCGTCAGCCGGAACGACATCAGCGTGCCAGAACAGAAATCGGAAAAGAAGTAGCGGCCCTGCAGGGCGGGCATTGCGGCACCACGGTAGACAAGGCCGCCGGTGACCGAGCAGCCTGCGTCATGGCCATAGACATGGGTCGGCGGGGTCAGGCCGGTTTGGTCGCAGTTGCGCGGTTTGAAGCAGGCAAAGCCTTCGGTGCGGTTCCAGCCAAGGTTGGCACCGGCGTCGGCGGTGGTCAGCACGTTGATTTCCTCGAAATCGCCTTGGCCGACGTCACCGATGTAAAGCTGGTTGCCGTCAAAGGCGGCGCGCCATGGGTTGCGCAGGCCAAGGGCAAAGATTTCGGGTTTGGCGCCGGGCGTGTCGGGGTCGATCCGCAGGATCTTGCCCAGCAGTTGGGCGGGGTTCTGTGCGTTGCCGCGTTTGTCGCCGCTGCCGCCGCCATCGCCGGTGCCGATGTACAAAAGGCCATCGGGGCCGAAACCCAGAAAGCCGCCATTGTGGTTGGGGGCCTGATCATGCGGCACGGTCAGCAGGATGCGCAGGGCGGCGGGCGCGGTGGCCATCCCCTCGGCCACCCCCTCTGCTACGGTGATCGTGCCGTCTTGGTCGGTGTAATAGACATAAAACCGCTGGTTGGCGGCGAAACCCGGGTGAAAGGCCAGGCCAAGCAGGCCTTGCTCGCTGTCGGTGCTGACCGTGGTGCGCAGGTCAAGAAAGGGGTCGGGCAGCAGGGTGCCACGGTCCAGAATGTGGATGCGGCCGGTCTTTTCCACCACGAACAGGCGCGCATCACCGGGCGGCGACGCGAGGGCAACCGGTTGGTCAAAGCCCGTGGCCACGGTCTGGGCGGCAACCGTCACGCCGTCTTGGGTCGACAGCGGGGTTTGGGCCAGGGCGGGTGTGGCGATCAGGAGGGCGGCGAGGGTCAGGGCGCGCAGCATGATGGGTGTCCGGGGTCAGGGTCATCTCAGAATGGAACAGGGGCCATCATGCGGCAAGACACGGCTGCGTGTGTGCCCTTGTAGGATGGGCAGTTATGCCGCTTTGCCAAGGCAAAGTGGCATGTTTGCCCATCTTCCTCATTCGCCGCGGGGAAAGCGTTTGTTGTCCTCCAGCACGTTCAGGTCCATGTGGTTGCGCATATAGCGTTCTGATGCGGCGCGCAGGGGTTGATGGTCCCACGGGTAATAGGCGCCGTTGCGCAGCGCCTCATACACCACCCAGCGCCGGGCTTGGGATTGGCGCACTTCGGCGTCATAGGCGGGCAGATCCCAGCGTTGGTCGGCGATCAGTTGGAAATGGGCCAGCACCTCGGCGGCGCGGGGGTCGGTGGCAAGGTTTGTCTCCTCGTCCGGGTCGGCGGACAGGTCGAACAGCAAGTCGGGGTCGGCGGTGCAGCGGATGTATTTCCACGCCCCTTGGCGCAGGGCAACCATGGGGGTGATCGACCCTTCGGCGGCGTATTCCATGGCGACGGGGGACAGGCGATCTTGACCCTGCGCCAAGGCCACAAGGCTTTCGCCGTCAGTCCACGGCATCACCTCCGCCATCGAAATCCCGGCGAGGTCGCACAGGGTGGGCGTTACGTCGATGGTGGACACCGGGGTGGCAATGCGGCGGGGCGACAGGCCGGGGGCGGCGATCATCAAAGGCACGCGGGACGCACCTTCAAAGAAATTCATCTTGAACCACAGCCCCTTGCGGCCCAGCATTTCGCCGTGATCGGAGACGAACAGGATGATCGCCTCTTGCCGTATCGCCTCCAGCGTTGCCAGAATCTCACCGATCTTGTCGTCTATATAGGATATGTTGGCGAAATAGCCTTGGCGGGCGCGGCGGATGTGGTCGGGGGTCACCTCTAGGTTGCGCCAGTCGCAGGCGTCCATCAGGCGGCGGCTGTGGGGGTCCATATCGTCATAAGCGAGGGGCGTTGGCGGCTCCAGTTCGGGGGCACCATTATACAAGTCCCAGTATTTGCGGCGGGCCACAAAGGGGTCGTGCGGGTGGGTAAAGCTGGCGGTCAGGCACCATGGCCGGGCGCCCTGGCCGCGCGACAGGTCATAGAGTTTCTGGACGGCCTGATGGCAGACGTCGTCGTCATATTCCAGTTGGTTGGTGATTTCGGCCACGCCTGCGCCCGTCACCGAGCCCAGGTTGTGATACCACCAGTCGATGCGCTCGCCCGGTTTGCGGTAGTCGGGGGTCCAGCCGAAATCGGCGGGGTAGATGTCGGTGGTCAGCCGTTCCTCGAACCCGTGCAACTGATCGGGGCCGACGAAATGCATCTTGCCTGACAGCGCCGTGTAGTATCCGGCGCGGCGCAGGTGGTGGGCATAGGTTGGGATGTCGGAGGCAAATTCGGCCGCGTTGTCATAAACCCGCGTGCGGCGGGGCAGGGCGCCGGACATAAAGGCGGCGCGGGCCGGGGCACACAGCGGCGAGGCGGTATAGGCATTGGCAAAGCGCACCGACCGCGCAGCCAGCCTGCGCAGGTTCGGGGCATGCAAAAAGGCGGCAGGGCCGTCGTCAAACAGGGTGCCGGTCAGCTGGTCAACCATCAGGATCAGGATATTGGGTTTGTCGGTCATGGTGGCCCCTGTCTTTTGCACGGTGCCGCCAGATGCGACGAAGCGGGGGCAAAGGACAACCCGGTTTGCGAAGGTTTGGTGGCTGGGGATGGGGTTTTTCGCGGGTGTTCGCCATGGAACTCCGGGTTCCCGGTCTGCCAGCGGCGCATTTTCAGGTGTTTGGGCGACGGGCTATGCGGCAGGTTTGCGGACAAAGGGTGAATTCGCTGCGGCTGCGCCAATGACGGCTTTCGAAAACAGTTAAGCCGGCTGGGTCTTCCCATTAGAGCTAATGGGAAGACCCAACGACGGAAACCCAAAGTGCAAGCGTTCTGCTATCTTCAAGTTGGACCATCCGCTGATGTAGCCCCTGCTCCCATGACCCCGGTTTGGCCCAAGCTTCGCGCAAGGCTTTATCGAATGCCTCGCGTGCCTCCTCTTCTTGCCCGATCTGAGACAGCGCTATGCCTCGTTCAAGATGGATGATTGCGCGCTTTGCCCGTTCTGTGGGAAACGCATTCATCCAAGCACCGGCGGTGAGTGAAATATTGCAGAACCGAAGCTTCTTTGCACCTTCATACCTGTCATTCCGGCACACTCCAGCCATTAGACCCGCTGTCATTCCGCTGAGCCACACACACAGGAAGGCCGAAATGAAAATTGCGTAGGCCCTGGTCCTTATTCTTGATGGGTTTGCTTGTGTCGGCTGTTCCATATCTCACGGTATCAAAAGCACCAGAAATAAAAAGGCCCTGTAAGCCGCCGTTCATGCACTAAGCAAAATCGGTCAGCCATAGGCTCGAAGCTGCCGTATGACTGTTTCTCTCAAGGGTGCTGAACAAGGGTCGGACACTTGTCTGCATCGGGTAACTTGCTTCAGGTGGCGACCACTAGCCCGTGGTCACGCGGTGCAGGCGGACGGGGGGTTTGGGGGCGCGGGCGATTGTGCCTTGATATTCCAGATCCAGTTGCACGCATTTCATCCACCAGCCGGCTTTGGCACCACCGGGGAACAGGCTGGGGTCGAGGTGGGGGAGGAGGGCCGTCTGGGCCTGGGCCGGGGTCATGCCGGGCGGTTCGTTGGGCAATACGGCCATGAGGGCGGCGTGCATGGCCATGTATTTGGCGCGGTCAACATGAGTGATGTGGTTGGGGGAGGTTGCGTTGCGCACCTCGATCCGGTCTGGGGGGGTGGCCATGGTGCCTGCCTTTCCTCTGCGCATCAGAATGGCGGGATCGTGGGAACCTGTCAAGAATTGGCGGGGCGGATGTCGCTTTTGCGCGGCAAAGCGGCGGATATTCCGTCAGGGTTGGGCAGGGGGCGGGGCCAGATGCGGCCAGCCGCCGGGGGGGATATCATGCGCGTTGTGACCGAGTTTCCGCACAGGGTTGTCGAGACGCCGGATATGGGCATCGTGCTGTCGGATGGCTGCCGGTTGTCGGCGCGGGTCTGGATGCCCGAGGGGGCGGTGGGCGCGCCGGTGCCGGCTGTGCTGGAATACATCCCCTACCGCAAGCGTGACGGGACGGCGGCGCGCGATGCGATGATGCATCCCTATGTCGCCGGGCATGGCTATGCCTGCGTGCGGGTGGACATGCGCGGGAATGGCGACAGTGACGGGTTGATGGGGGATGAATACTCGATCCAAGAGTTGGCGGACGGTTGCGAGGTGATCGAATGGCTGGCCGAGCAGCCGTGGTGTTCGGGCAGCGTGGGGATGATGGGCAAGTCTTGGGGTGGGTTCAACTGTTTGCAGACCGCGTTTTTGCAGCCGCCTGCGTTGAAGGCTGTGATGGCAGTTTGCGCCACGGCGGACCGGTTTGACGGGGATATCCATTTCAAGGGCGGCTGTCTGCTGGGCGAAAACTTTGGCTGGGGGGCGGTGATGCTGTCCTATTCCAGCCGCCCGCCAGATCCGGCGCTGCGCGCTGATTGGCGCGAGGAATGGTTGAAGCGGTTGGAGGCCGAGCCGTGGTTGGCGCCGCGCTGGGCCGATGTGCAGGGACGGTCAGAGTATTGGCGGCATGGGTCGATCTGTGAGGAGTGGGACCGCATGCAGGTGCCCGTGCTGATCTGGGGCGGCTGGGCTGACAACTATATGAACACGGTCGCGCAGATCGTGGAAAACGTGCCGGGGTCCAAGGGGATTGTCGGGCCGTGGGTGCATCAGTATCCGCATACCGCCGTGCCGGGGCCGCAGGTGGGTTTTCTGGCCGAGGCGGTGCGTTGGTGGGATCGTTGGTTGAAGGGTATCGCGAACGGGGCCGAGGGCGATGCCGCCTACCGCGCCTATGTATTGCATTCGGCGCCGCCTGATCCGTCGGCCAAGGCGAGGGCGGGGCATTGGGTGGCGGAGGGGGTTTGGCCTTCGCCCGCCGTGGCGGTGCAGGTTTTGCAGCTGGGCGCTGCGGGGCAGGCCCCGGGGGGTTTCACACCCCCCGGACCAGGTTCCAAATCCATGTTGGATTTGGAACGACCCGTGGGATATTTGAACAGCGAGGATGGGGGGGAGTTGCGGGTCCAGATTGCGACGCCGCCGCATATGGGGTTGGCGGCGGGCGAGTTTTTTCCGATGGGTTTGAACGCCGAAATGGCGGGGGATCAGCGCGGGGATGATGCGCTGTCGGTGTGTTTTGACGGCGATGTGCTGGAGGCGGGGTTGGAGGTGATGGGGGCGGCGCGGTTGCGGTTGCGGCTGTCCAGTGACCGTCCGTTGGGGTTTGTGGTGGCGCGGTTGTGTGATGTGGGCCCCGATGGGTCCAGCGTCCGGATTGCCCATGGGATGCGCAATCTGTGTCACCGCGACAGCATGGCCGAGCCTGCGCCGATGGTGCCGGGCGCGGTGGTGGAGGTCGTATTTGATCTGGACCAGATGGCCTATCATTTGGCGCCGGGGCATCGGTTGCGGTTGGCGCTGTCCAATTCCTATTGGCCGTTTGTCTGGCCCAGCCCCGAGGCCGGGGTTTTGACTTTGGTTGGCGGGTCGGTGGATTTGCCGGTGCGGCAGGGGGTGGCGGAGGCGTGGGTGCCGCCCGAGGCGGAGGGGGCGACCCCCTGGGCGCATGAGGTTTTGCGGCCTGCACGCGCGGCGCGGCGCATCGAGGTGGATCTGTTGTCGGGGCGGCGGGTTCTGGTGGTTGAGGAGGATGGCGGCGAGGTCCGCAATCTGGATCACGGGCTATGCACCGCCGAAAGCCTGATCGAGCGGTGGGAGATTGGCGACACCCCTCTGTCGGCGCGCGTCTCTCATCTATGGGAGCAGCGGTTGTCGCGGGGCGACTGGGCGGTGCGTACCGTGGCTGAGGCGGAGATGACTGGCAGTGCCACCCATCTGCGGATGGTGGCCAGGCTGACGGCTTGGGAAGGCGACCGGGTGGTGTTCGAGCGGGCGTTTGACGAGGAGGTCGAACGGCGGTTTGTGTGAGGGGGGCGAAAAAAGTTCTTGGTGCTGAGCCAGAAACGCGTTTTATTGACTGCAGAATCAAGAAAAGGGCCAAGGGCCTGTCAGGGAGAGAGAAATGTCGAACGAATTGAACCAATTGGCCGCTATGGTCGCCAGGGGTCGTCTGAGCCGCCGCGAGTTTGTGGGCCGGGCGGGCGCGCTGGGCATGTCGACTGCGATGGCGGGCAGTCTGCTGGCGACGGCGGCGCGGGCCGCTGACCCGGTCAAGGGTGGTGTGTTGCGCGCAGGCGTGCAGGGCGGGCAGTCGACCGACAGTCTGGACCCGGCGCTGGCCGCGTCTGACGTGCCGTTCATGATCAACATGACCTGGGGTGAGACCCTGGTTGACGTGGAACTGAACGGCCAGTTGGGGATGCGGGTGGCCGAGGAGGTGTCGTCGAACGCCGATGCGACGCAGTGGATGTTCAAGATCCGCAAGGGTGTGGAATACCATGACGGCGGCACCATTTCGGCCGAGGATGTGGTGGCGACGCTGAAGCGCCACACCGACGACGCCAGCCAGTCGGGCGCGCAGGGCATCGTCAAGGGCATTGCCGACATGAAGGCCGAGGGCGACATGGTCACCCTGACGCTGAATTCGGCCAACGCCGACCTGCCGTTCCTGATGGCCGATTATCACCTGTTGATCCAGAAGGCGGGCGGCGGGGCGAACCCGACATCCGGCATCGGGTCG
>JANNAF010000498.1:0-9622 GCA_031384005.1 Rhodobacterales bacterium | reverse complement strand
GCCCCGTTCGCCCGCCGCCGCAGCCCCGATCAGCACCACGAACCCGGTCAGCAGGGTGGCCCCCGCCGCCCATGCCGTGGCGGTGGCGATGGCTGACAGCGCCTCGGCCGCGCGGCCAATCGCCTCTTTCATCGCGATGGCGGTGATGTTGGGATAGGCCTTGGACAGATCGCGCAGGATCGCCGCCTCGGCCTCCGGCTCGGCATAGACGGTCGAGATCGAGGTGTGGGGCGCACTCGCCACGGCCGCCGGGTTCAACGCCATGATGAACCCCATGCCAGCCCCCGAAAAATCAACGGTGCGGAATGAGGTGATTGTCGCCTCGATGTCGCGGCCAAGGATGTTCAGCGTCAGTTGGGTGCCCAAGGGCAGACCCATTTCCTTGGCCTCCTCCTCGGCAAAGCTGATCTGGGCGGGGCCGGTATAATCGGCGGGCCACCATTCCCCGGCGGTGATCGTGGTGCCTTCGGGCTTTTCCGCCGAGAATGTCAGGCCACGGTCCCCGGTGACCACCCAGTGATCGCCCACCACCTCACGCGCCGGCTTGCCGTTGATGCGGGTGACCATGCCGCGCAGCATGGGGGCGGTCTGAACCTGGGTCACGGCGGGATCACTGTTCAGGCGGGCAAGATAGCCGTCCAACTGATCATCCTGAATGTCCATGAAAAAGTAGGATGGCGCGCGGGCCGGCAGGTCGCGTTCGATGGCAGCGCGCAGGTTGCTGTCGATCTGCCCCACCGTGGCCAGAACGGTCAGGCCCAGGCCCAGCGACAGGATCACCGGCATCGCCTCGGCGCGTGGCCCGCCGATGGCGGCCAGTGCCAGACGCCAACCGACGCGGCCCCGCAACAGGCGGGCGCGGGCCAGACGGCGGGCGCACCATTGCAGGCCAAGTGCAGCCAAGCCCAGCACCAGCAGCGACCCGGCAACCCCGCCCGTCGTGCCCAAGGCCAGTTGCCATGTCCCCGAAAACAGAACAGCTCCACCCACCAGCAGCACGGCCAGTGCGGCAATTGCCACCAGATGCGGCAGCGCGGGCCAGACCTGCCCCGCCGCCCCCCGGTACAGCGCCGCCGCCCGTTGCCGCTGCGCCACAGCCAGCGGCCAAAGCGAGAACAGGAACGCCGTCACGACGCCATAAAACGATGCCTCCAGCAGGGGCATCGGGTACAGCGAAAACTCGGCCGGAAAGGGCAGGCTGGCGCTGATCAGGGGGGAAAACAGCAGCGGCACACCCGCGCCAAGGATCAGCCCGGCCAGCACGCCAATGGCAGTCAGCACGGCAATTTGCAGCAGATAGATGCGAAAGATCAGGCCACCTTCGGCCCCCAGCACCTTGAATGTGGCGATGGTCGCCACCTTGCCATCCAGATAGGCCCGTACGGCCGATGCGACGCCAACGCCGCCCACGGCAAGGCCCGCCAACCCGACCAGAATCAGGAACGACCCGATCCGGTCGACAAAGCGCTGCACCCCCGGCGAAGCGCGGCGCATGTCGCGCCATTGCATGCCGGCATCCTTGAACCGCGCCTCGGCATCCGCTTGGACGGCGTCCAGATCGGCAGTGTCGGGCAGGTCCATGCGGTAATGGGTTTCATAGATGGTGCCGGGGGCAATCAGCCCCGATTGCGCCAGATCGACGGTTTTCACGATCACGCGCGGGCCAAGCGAGAATCCGCCCGTGGCGCTGTCGCTTTCGCGCAGCATGATGCCGCCCAGATGAAACTCCTGTGTGCCCAGTTTGAATCGGTCACCGACGGTCAACCCCAACCGGTCCGACAGCACCTTTTCCATCACGCCGCCGGGCAGGCCGTCTTTCGGCGCCAGAGCCTCGGGCAGCGTCCCCGACGCCATTTCTGGCCCACCCAACAGCGGATGCGCGTCATCCACCGCCTTGACCTGCACCAGCGACCGATCCTCGCCCGCAACGGCCATCGACCGGAAATCAACGATTTCCGAGGACCGCAGCGCATTGGCGGCGATCCATGCCTTTTCCTCATCCGTGGCGAAACGGTAGGTAAAGCTGACCTCGGCCTCACCGCCCAGGATGATGGCGCCCTGACTTTGCAGACCGGCCTCGATGGCCGACCGCACCATGCCGACCCCGGCAATCGCGGCCACACCCAACGCCAGACAGATCAGGAATATCCGAAACCCCGCCAGCCCCCCGCGCAATTCACGCCGCGCCAGCCGTGCCGCCAATGCCAGTTGTGTCATGCGATGCGCCCATCGGCCAGACGCACGATCCGGTCACAGCGCGCGGCCAGTTCGGGCGCATGGGTGACCATGATCAGCGTGGCCCCGTGCCGGTCACGCAGGGCAAACAGCAGGTCCATGATCGCGGTGCCATTTGCGCCGTCCAGATTGCCGGTCGGCTCATCCGCCAACAGGATTTTCGGCCGGGGTGCCGCCGCACGGGCCAGGGCCACGCGCTGTTGTTCGCCGCCCGACAACTGGCTGGGGTAATGATCCGCCCGGAACGCCAGACCCACCGCCTGCAATTCGGCCTGCGCAAGGCCGTAAGCATCGGCCACCCCGGCCAGTTCCAGGGGCACCGCGACGTTTTCCAGTGCGGTCATCGTCGGGATCAGGTGGAAACTTTGGAACACCACCCCCATGTTGCCACGACGGAACCGCGCCAGACCATCCTCATCCATCGTCGTCATGTCATGGCCCAGCGCCACGACAGACCCGGCACTGGCCCTCTCAAGCCCGCCCATCAACATCAGGAGCGATGATTTGCCCGACCCCGACGGCCCGACCAGCCCCAATGTCTCGCCCTGCTCAACTTCCAGCGAGATGCCTTTTAGGATCTCGACAGGGCCCGCATTGCCCGCCAATGTCAGCCGCACATCCCTTAGTGCCAGAATGGTATCGCTCATGCCCGTCCCTTTGCCTGCTTGCCTCTCATATGGAGCGTTCAGCGCCCTGCGCAACGTCACAATAGCGTTGACCGCGGCGCTAACGCTGCTTTCCAGCCCGGCATTTGCTGAAAAGCTGAACATTGTGGCACTGGGGGACAGTTTGACAGCGGGGTATGGTCTGCCTGTCGAACAGGGATTCGTGCCGCAATTGCAGGGCTGGCTGACGGCGCAGGGGTTGGATGTGGCGGTCGGAAATGCAGGTGTGTCGGGCGATACCACGGCGGGCGGGTTGTCGCGGCTGGAATGGTCGCTGACGCCTGAAACGGATGCGCTGATCGTCAATCTGGGCGGCAACGATCTGTTGCGCGGCATCGACCCCGCCAATTCCGCCGCCAATCTGGACCGCATCCTGACCATGGCGCGGGACCGTGGCCTGCCTGTCCTGCTGGTGGGGTTAAAGGCGCTGAACAACTATGGCCCCGAATTCAAGGCCGAGTTTGACGCGATTTACCCAGCCTTGGCCGCGAAATATACGGTGCCGCTGTACCCAGACTTCTTTGGCCCGCTGAAATCATCGGGCGATCAGACCATGGCGCTGGCGAAATACATGCAACCCGACGGCATCCACCCCAATGCCGAAGGGGTCGCCCGGGTCATCGGGGACCTTGGCCCGCAGATCGTGGATTTCCTGACCAAGGTGCAGCAATGACCCTGCTGGCCGACCTGGCCAACCTGCTGGGCGCCAACCACGTCCTGACCGGGACCGATCTTGCCCGCTATGCTAACGACTGGACCACGCATTACACCTCTGCCCCCTGCGCGGTGGTGCGCCCCGGCAGCACTGCCGAGGTGGCCGAGGTGGTCAAGCTGGCCGCCAAATACGCCATCCCGGTGGTGCCGGTATCGGGCCGCACCGGACTGGTCGGCGGGGCGATGACCACAGGCGGGCTGATGCTGTCGGTCGAACGGCTGAACCGCATCCGCGACCTGCGCCCCGGCACCCGCATCGCAATCGTCGAGGCGGGCGTTGTGCTGGACCGCCTGCACGAGGCGGCTGCGGCGGAGGGGCTGTATTTTCCCCTGTGGTTTGGCGCACGCGGCTCGGCCATGATCGGCGGGGTTCTGTCCACCAATGCCGGCGGGTCCAACGTTCTGCGCTATGGCAGCACCCGCGCCCTGTGTCTGGGGCTTGAGGTGGTGCTGCCCGATGGCCGCATCCTGAACCTGATGTCCGAACTGCACAAAGATAACTCGGGCTATGACCTGCGGCAGATGTTCATCGGGGCTGAGGGGACGCTGGGCATCAACACCGCCGCCGTGATGAAACTGGTGCCGCGTCCGCGCGCCCATGCCACCGCGACGCTGGCCGCCCGGTCATTGCCTGATGCGCTGACCCTGCTGAACCGCCTGCAAGCGGCATCAGGCGGCGCGGTCGAGGCGTTTGAATACATGCCCGCCGCCTATATGCGCCGTCTGGCAGAACACCGCCCCGACATCCGCCTGCCGTTTGACCGCCGCTATGACACCAATATCCTTGTCGAAATCGCCACCACCATGCCGCGCGACGCCACCCCCGGTCCCGATGGCACCGTGCCCCTGGTCGCGCTGCTGGAGGGCGTTCTGGCGCAGATGATCGAGGAAGGTGCAGTTCTGGACGCCGAGATTGCCCAGAACGACGCCCAACGTCTGGCGATGTGGAAACGCCGCGAACTGGCCGCCGAAGTCACCTTTGCCCGCCAGCCCGCCATCGACACCGACATCGCCCTGCCGCTGGACAAGGTGCCCGAATTCTACACCCGGATCGAGGCGCGTCTGGCCACCATCGACCCCGGTTGCGAAATGCTGTCAGTCGCCCATCTGGGGGATGGCAACGTGCATTACACGGTCTTTCCGACGCGCGACGGACTGCATGACATCGTGGTCGAGGCGGTCGAAGATGTGGTGCAAGACCTGCACGGGTCGTTCAGTGCCGAACATGGCGTGGGCCTGTCGAAACTGAACTCGATGGCGCGTCGCAAGGACCGCGTGGCTCTGGATGTGATGCGGGCGGTCAAGGCGGCACTGGACCCCATGGGCCTGATGAACCCCGGCAAGGTGATACCGGGGTGATAGCGGCCAGCCTGATCGCGGCCACCGACAGCGACAGGCCCGTGATTGCCCGGCTGATGCAGCTTTACCTTTATGATATGGCCGCCCAGGCGCCCTTTGCCATCGGTGCGGACGGGGCCTATGCCTATGACTTTCTGGATCGTTTCTGGCAGCATCCCTATCTGTTCCATGCGGATGGGCAGATTGCAGGGTTTGCGCTGGTCATTGACCACTGCCCGCTGACAGGGCGGACCCCCTGCTGGTTCATGGCCGAATTCTTTGTGCTGCGCCCGCTGCGCCACCGCGCCGTGGGCCGCCGCATGGTGCAGGCCATTCTGGCCCGCCAAACCGGCCCCTGGCATGTCGCCACCCAAACCCAAAACCAGCCGGGTGACGCCTTTTGGTCCGATGTGCTGCCGACCCTTGGCCGCCGGGAACAGGGCCTGCAGTTCGACGATGCCGACTGGACGCTGCGGGCGTTTGACAGTCCGCCCTGACGGCCGGGCCGCAGCATGGCGGGCAAACCCCGTTGCAACCCAAAAACACAGCCTATGGCGTCTGCCTAGGCCCAGTTTCCCCCGCCTTCGCCTGCCGCGTTGGGCCGTGATGGCCGTGGTCGTCCTGTTTCTGGCGGTCTGGCTATCGGGCATGACGGCTACATTGGCCTTTGGCGGCTGCACCGAAAGGCCGATCAACGACCCCAGGACGGCGGCCTATTGCACCACCGCAATCCATGCAGGGGTCTTGCTGGACCTTGTACAATCTGAACGCGCCAAACGGTCGACCCTGTTTCTTGCGCATGGCCTGCTGCTGGCCCCCGCAGGCAATAATCCTGCAGCCGAAAATGACCTTTGCCGTGCGCTGCGCGACGCGACGCGGGCCCCGCGGATCACCTTTCCCGACGATCTGCAACCGCCCGATCTGGCCCGAATTTTCGCCACCATGCAGCGGCAACCTGCCAAAGGTGCGACGATGATCTTGTGGCTGGGTGTGGTGCGCGACCTTGCCTGCCCAAGCACGGCCCCCGGCGCGCAAGACCTCTGCGCAGGCCCGAATGGCCAAGGTCTGATGCCCTTGGCCCACCGCCAACCATGGGCCCTGGCCGCGCCATAGGTTTGAGACAACGCGGCGGGGCGGCGCTCCTCCAGATCTGCTGCCAGTACCGCCGCCAGATCTGGCGCCAGATCCGCCACCCAGCACCCCCGCCGGCAACCCTCGTCTGGACTTCCCCCGCCACCACCTCTAGCGGTAACGCAACTGACCCCAAAGGCCTGTCCGTGCGCCCCCATATCACCGTCCTGCGGCACAACACGCTGCGCCTTGTGGCGCTGGGCATGCTGTTTTTGGGCATGCACAACGCCTCGGTCTATCCCTATCAGTCGCTGATCGCGATTGAACGGATCGGCCTGTCGGAAACCGTGTTTGCCGGGCTATTGGTGCTGGCTTCGTTCGCCTCGGTCACGGCGTCGGTGCTGTTTGGCATGTTGTCCGACCAGCACGGCCACCGCCGCCGCATTGCCATCGTCACCTGCCTTGCCAGCCTGACCGGCATTGCGATGATGTTGCTGAACCCCAGCCCCCTGACATTTCTTCTGTGTCAGGGCATCCTGTTGCCGGT
Source organism: Rhodobacterales bacterium (assembly GCA_031384005.1). GTDB lineage: Bacteria > Pseudomonadota > Alphaproteobacteria > Rhodobacterales > Rhodobacteraceae > Stagnihabitans. The sequence continues at coordinate 3,052 of JANNAF010000498.1, read as the reverse complement.
CTCGTGGAGCATTTATGGCCAGTTCTTCACGCTTGCCCGGCTGGCGTCCCCGGACAAGGGGCGCAGCAGCGATGCCGTGATGGGGGTGATCCGGTCGATGTTGTCGCTGGGGTTTCTGGGCACGCTGATCTTTTGGACCTTTGCCTTTGCCGCAGGGGCAACCGAACTGGCCGTGTATTTGACCGGCGGGGTGGCCAGCCTGATCATGCTGACCCTTGTCACCCTTGGCTGGCCCCGCGACGGCCAGACCGCGTGGGAGGATCCTAAATCCGGCCTGCCCCTGCGCGCCGCCCTGCGCGACATCGCGCATCCCCATATCCTGTCGCGCCTGATGTTGATTGGCGCATTGTCGCTGCCGGGGGCGTTGTTCTTTGTGCTGGTGTCGCTGGTGTTTGACGCCTCGGCGGTGCGGACATCGGGGGATGTGGCGCTGTATATCGGGATGCTGGCGGGGTGGGAGGTGCCGTTCATGCTGATCCTGCCACGCCTGACCCAACATCTGCGGCGCGGCACGGTGCTGGCCGTTGCGGCCATCTTTTACGCTATCCATCTGGCGCTGATGCCTGTTCTGTCCGACACATGGATGTTCTGGGTTTTGCCGCTGGTCGCGGGGGCCAGCGGGTCGGTCATCCTGATGCTGCCGCTGGCCTATTATCAGGACCTGACGCCCGGTCGGCCCGGCACGGCATCGGCGCTGCTGGCCGTGCAAAAGCTGGTGGTTGATGTGCTGGCAGCGGCGGTTTTCGCGGCGGGCTTTGCGCTGGGCGGGTTTGAGACGGTGGCGCTGATCGGCACGGCGCTGGGTTTGGCCGGGGCGGGTGGTCTGTATCTGGCCGACCGCGCCAGATGGCTTGCCCCTTCGTGATGCCGCACCCCTCACCCTTTCGCCTGATCGCCGCCGACCCGGACCTGCGACTGACCGCAGGTCTGATGGTGTTGCAGGGCGCCCTTGCCTGTACGCTGGGGCCCTATATCTCGGTTTTGGCGGTGCGCGAGTTTGGTTTGGGCAATGCAGGCTTTGCCGTGGTTCTGGTCCTGTCGACCGTGGTTTCTGTCACGGCGGCCATCGCGGCGGGGATCCGGGCCGATCAGACTGCCAATCGGCGCGGCATCGCCCTGGGGGCCTGCGGGCTGCTGTTGGCGGGATGCGCGCTGATGACGCTGCTGCCCGTCACCGCCAGCTTTGTGTTGGCCCATGCCCTGATCTTGCCGCTGAGCACGCTGTTCGGCCAGTTGTTCGCCCAAGCCCGCCTAGCCGCCAGCCGCCACGATGCGGCCCTGCGCGACGGCATCATGACCACGGTCCGGGCGCTGTTTGCCCTGCCCTTTGTGGTGGTCCTGCCGCTGTGGGCATTGGCCTTTGGCCGGGGCATGCCGGTCTTGGCGATCTATCCGGTTGCCTTGGGGTTGGGGGTGGCCATGCTGGTGCTGACCGCCCGCTATTGGCCGACGGCGGCCACTGCGGGCTGGCAGGACCGCCCCTCGGGCCTCAGCCTGCGTCAGGCGCTGTCGGAATTGACCACCCCGGCGCTGGGACTGCGGATCTTGGCCTTGGGTGCGGTTTCGGCGGGGGGCACGGCCTATTGGGCGATCATGGGGCTGGTTCTGACCGATGGCGATGGCCCGGCCAAGGCCGCCCTATATGCCGGGCTGGTCGCGGGGCTGGAGGTGCCGTTCATGCTGGCGCTGCCATGGGTCCTGCCGCATTTCCGGCGGACCCATCTGATCCTGCTGGGCACCTGCATCTATACCGTGCAACTGGTCGGCATCCCCCTGCTGTCGGACAGTCCCGCGCTGTGGCTGGTCCTGATCCCGGGGGCGGTGGGTGGGGCGATCACGCTGACCCTGCCCATCGCCTATTTGCAGGACGCGCTGGGCCACCGCCCCGGCACCGGGGCCGCGCTGATGGCGTTGATGAAGGTGGCCGGTGATATCCTGGCCGCCGCCAGCTTTGCCTTGGGCACATGGGCATCGGGCTATTTGCTGGCAGGGGTGCTGGCAGCCGGGATCACCGTTCTGGGGGCTTTGGCGCTGGTCTGGTTGGACCGCCGGGCCAGCCTGCCTTGACAAGCCGGGCGCGGCGCGGGATGGCATTGGCAAAGGAAGGTCACATGCCCAAACTTATCCTGCGCGCCCTAGCTGGCGAAACCCTGCCCACCCCGCCAATCTGGATGATGCGTCAGGCTGGACGCTTCTTGCCGGAATACCGCGCGACGCGGGCGCAGGCCGGGGATTTTCTGTCGCTGTGTTACAATTCCGAACTGGCCGCCGAGGTCACCTTGCAGCCGATCCGGCGCTATGGCTTTGACGCGGCCATCGTGTTTGCCGACATCCTGCTGCTGCCACAGGCGCTGGGCGCCGATCTGTGGTTTGAAACCGGCGAGGGGCCGCGCCTGTCCACCATCACCACGATGGCAGGTGTCAAGGCATTGAAACCCAAGGGCGATATCCACGAAACATTGGCGCCGATCTATGAAACCCTGCGCATCCTGTCGCGCGAATTGCCACGGGAAACCGCGCTGATCGGCTTTGCCGGGGCACCGTGGACCGTGGCCACCTATATGATCGCCGGGCGCGGGTCCAAGGATCAAGGCGCGGCCCATGCCCTGAAATCCACCGACCGCGCCACATTCAGCGCCCTGATCGACCTGATCACCGAGGCGACCATCGACTATCTGTCCATGCAGGTACAAGCGGGGGCCGAGGTCGTGAAACTGTTTGACTCATGGGCCGGGTCGCTAAAGGGGCAGGATTTCACCGATTTCGCCGTCGCCCCCACCGCCCGCATCATCGCAGCCCTAAAGGCCCGCCACCCCGGCCTGCCCATCATCGCCTTTCCGCGTGAGGCGGGGGATGGCTATGTCGGCTTTGCCCGCGCGACCGGGGCGGACTGTGTCGCCATCGACAATTCGGTGACCCCGGAATGGGCCGCGCAAAAGGTTCAAGTTGATGGCTGCGTGCAGGGCAACCTGTCGCCGCATCACATGGTGACCGGCGGGCAGGACCTGATCGACGCGACCCGCCGCGTGGTGCAGGCCTTCCGCCACGGCCC
>JANNAF010000487.1:0-7134 GCA_031384005.1 Rhodobacterales bacterium | reverse complement strand
GAAACGCCCCGGATGCGGAATTCGCGCAGGGCGCGGTCCATGCGGGTGATGGCTGCCTGCGGCGTTTGGGCCCAGGCGGTGACCTTGACCAGAAGCGAGTCGTAGTAGCGGGTGATGACCGATCCGGCATAGGCGGTGCCGCCGTCCAGACGGATGCCGTTGCCGGTGGCAGAGCGGTAGGCGGTCAGGCGGCCATAGTCGGGGATAAAGTTGTTTTGCGGGTCCTCGGTCGTGACGCGGCATTGCACGGCATGACCGTTCAGGCGGATGTCGGCTTGAGAGGCGACGCCGGTCGCCTCGGCCAGGGTGCGGCCCTCGGCAATCATGATCTGGGCCTGCACGATGTCGATGCCGGTCACCTGTTCGGTGACGGTGTGTTCGACCTGCACCCGGGGGTTCACCTCGATGAAGTGGAACTTCTGGGTGTCCATATCCATCAGGAATTCGACGGTGCCCGCACATTCATAGCCGACAAAGGCGCAGATGCGGCGGCCCAGATCGCAAACCTCGGCCCGCTGTTCGGGTGTCAGGTAGGGGGCGGGGGCGCGTTCGACGACCTTTTGGTTGCGGCGCTGGACGGTGCAATCGCGTTCATAAAGGTGAAAGATTTCGCCATGCTTGTCGCCAAGGATCTGCACCTCGACATGGCGCGCGCGCAGGATCATCTTTTCCAGATAGCCCTCGCCATTGCCAAAGGCGGCTTCGGCCTCACGCCGCCCCTCACGCACTTTGTCGGCCAGTTCTTCGGGGTTGTTGATCGGGCGCATACCGCGACCACCGCCGCCCCACGACGCCTTGAGCATCAGGGGGTAACCGACGGCCGCGGCCTCCAGCCGGATCGCATCAAAATCATCGCCCAGCACCTCGGTCGCGGGGATCACGGGGACGCCGGCGGCCATGGCCACGCGGCGGGCCGATGCCTTGTCGCCCAAGGCGCGCATCGTGTCGGCCTTGGGGCCGATGAAGGTGATGCCCGCCTGATCGCAGGCATCGACGAAATCCGGGTTTTCAGACAGCAGGCCATAGCCGGGATGGATCGCGTCGGCACCTGACGCCTTGGCCACGCGAATGATTTCGGGGATCGAAAGATAAGCGCCGACCGGGGACAGCCCCTCACCGATCAGGTAAGCCTCGTCCGCCTTGAAGCGGTGGAGGGAGAGTTTGTCCTCCTCGGCATAGACGGCGACGGTTTTCTTGCCCAACTCGTTGGCGGCGCGCATGACGCGGATGGCGATTTCACCCCGGTTCGCGATCAGAATTTTCTTGAAGTCGGTCATGTTTCAACTCTCCGGCGGGGCGTGATGGTCGGGGAGTGACATTAGACATGCTGCAATGCAGCGCAAGGGTGGAATCGCGCGGCCCGGTTCAAGGGGTGAACGGGGCCGTTCGCAGGGGGTGAACTGTGATCAGTTTTGCATCACTCGGACCGGGGAGCGGCCCGGCCAGAGGCAAGGGGAATGTCCTGCAACAGTAGGGCAAACAGCAGGGCCACCGCAGTCAACGCAGCACAGATCCAGTAGATCGGGTGGATGGCCGCGATCACGGCATCAGCGGCCTGCGCCTGCAATTCGGGTGACAGGCGGGCAAGGGTTTGCGGGCCAAGGTCGCCCATCAGATCGGCCGCCTTGTCACCCAGACCCGCACCCAGCCGCGACGCAAACAGCGCGCCAAAGGCGGCAACGCCCAAGGCACCGCCCGTCTGGCGCATCAAGATGCCTGCGGCGGTCGCCGTTCCCATGGCTTCGCGAGGAACGGCGTTCTGGACGGCGGTGGTCAGCACCGGAAAGATGCAGCCCATGCCAAGGCCGATGATGGCCAGGCTGCCACAGAACACCACAAGGCTGGTGTCGGCATCAAACAGGGTGGACAGCACCATTCCCAGCGTCAGCAGGGTCATCCCGATGATGGGCAGCAGCTTGTATTTGCCCGAGCGGCCCATGTATTGGCCGGACAGCGTGGAGGCGGCCACAATGCCCAAGGTCAGCGGCACCAAAAGCAGGCCAGAACCGGTGGGCGTCGCCCCTTTGGCAATCTGCAGATAGATCGGCAGAAAGGTCAGCGCGCCAAACAGCACCGCGCCGACAACAAATCCCAGAACCGAAGTGACCCAGAACACGTTCATGCGAAACAGGCCCATGGGCAGGATCGGCTCGGCTGCGCGGCGTTCGATCTGGACAAAGGCGATCAGGCTGCCAAGGGTGACGGCAGCCATGATCAGCGCTGTGGCCGAGGTCCAGTCAAAGCTGCGCCCGCCAAGGCTGGTCAGCAGGGTCAGCGTGCCCAAGCCAAGCGTCAGCGTCACCGCCCCCCACCAGTCGATCTGGTGGCTGGTGCGCACCCCGCGCGGTTTGAACGATGCGGCAAACCCTGCAAGGGCAATCAGGCCCAGCGGGATGTTAATAAAGAATATCCAGTGCCAGTTGGCATTTTCCGACAGCCAACCGCCCGCCAGCGGGCCAAGGACCGAGGAGGTCGAGAAGACGGCTGCGAACAGCCCTTGGATCTTGCCCCGTTCGCGCGGTGGGACGACATCACCCACAACCGACAGCGCCAGCACGAACAAGCCGCCACCACCCAGGCCCTGAACCGCACGGGCAACGATGAGGAAGGTCATCGAGGTGGCAATGCCGCACAGGACAGAGCCCAGCAAGAACAGTGCCACCGACACAAAGATGGTGTTGCGGCGGCCATAAAGGTCGCCCAGTTTGCCATAGATCGGCGCCACGATGGTCGAGGTCAGGATATAGGCTGTCACGACCCAGGACAGATGTTCCAGCCCACCCAGATCGGCCACGATGGTCGGCAGCGCCGTCGACACAATGCTTTGATCGAGCGAGGCCAAAAACAGCAACAGGCCGATTGACCCCAGAACAAGCCATGTCGAGCCGCCCTCGGGGGCGTGATCTGCGGGGTTTGGGTGTGTCATGGTCGGCTCCTGTCGCGGCATGAAACCTGCGGTAGGCCCATGGCAATTGCATGTCAATAGCACATAACTGCCAGACACATATGCTTGACTTTGGCACTTTACTCCGCCTATCGGGGGGGCATGAGCAAACCTGCCAAGACACATCACCATGAAAAGATGCGGGCCACGCTGACGGCGTCGGGTCATTCGGATGCTGTGGCGCAGGCGTTGATGGCACTGGACACAGATCATTTTCATTTCGTGCGACGGGTGATGAAGGGGGATGTGCCGCAACACCTGATGGCCGAGTTGAATTCCGGGGTCGAGGTGTCGCATTTTCATGCCTTGGCGGCGATCATGCGGATCCAGAACGGCTATGGCCGTCCGGCGCCTCAAGAGGTGACGGTCGGGTTGTTGGCCGAAGAACTGACGCTGGATCCGTCCCGCGCCAGCCGCATTGCAGCGGATCTGGTCGAACGCGGACTGGTCGCGCGGGGCGTCAGCCAAGAGGATGGGCGGCGGTCGGTTTTATTGCCGACCGAGGCGGCTGGTGTGTTGCTGGAGGCGTTTTTGATGGCGAAATGGCAACGCACGATCCGGTTGTTCGCCTCTTGGGACGAGGCGGATATCGTGACGTTTGCGCGCCTGTTTGGCCGCTATGTTGATGGCATGCGTGAGCAGTACCCCGTGGAAGCCCAAGGATGATGGGCAAACCGCCTTTCCAGAGAAAGGCGAACTGCCCATCCTACAAGTTGTGAACATATGCAGAACGGTCTTTTCCTTTGGCCCAAGGCGCGCTAGGTTGGTGCGATGAGTGGATGGGACGAAAGTGAAGCCTTTGAGGCGGCGGTGCCGCTGAGCCAGCGTGCCGTTGCAGCGCGGCCCCGGCCCTATCTGGACGACCTGAACGCAGCCCAGCGCGAGGCGGTCGAGGCGCTGGACGGGCCGGTATTGATGCTGGCAGGCGCGGGGACGGGCAAGACCAAGGCGCTGACCTCGCGCATTGTGCATCTGTTGGCGATGGGGCGGGCGCGGCCCAATGAAATCCTGTCGGTCACTTTCACCAACAAGGCCGCCCGCGAGATGAAGCTGCGGATCGGCCGTCTGTTGGGCGATGCGGCCGAGGGCGTGGCGTGGATGGGCACGTTCCATTCGCTGTCGGTCAAGATTTTGCGCCGCCATGCCGAACTGGTGGGGCTGAAAAGCAACTTTACCATTCTGGACACGGATGATCAGTTGCGGCTGCTTAAGCAGTTGATCGCCGCCGCCAATATAGATGAAAAGCGGTGGCCGGCGCGGATGCTGGCCGGGATGATCGACAGCTGGAAGAACCGGGCGCTTACGCCTGTTCAGGTGCCCTCCTCGGAGGGGGGCGGGTACAACAACCGCGGGACCGAGTTGTATGAGGCCTATCAAAAACGCCTGCTGACACTGAACGCGACGGATTTTGGCGACCTTTTGTTGCACTGTGTGGTGATCTTCCAAAAGCACCCCGATGTGCTGGCGCAGTATCAACGCTGGTTCCGCTATATCCTGGTGGACGAGTATCAAGACACCAACGTGGCGCAGTATCTGTGGCTGCGGCTGCTGGCGCAAAGTCATCATAACATCTGCTGTGTCGGCGATGATGACCAGTCGATCTATGGCTGGCGCGGGGCCGAGGTCGGTAACATCCTGCGGTTTGAAAAGGATTTTCCGGGGGCCAAGGTGGTGCGGCTGGAGCAAAACTATCGGTCGACCCCGCATATCCTGGCTGCCGCCTCGGGCGTGATCAAGGCCAATGAGGGGCGGTTGGGCAAGACGCTGTGGACCGAGGACACCAAGGGCGAGAAGCTGCGCCTGATCGGCCACTGGGACGGCGAGGAAGAGGCGCGCTGGATCGGCGACGAGGTTGAGGCGTTGCAAGGCGGGCGGCGAGGACTGAAGGCGATGTCGCTGGAGGGGATGGCGATTCTGGTACGGGCATCCCACCAGATGCGGGCGTTCGAGGACCGATTCCTGACGATTGGCCTGCCGTATCGCGTGATCGGCGGGCCGCGGTTTTATGAGCGGCAGGAAATCCGCGATGCGATGGCCTATTTCCGGCTGGCCGTGTCGCCCCAGGATGATCTGGCGTTCGAGCGGGTGGTCAACACGCCCAAGCGGGGTTTGGGCGACAAGGCGCAGGCCGATATCCAGCGCGTCGCGCGGGCCGCAGGGGTGCCCTTGCTGGACGGCGCGCGGGAACTTGTGGCGCGCGGGGCGATTGGCGGCAAGGGCGGCAGCCAGTTGCGCGCCTTTGTCGATGGGGTGGACCGTTGGCACGCAGCCATGCAGCGCCCCCATTCCCATATCGAACTGGCCGAGGTGATCCTTGAGGAATCCGGCTATACCGAGATGTGGCAAAACGACAAGACACCCGAGGCGCCGGGGCGGCTGGAAAACCTCAAGGAACTGGTCAAAGCCTTGGAACAGTTCGAAAACCTGCAAGGGTTTCTGGAGCATGTCAGCCTGATCATGGACAATGAAACCGAGGAGGCGCAGGAAAAGATCAGCATAATGACCCTGCATGCCGCCAAGGGGCTGGAGTTTCCCGCCGTGTTCCTGCCCGGCTGGGAAGAGGGGTTGTTTCCGTCGCAGCGCAGCATGGATGAAAGTGGCAAAAAGGGGCTCGAGGAGGAGCGCCGCCTTGCCTATGTCGGCATCACCCGGGCCGAGGAGCTGTGCACGATTTCGTTCGCCTCCAACCGCCGGGTTTATGGCCAGTGGCAAAGCCAGATGCCCAGCCGGTTCATCGACGAATTGCCGCCCGCCCATGTGAACGTGCTGACGCCGCCCGGCCTATATGGCGGCGGATTTGGCGCGGCGGCGCCAGTCTACGGTTCGCAACTGGAAGATCGGGTCGCCAAGGCAGATGTTTACAACTCACCCGGCTGGCGGCGCATGCAAGACCGCAATCAGCGCCCCGTGTCGCAACCGCGCGAAGCGCGTGACATGGTCATTGATGCCGTGGCCAACAGCGGCTTTGGTATCGGCGACCGGGTCTTTCACCAGAAATTCGGTTATGGAGAGGTCATGGCTGTAGAAGGAGACAAACTGGATATCGAGTTCGATGTCGCAGGCGCGAAAAAGATCGTGGCGCGCTGGGTCATTGCCGCCCAACAGGTGGATGACGTTCCGTTTTAAGTCGGTTCTGGCCCTTGGGCAGAACCAACACGTCAACACATGCCGACACGCACCAGCAAAGGTCCGTGACCAGCGGGCGCACCCAACGCGCCCGCTCGAAACTGACCAGTTTCAGACTGACGCGCTGACCCCGAACGGTCACATCTCTTTCGCATGTCTTGGCATTGCTCCTTCTCAAATACTCCCCGCGGAGCGTCCGCCATCGGCCACAACGACCACCCCCGACCGGTACAGGCATACCGGCCTCACCTGTTGCGCGCCACGTTTTCCAGCACACACAGACCCAAGCCCGCCAACAGGCCCCAAAAGGCCGCGCCAACGCCAAAGGCTGCAACGCCCGACGCCGTCACCGTCAAGGTAAGGGTGGCGGCAAATCGGGTGTCAGGTTTTGCACATGCCACCGCCAGGGCCCCCAGCAGCGGCCCAAGTAAGGCAAGTGCGACAATCAGGGCGATCACGTCCAATGGCAAGGACTGCAGCAAGGGCAATATCAGCGGGCTCAGCAGCCCAAGGGCGACCCATATCCCACCAGAAACCAGCCCGACCTGCCACCGCGCCGCCCGGTCCGGATGGACATCGTCGCCCCTGCAGATGGCCGCCGTGATGGCAGCCATGCTGAGGGTGTGGGCTCCGAAAAAATGCCGTCAGCGACGAAATCAGGCTTGTCGTGACCAGTGCGGGACGCACCGGGGGCGTGTACCCGGCTGCGCGCAAGGTCGCAAACCCCGGCAAGTTCTGCAAAGCCATTGTCACGAGAGACAAAGGCCGGGCCAAACCACCAACGACATCCAACTGACACTCGGGCGCGATGTAGCTCAGGGTTGGCAAGGCAAACGCCAGATCAGGACCCAGGGCCCCCGCGAACCCATAGGCCGAGCCAACCCCCGTGGCCAAGGCGGCCAGTACCGCCAGCGCAGGATTGCGCAAACGCACCACGGCAAAGACCAAAAGCATCGGCAAGACAAGCCAACCCAGACCCTGGGCTGCCCCCGCGCCCGCAAGGCAGAACGGCACCAGGACACCCGCCAGCATGCCCGCGGCAATGCCGTCCGGGATCAGCGCCA
>JANNAF010000457.1:0-30124 GCA_031384005.1 Rhodobacterales bacterium | reverse complement strand
TTGTCTAGTTTACCAAATCGGGCGCTGCCGTGGGTGTGGCAGCGGCCGCCGCCGCACGGCGGGCCATTTCCTGACGGTACAGCGCCATGAAATCGACGTTGTCGATGTTCAGGGGCGGAAAACCGCCGTCATGCGTCACATCCGACACGATGCGCCGGACGAACGGGAACAACATGCGCGGACATTCGATCAGCAGGAACGGGTGCAGCTGTTCAGGCGGTACGCCCTCGACCAGAAAGACGCCGCCATATTCCAGTTCCATCAGGAACAATGTGTCACCGTTGGCCTTGTTCTTGGAGGTTATCTTGAACTTGGTGATGACATCATATTGGTTTTCGACGGCCCGCTTGCGCGCGTCCAGCGACACGCCCACCTGAATGTCGGGCTGCATTTCGGTTCCGGTCAGGCCCTTTTGTGCCACCAGATTTTCAAACGACATGTCCCGCACGAACTGCGCCAGAACCTGCATTTTGACAACCGGCGCTGCCGGCGGCGCTGCGCCATTGCCGTTGCTTTCCTCGGCCATAATCAACTCCCTTGAATTTGGTCGGTGCTTACTAGCAGGCGGTTAGGGCTTGGTCCATCCCGAAGGCGGCCCCGAACGCGGCCCCGCAGCCGGACCTGTGGTGTCGTGCAGGCGTTCTGCTGTCAGGTCAATGGCAACGGCGTCGACCACGTCACCGGAACGCCGCGTCTGGCCCGGTGTTTGCACTGTGGCGGTGCGGATCCGGCTGCCAACCCGGTTGATGATTGCCTGCCGGACCATTGGCACCAGCAGAACCGCGCCCAGCATATCGGTCAGAAATCCCGGCATGATCAGCAACACCGCCGCAATCGAGGTCAGCCCCGAATGGGCCAGCAGCCCCGCCGCATTGCCCCGGATCGCCTGCCCCAACCGCGTGCCCTGACCGCGCAGGATCATGACCCCGGCGAACCCGGAACCCCCGATCACCACCAGCGTTCCCAGCAGGCCGATCCACGATCCCAGTGTCACAAACAGCGAAATCTCGATCAGCGACCAAGCCACAAACACGATCAGTCCACGCATCACAGCATCTCCAACGGCTTTTTGCCCTCAAAGGTGGACTTGGGGCCACCCACCCCTTACATAAGGGCAGCAATCCAGTTTTACCAACCGCGGGCAGTGTTTTGCCCATCAGAGGCCCAGAATGAACTCTTCCTTGATCCAGTTGCTTGTCCTTGCCGGGATCGCCGTCTTTCTTATCCTCAAACTTCGGTCGGTTCTTGGCACGCGCGATGGTTTTGAAAAGCCACCGCAGGCAATTGACGAAGCCCGTCCGCGCCCCAAGTTTGAGGTGATCGAGGGCGGCCCAGACCGCGATATCACCGACAACATCAGCGAACCGGCGTCCGTGTCCGCTCTGGCGTCGATGAAGGGGGTCGATCCCGCGTTCAACATCACCGAATTCCTCAAAGGCGCGCGGGGTGCGTATGAGATGATCCTGATGGCGTTCGACAAGGGGGATCTTGACCGTATCAAGCCGTTTTTGGGGGATGATGTCGCCACCACCTTTGGCGAGGCGATTGCAGATCGGCAGGACCGCGGCCTGACCATCGAATCGACGTTCAGCGGCATCCGCGACATGACCCTGACCGAGGCGACGTTTGACGACCGTACCAAACTGGCCGAGGTGACCGTCCGCTTTAGCGGCGAATTGTTCCGCACTGTGCGCGACAAATCCGGCGCCGTGATCGAGGGTAGCCCAACCGCCGTCATCCGGCAGCGCGACACCTGGACCTTTGGGCGTGTCATGGGCACCGGCGATCCGAACTGGCAATTGACCGCCACTGGCGACTGAAGGGGATGCGCCGTGTGCTGTACGCCCTGGCTTTGGCCGTCGCCGTGACGGCCACGCCCGCAGCGGCGCAGGTGTTCGATTTCGAATCCCTGTCCGGCTGGGCCGAGGATGACCACCTTGCCGCCCTGCAAACCTTTCGCCGCACCTGTGACCTGATCAAGAAACCCGACTGGGTTCCGGTGTGCCGCGTGGCGCAGGACGTTGACGACAACCCCGCCGCCGCCCGCAATTTCTTTGAACTGCTGTTCAAGCCGACCCTGATCGGCACGCCCCCCGCCCTGTTCACCGGATACTATGAACCGGTGTTGGAGGGGTCAGCCACCCGCACCCCCCGCTTTGCCTATCCGATCTACCGCCGCCCGCCCGAACTGCGCGACGGCACCGTCTGGTATGACCGTGGTACAATCGAGGGCGGCATCCTGCGTGGCCGTGGCCTGGAAATTGCATGGCTGGACGACCCGGTCGAGGTGTTTTTCCTGCATATCCAAGGCTCTGGCCGCATCCAGATGACCGATGGCAGCACCATTCGGGTCGGCTATGCCGGGCGCAACGGCCATGCCTACCGGTCGGTTGGGTCCGAATTGGTCCGGCAGGGCATCTTTTCCAAATCACAGGTTTCGGCGGGAACGATCCGGCAATGGGTGCGGGGCAATCCGTCTGCCGGGATGGCGCTGCTGAATTATAACCCGTCCTATGTGTTCTTTCGCAAGCTGCCGAAACTGTCGTCTGATCAGGGGCCGATTGGCGCCATGGGGCGTTCGATCACCACGATGCGGTCGGTTGCCATTGACCCCAGCCATATCCAACTGGGCGCCCCGGTCTGGGTGGACAAGTCGGGCGCAAACCCCCTGCAACGCCTGATGGTGGCGCAGGATACCGGAGGTGCGATCAAGGGGGCCCAGCGCGCCGACATCTTTTTTGGCACCGGGCAGCAGGCCGGCAATGATGCCGGCAACATCAAGGACAGCGGGCGTCTGTTGACCCTGCTGCCCATCGACCGCGCCTATGCCATGATGCCCGAGGGCTGATCAGATGTCGCGCCGCCGCACCTTGCGCCCCGAGGAGGAGGAGCTGTGGCAGGCCGTCGCCCGCACGGCCAAACCCATGCACCTCCTGCCGCAGCGCCGCAAGCTGGACCCGCCGCCCGCGCAGGTCCACGTCAAACCGGCAGACCCGCCGCCCCACCGCCTGCCCACGTTCCGGCTTGGCGAAAAGGTGCGCCACAGTCCCGCCCATAACATCGCCCCCACCTTGTCGGAATCGCTGGAACAGGCCCCCGTCCTGATGGACGCCAAGGCCCATGCCCGCATGACCCGTGGCAAACTGCAACCCGAGGCGCGGATCGACCTGCATGGCATGACCTTGGCCGAGGCGCATCCCGACCTGATCCGCTTTATCCTGAACGCCCAAAGCGCCGGCTGCCGTCTGGTCCTTGTCATCACCGGCAAGGGCAAACAGAAACCCGAGGCTGACGGATATCTGGGCCCGATCCCGCAGCGCATGGGCGTTTTGCGCCATCAGGTGCCCTTGTGGCTGCGCCAGATGCCCCTGGGCCCCGCTGTTCTGCAAATCACCGAAGCACACCTCAAACACGGCGGCTCGGGTGCCTATTACGTCTACCTGCGCCGTTACCGGTAGGGTGGGTGAAACCCACCGCCTGCCATGGCTACCGCGTGATCCCCGATGCCACCTGCCCAATCGGCCGCAGCACGATCTGCGTGGCGTTCTGCACGGTCAGCACCACCCCCGGCAACAGGCCCAGCCGGGTCTGGCGATCCGCCTCGAACGCGTCCTGAATATCGGCGATCCGCCCCATCAGCGAAATCAGCGCGGGCGAATCGCCCATCACGAAATGGCCCGCCCCGGTCGCAAACTCGCCCACATCCAGAAAGGTCACGGCCAGATCGGTCAACCGCGACACATCGCTCAGCGATCCCAACCGCTCCTCCTGCCCGGTCAGGGCGGCAGACAGGCGCAAAACCTTGTCGCGGTCGGTGCCAAAGATGACAAAGGGTTGCGGCAAATCGCCAATCGCGCTGGCCTGTTCACGGAACACATCCACATCGATATCGGGCGAAATCAGCATGACGCCGCCCAAACGGTCCAGCGTGCGCCGATCGCCACGCACCGCCGCCGTGCGCAGCGCCTCCATCGTCAGGCCGCCCCCCATGGAATGGGCCACCAACAAGATCCGCTTGGCCCCGGCGCGGGCAACCTCATGGATCAGCCGTTCCAACCCGTCGCGCGCAAACAGTGCCGAATCGCGATCATAGGCATAGCCCAGCGGCTCGGCGGCCGAGGGCCACGAATACAGCACAACCGTACCCGGCAATTCCAGATCATGGGCAAACTGCGCCACGCGGTAGACACCCTCGGCAAAGTTAGAGTTGTAGCCGTGCACGAAAATCACCGCCTCGCCATTGGTCGTGGCCAATTGACGCGCCAGGTCGGTTTGAAACGCCCGGCCAGTCTGATAGACCACCTGATCCGTTGTCAGGAAATGCTTGGCCGGGTTGGGCGTGCCGCCGCGTGCGGGCCAGTTGATCTCACCCACGGTGCGGATGGGCGGGATCGACACGTCATAACGGGCAAAGTGCACCTCTTGCGACCGATGGCTGCCAAAACTGCCATCCTGTTCCTGGTCCCGAGTGGTGCCGATGAAAATTTGCTCGACCGCGCCAACCCCCACCGCCTCGGGCGCCAGCGTCACCGCACCGCGCGGTGTACATGCCATCAGCACAACCAGACAGACCGCCACGCCGATGCGTCGTCCCATGCGGGAACCCCTTAAAATGTGGTTAACAGAAATTGCCAACCCACTGATTACCAACAGTTTTCAAAAGTGTCCGCGCGTGGACACCCCGTTACAGCACATATCTGGACAGGTCCGCTGACCGCGACAAGGCGCCCAAATTGGCCTCGACAAAGGCGGCGTCCACCGTGACCTGTTCGCCCGGCCGATCCGGGGCCGAGAAGCTAAGCTCTTCAAAAACCCGCTCCATCACCGTATAAAGCCGCCTTGCCCCGATGTTTTCCACCGACAGATTGACCTCTGCCGCGATGCGGGCCAGTGCCGCAATCCCGTCGGGGGTAAAGGTCACCACCACCTCCTCGGTCCCCAACAGGGCCGCATATTGCCGGGTCAGGGCGTTGTCCGTCTCGGTCAGGATGCGGACAAAGTCGCCCTCGGTCAACGGCTGTAATTCCACCCGGATCGGTAGGCGGCCCTGCAATTCGGGCAGCAGATCGGACGGTTTGGCCACATGAAACGCACCGCTGGCGATGAACAGGATGTGGTCGGTCTTGACCGGGCCATACTTGGTTGAAACCGTCGTCCCCTCGATCAAGGGCAGCAAATCGCGCTGCACCCCCTCACGCGACACATCCGCCCCCCTTGCATCGGCGCGGGCACAGATTTTGTCGATTTCATCCAGAAACACGATGCCGTTTTGCTGAACCGCTGCCAAAGCCTGCGCCTTGACCGCCTCGTCATCCAGCAGCTTGTCCGCCTCTTGCGAGGTCAGCAGGTCATAACTGTCGGCCACCGTGATCCGCTTTTTGGTGGTCCGCTGCCCGAACGCCTTGAACAGGTCCTGCAAGCCCTGCATCTGCATCTCTTGCCCACCGCCCATCATCATCGGCATGGCGGGGGCGGCGTCGGCCAGTTCCAACTCGATCACCGTGTCGTCCAACTCGCCCCGGCGCAGCTTGCCGCGAAACATCTCGCGGGTCTGCTCGCGGGCGTCCTTGCCGGCCAACGCCTCGATCACCCGCTCCTCCGCCGCCTTCTTGGCCTTGGCCGACACATCCTCGCGCATCCGGGCGCGGGTATCGACCATCGCCACATCCATCAGATCACGGATGATACTGTCCACATCGCGGCCGACATAGCCAACCTCGGTGAACTTGGTCGCCTCGACCTTGAGGAACGGCGCGCGGGCCAGCTTGGCCAGACGGCGGGCAATCTCGGTCTTGCCCACCCCGGTTGGCCCGATCATCAGGATGTTCTTGGGATACACCTCGTCCCGCAGATCATCGGCCAACCTGCGGCAACGCCAGCGGTTGCGCAGGGCCACCGCGACCGCCCGTTTGGCATCCTTTTGCCCGATGATGAACCGGTCCAGTTCGGACACAATTTCGCGTGGGGTCAGGTCAGTCATGGGGTCACCCCGTATGCAGGAAGGTTCGCCTTGCCCGGAAAGTCGGGCAGCGCCGTCATCAACCGGGCGCGCAACCGGTCCCATCCGGCCCCCAGCAGCACCAGCGCCAGCCCAAGGATCAGGATGGCAATCGCCGCCCCGCCTTCAAACAGCGTTGCGGCCAGCGCGACGGAATAGCCAGCGCCCGAAATCAGGAACGACCGCCGGTCGATCACCACCGCCACCACGGCAATCAGCAGCAGGAACGCCAACAACCCGGTCTGCGCCGCCGCACTGCCATCGGCCAACAGCCGCAGCGCCACCGTGTTCACAATCGCCGGGGCCGCCACGACATGCAGCCAGAACGCCGTCGCAGACCGGGTCGATACCCGCAGCGGATCGGACAAATCCAGCCGCATCGCCAGCGCGAAAACGGCAAGGCCAAACACCACGGTCACCACGGTCATACCCAACGCGTCAGCCCCAAACCACAGCCGCCAAGCCGCAAAAATCGCGAAATAGGTGGCCCCCGCAATGATCGCCGCCGAAAAGGGGATGCGGAACAGCCGGAAATGCACTGTCATCACAATGGCCACAAAGAATGAGACCGCCGCCAGCACATATTCGCCAAACAGGTCGCCCAGCAGCGCAAAGCCCAGAACCACAGCCGCCAGCGCCGTCATCACCGATAGGGCGATCGAGGGCGCTACCATCCGCCGCTTGGTGGTAAAGTACCGCCCCAACACCGCCAGACCCGCAATCGTCAAGCCCGAGAGCAGCATAGTGGTGATGCCAGCAGGCGCATTCATGTCCAGACCCATAAGGGTCGCCACTCCAACCCAGCCGATAAACAGGATTGTCAGCCCGACCACCACGAAAATCTCGTTGAAACCCTTGAACAGCACGAACGGCTCCTCGACCGCCGCCACGCCCTGCTTTGCGGTCTGCCGGGACATGGCCAGCCCGATCAGCTGCGCCGACTGCGCCTCGGTCAGGATGCCGCGCTGAACGGCCGCCCTCAAATCTTCGGGCAAGATCATCATTTGCGGATCGTCTCCACCGTCAGGTTGCCGTTGGTATAGACACAGATATCCGCCGCAATCGCCATGGCCTTGCGGGCGATCTGTTCGGCGGTGAAATCCGTCTCCATCAGCGCACGGGCCGCCGCCAAGGCGTAATTGCCGCCCGACCCAATCGCCGCCACGTCATGCTCTGGTTCCAGCACATCGCCCGCCCCGGTCAGCACGAACAGCCCGTCGCCATCGGTGACGATCAGCATCGCCTCCAGATTGCGCAGGTATTTGTCCATCCGCCAATCCTTGGCGAGGTCCACACAGGCCCGCGCCAACTGCCCTGGTGACGCCTCCAGCTTTTTCTCCAACCGCTCCAACAGGGTGAACGCATCGGCGGTCGAGCCTGCAAAGCCGCAGACGACATCCTTGCCCCCCGGGGACAGCCTGCGCACCTTGCGCGCACCACCCTTGATCACGGTCTGCCCCAGGCTGACCTGCCCGTCGCCCGCCACCACCACTTCGCCACCACGGCGCACCGCCACTATCGTTGTCATGCCACGCCTCCGTTTGCACCTATATGGGCCGCCCTGCGCCAAACGAAAAGGGCGCCCAAAGGCGCCCCCATATCGACAAGCGGTAAACCTCAGATCGCCGCGTTGATCCAGTTCGCCAGCGCCGCCTTGGGGGCTGCGCCGACCTTGTTTGACACGACAACGCCATCCTTGAACAGGAACAGCGACGGGATGCCGCGCACACCCAGCATGGCCGGGCTTTCGGGATTCTCGTCCACGTTGACCTTTACGATCTTGATCTTGCCACCGTATTCAGCGGCAAGTTCCTCTAGCGCGGGGCCGATCTGACGGCACGGGCCACACCATTCCGCCCAAAAGTCCACAACGACCGGGACAGTGGATTGGCGGACCTCGGCGTCAAAGGTGGCGTCGGTCACGGCGACGGTATTAGCGCCCACGATGGATACTCCTGAATGGTTGGAGGCCCAAGCTAGGGATGCACCGGGCAGACGTCAAGGGCGCATCACACCATCCATCGTGGCCCGCTGCAGTGCCGCCCTCACAATATCGACATTGACGGGCATCAGGGTGGCGGTCCGCGTCCACAGGATGGCCACCTGAACCGCGCGCTGCGGATAGATTTGTTTCAAGGCGTGGTGATAGGCGGCCAATTGGCGCAACAGCCCCTCGGGCGTTGCGGCCGGATGGTCGGGGATCAGGGCGTTCGATTTGAAATCGACCGCCAGAACGCTGTCCGCTGCGATGACCAGACGGTCGATCACGCCATAAAGGCGGCGGTCGCCCAGATCGGCGGTGATGCCCACCTCGGCCAGCGTTCCGGGCGCGAACAGGGACGGATGGGCATTCAGAACCGCGCGAACCTCGGGCAGGATATCGGCGTAAAGGGCCGGCTCCGGCACCAGATGGGCGGCCAGGGCGTCCCACGCGTCCCGCGGTTGTGCCGGCAGATGCTGCAACAGCAGGTGCACGGCTGTCCCTCGTGCCGTGGCATCTGCGCTGCCCTCGCCCGGCAAGGCCTTGGCCCCACCCAGATCGGACGGCGTGATCACCACTGGCAGCGGCTGCGGCGGCGCCGCAAAGCGGGCCCAGGGCGCTGAAACAGGCTCTGTGCGGGCAGTCAGGGTCACATTTTGCGCAGGTTCCGGCCAATCCCCGGTTTCATACCGCTGGCCCAGCGGGCCGGCATTGGCACCCACCCTCTCCATCCCCTGCGCCGCGATCGCATACCAACAGGTCTCTTTGCTCACCTCGCCTGCGGCGGCGATGATCAGCCATGTCCGGGCCCGAGTCATCGCGACATACAGCAGTCGCAGGTTCTCCTCGGCCTCACGTTCCTGCTTGGCGGCGCGCAGAGCGGCAATCAGTGGCGGGCTTTCAGCGCTGGGTGTTTTCCAGACTGGCTGGCCTGCGGGGTCCAGGTAAATCTCGTCCCGGTCCTGCGGTTTGCGGTCGGCCGTGTCGGGCAGGATCACGATCTCTGATTCCAACCCCTTGGCGCCATGGACCGTCATCACCCGGATGCGGTGCCCCGACCCCTCGGCCTGCCGTTTGATGTCGATTTGTTCGGCGTCCAGCCAGATCAGGAACCCGGTCAGGCTGGGCACCTGCGCGCGTTCATAGGCGAGGGTCTGATTCAGCAACTCGTCAATCCCGTCCTCCGCCTCGTCCCCCAGACGGGCCACAAGACGGCGGCGACCATCATGCTGAACCAGAACCCGTTCCAACAGGTCATAGGGACGCAGAAAGTCAACCTGATCGCGCAGGTCGGACAGCCATTGAACGACATCGCCAAATCGACCCTGTGCGGCCAATAGGGCCTCCCAGAGCGATCCCGTTCGGCCATGGGCAAGGTCAAACACCTCGGCTTCGGTCAGGGCATAGAGCGGTGACCGCAGCAGGGCCGCCAGCGACAGGTCATCGTCCGGCGTATCAAGGAAGGCGAGCAGCGCCAACAGATCCTTGACCGCCATCTCGGCCCCCAGTTTCAACCGATCCGCGCCAGCGATGGGCAACCCGCGCTTTTTGCACGCGCGGATGATCTCGGTAAACAAGGCCGACCTGCGCTGCACCAGGATCAGGAAATCCCCGGCATGAACCGGACGCGGTCCGGTGCTGGTGACAATCACCGTGCCGCCCAGGATCATTTGGTCAATTTGATGGGCTACCTGTTCGGCCAGCCGCGCCACATGATGTGCAGGCGCGATCAGGTCGACAGGATCCTCGAAGTTCTGGTCGACAGGGTCCTTTTCCGCAGTGATCACCGGCCACAGATCGACCCGCCCCGGCAACTGATCCTTAAAGGCGATATGGCCGATCCCGGCCCCCAAAGCCGCCGGATTGCGGTCACGCAGGGCGGCATCCACCAGCGACAAAACAGCAGGCGAGGAGCGGAAGGAATGTTCCAGTTTCAGGCTCTGAAAGGCCTGTTCGACACCTAAAAACCGGTCGCGGAACGCAGCGTGTTTGGCGTCAAAGGCGGCCACATCGGCACCTTGAAACGAATAGATCGACTGTTTGTGATCGCCCACCACAAAAACAGTGCGTGCCACATCGCGCGCACTGTGACCGGCGGTAAATTCGGCCGTCAGCAGTTCAATCACGCGCCACTGCGCAGGGCTGGTGTCCTGCGCCTCGTCCACCAGAACATGGTCGATTCCGCCGTCCAACCGGTACAAAACCCATGCCGCCACGGATGCATCGGTGACCAGCGCGGTGGCGCGGGCGATCAGATCGTCAAAGTCCAGCCATGCACCCTGCGCCTTGCGCCCCTCATAAATCGGCAGGAACGCATCGGCAAATCCACGCAGCACCGCTGTTTTGCGGGCCGCCTTCAGGGCCAATCGTTGGGGGCGGGCGGCCTCGATGCGCCGCATCAGGTCCTCTAGCCGGGTTAGCAGGGGGCCCAGTTTGCCCTGCGTTGACTTGGTCGGGAACTTGCCAATCTTGGCACCAAAGGGCCGCTCGGCCTTGTCGGCGTATAGCATCACCTTTTCCAAAGGTGGCAGCGTCTCTGTCGTAGGGGCGCGCAAATCCAATTCAATCAGGGCAGCGGCGGCCTTTTGGTCGGTCACGGTCCCGGTTGCCAGCATGGGCAACACCTCGGCCATCCAATCCGCCTCACCCCCCAAAAACACCTGATTCAGTAGTTCGGCCTCGGCCAGATCAAAGTCGGTATCGTCTCTGGATGGCGCAAAGCTGGCCTTTTTCGCCACGATCTGTTCGATCAAATCCGTGAAATCCGCCCCACCATATTCGGCGGCCACGGCCGCCATCACGGGGGTTGCCTGCGCGGCCATCTCCTCGACAATCTCGGTGCGCATCAGGCGGGCGGACCGGTCGTCCAACTCGGCAAAGCGGGGCGACACGCCCGCCTCCAACGGAAAACGGCGTAGCAGTGTGGCGCAAAAGCTGTGGATCGTCTGGATCCGCAATCCGCCCGGCGTTTCGATCGCGCGGGCAAACAGGCGGCGGGCACGGGCAAGATGGTCGCCGTCCAGCCGGTCCTCGCCCAGGTCGGCCAGCGCTGTGCGCAGGTCGGCGACCGGCTTCATCGCCCATTGGCCCAACGTCTTGAACAGCCGGTTCTGCATCTCGGATGCGGCGGATTTGGTGTAGGTCAGGCACAAAATCCGCTGCGGTTCGACATCTTGCAACAGCAGCCGCGCCACCCGGTCGGTCAACACCCGCGTTTTGCCTGACCCGGCATTGGCGGACAACCAGGTGGATGAATTGGGATCCGACGCGCGGACCTGCCGTTCGCTGGCATCATTCCGCGTCATGATTGTCCCCCACCGGCAGCGCCACCGTGTCATCGGACATCTGCCATTCGCCAAACCGCGACAGGTGGTCATAGTCAAATGTATAGCGCGTCTCGAACACCGCCCGTCGAGCCGAATAACCGGTCAGAGCCTGATTATACCGGTCAATCAACCTTGTGAACTTTACCTCCAGCTCCTCCAGCAGGGCTGGGGTAATCTCGGTTTCAACCGCCTTATCGCCCGCGCCCAGCCCGATATAGCTGATCCGCGCCACCTCCATCGGCCCAAGACTGGCAAAGCCGCCACGGTCCGCCATCAGCGCCGCCAACAGCAACTGCTTTTCATAGGCCGCCTGTTGCGGTTCGGTGGGCGGCGTGCCGGTTTTATAGTCGATTAGGTGCAGCCGCCCGTCGGGCAGCAGGTCAATCCGGTCGGGCGTGCCGAACAGGGCAAATCCGTGGGCCCCTACGACCAGCGTGCCCTGTTCTTCGACCAGAACGGGTTTGCCGTCATATTTGCCATCTTGCCGCAGCAAATGGGCCGTCGCGCGCTGCAACCGGGCCAGCCACAACACCCTTGCGCTGGGAAAGGGGGTGCCGGTTGCCAGAACCTGTGCCGCGGTTTCCAGCAAACGCGCGCGGGCCTGCGGCACAGTTTCGTCCTCTGGGCGATCCTTGACGAAACGTTCCAGGATCAGGTGGACCAGTGTACCCCGTTCGCGGGTGTCAGGTTGGTGGCGCAGGGGATCCAGAGGGCGCAGCCGCAGCACATATTTGGCATAAATCGCGTAGGGGTCGCGGATCAGGGTCGCAATCTGGGTCAGCGGCAGGCGTTTGGGCCGGGCTGAAACGGGCGGTTGCGGGCGTGGGCGCGGGGCCGGGTGAAGGCGCGGGTTGGCGCGCTGTGCGGGGGTTGGTCGGTCCATCGCGCGCGCCCAGTCCAGCACCTCGCGCCCGCGCGCCCGCATCTCGGCCAGCGCCTCTGGGCCGCGCTGGTCGGGCAGGCCGTCCATCAAGTTGCACAGCCGGTTCAGCCAGCGTGAAGGCACGGTTTCGGCCTCGGCGTCGCGGGTCGAGCGGGTCAGAATGACCTGCCGCGCCGCAATCGCCTGTTGAAAGTCATGGGCCGCCAGCCCGATCTGCCGTTCGGGCAATAACAGACCCGCATCGCGCCGCATCCGGCGGTTCAGCCAAGGGTCTGGGTCGGCAGCGGCGGGCCAGATGCCATCGTTCAGACCGCCCATGACAACGACATCGGCATGCATCTCGCGCGCCTCGCGGTGGCCGTAAAAGGCGATCAGCGGGTGGCGGTCATAGGGTTCGCGAACCTCGCCTTTGCGGATCAGGGTTTCGAACAGGTTTTGGTATTCCAGCGGTGACATTTCGTCACCAAACGGCGCTTGGGCTCTGATATTGTCGACCAAACCGCGCGCCGACATCCCCGCGGCCTCTGCCCAAAGATTGCCAGCACCCGCCTCGGCCACGCCACGCGCCAAAGCTTCGACTGCCTGGATGTGACGGTCAACATGGGCCAACAGGGGCCCCGGTTCTGCGCTGGCCATCAGATCCAACACCGCGCCCAAGGCCCGCGCCCAAGGCAGCGCCGCCGCGTTGCGCGGATCACCGGCCCAAGCCAGCAAGTCGGCAGCCTTGGGAAAGGCAGGACCATGGCGGCGCAGCGCCAGTTCCAGCCGCCGGGTAAACTGCAAATGATCACCCCGCCCCGCACCCGACCCGGTCAGCGGGTGTTTAAGCAGCACCAGCAGCATATCGCCCGTCAACTGCCGCCCCATGGCCCCGGCGACATGGCGCAGCAGGCGACCGGTCGCAGACAGGCCCAGGGGGCTGCCGGCCGAATCGTCTGCCACAATGCCCCAACCCGCCAGAACGGCCGCCACCCGCCGCGCCAAACCCCGATCTGGCGTAATCAGCGCCGCCCTTTGCTGACCGTCCAACGCGCGGCGCAGCGCCACGGCGATCGCGGCAGCCTCCTCGCGCGGGGTGGCGGCCTCGATCAGGGTCATGCCCTCGGTCACCGGCACCAGATCGGGCAGGGCCTGCCCTTCGACCAGCCATTGGTCCGTCACCGGAGCAGGCCGCAGCGCCAGCGAAATCAGGCGGTTGCGCGCAGCATCCGCCGGGGGTGTGTTGCGCCACGGGCGAAAGCCTGCGGGCCCGACACCCAGCGTGTCCATCAGGCGGCGAAAGCGGAACTGGGGGTGATCCTCAGCCGTCATGGCGTCGTCCATGCTGTCCCAGACCGCGCCCGGCATTGCGGCATCAAAGCCGGGCACCACCACCCCACCCTGCGCCAACCCGGCAATCGCCTGCATCAAGGCCGCCGTCGTGCCGCGTGACCCGGTTGACCCCGCAATGATCACCGGGTCACTGGGAGGCGCCGCCTGCCATCCCTGCGCCAAACGCTGCACCGCCAGCCGTTGCCGCGATTGCGCATCGCCCCCGGCCAGACAATAGGGCGCCACGATGCGCAAAAACGCCTGCGTCCGCGCCCAATGCGCCGAATGGCCGGACACGTCCAGCCCGGCAATCGCGTCGGGCGTCACGTCCTCGTCCTGCATCTCGGTCAACAGGTCGGCCAGACTTTCTGCAAGGTCGAACCGAGCGGCCATCGGGGCCAATTCGGGCTGGGCATGCAGGAGGCCCTTGATCAGACGCGCCAATTCCAGACGACGCCGCAGGTCGGGTGGGGGCGGGGTCAGATCGGACAGAATCGGGTCGGCCCCCAGATCGGACACCACCTGCATCACCGGCAGGAAATGTGCACCTGCGGCCGTCATCACCTCGACCACCCGCCGCTGCATGCGCCGACTGTTCAGGTACAAATGCACCCGCGCCATCGCTTCGGGCGGCTGGCCTTGCAGCCGGTCCTGAAGACCCAGCACCAGTTCGCGGGCAAAGTCGACACCGGGGGGGAGGTAATAAAGGGCGGGCGTTTCAACCATCGCCCGACTGTGCCAGCATCGCCTCGGCCAAGGCAATCCCCTCGGGGCGTCCGACGTCACACCAGCGGCCCTGATGGACAATGCCATAGGCGCGGCCTGCGGTAATCATCCGGTCCCACAGCAGGTTCAGAGAAAAGGCCTGCTCTGCCACGTCCGCCAGCATGTCCGTCCGGATGATCTGCGCGCCAAGATAGGCCAGGCCTGGTCGCCCCGCTGCCCGCGCAATGCGTCCATCTGGCGTCAGCAGGAAATCGCCCGTCCCGTCAAAGCCTGCGGTCTGCGCAAGCGGGGCCAACAGCAACAGGCCCGACATACGGTCGTCCCAAGCGGCGGCCAGTTCGACCAACGGGTTAAGTCCGGTCCAGACCGCATCGGTGTTCAGCGTCATCACCGGATTGCCGCCCAACAGGGGCAGCGCCGCCCGCAACCCGCCGCCAGTGTCCAAGATGGGGTCCTCGACCGACACCGCAACCTTGCGCCCTGCGACGTGAGCGGCAATCTGGCCCGCGTGATAATGCGCGTTGACGACAGACCGCTGCATCGCCGCCCCCTCGACCAGTGCCAGCGCGTGGTCCAACAGGCAGCGACCCGCCACCGGGATCAGCGGTTTTGGCCGATCGCGGGTCAGCGCCCCCATCCGCGTGCCAAAGCCCGCGGCAAACAGCATCACCGGAAATTGCCGCATTGCACCCTTATCCGTTCCAGATCATCAGGTTGGGGCAGGACCCGGTCGCAAACCGTCCGCAGGGCTGCCAGTTCCGGCCGTGCCAGATTGCGCTGCAACTGCGCCCAGACGCGGGGGATCATCGCGACATAGCCCGGCTTGCCATCCGCCAGACACAGCTTGGCGAATATCCCCAGGATCCGCAGTGCGCGCTGCGCACCAAGGGTGGCATAGGCTGGCAAAAAGGCGGCCTCGGCCATTCCGGTCTGGTCCAGATAGTGGCGGATCATCGCCGCCTCGACCGCCGGGCTGACATCGCGTCGGGCATCTTGCAGCAGCGACACCAGATCATAGCCGCGTTGGCCCATCTGAGCGAGCTGAAAGTCCAGCAGGCCAACCCGCCGCACGCCGTCCCGCCCGGGCAGCCACATCAGGTTTTCAGCGTGATAATCGCGTAGAATCATAACCTTGGGCCCATCCACCCGCATCAGCGCATCTTGCAGGGTGGCGCGGAACGCGGCTGGATCGCCGCGATCCCGGGTCAGGGCATAGCGGTACCACTCCAGCACCAGACAGGCCGCCTGGGTCCAGTCGGCCGGCGGCCGGTCGGGTATGTCGGGG
This sequence comes from Rhodobacterales bacterium, assembly GCA_031384005.1. Taxonomy (GTDB): domain Bacteria; phylum Pseudomonadota; class Alphaproteobacteria; order Rhodobacterales; family Rhodobacteraceae; genus Stagnihabitans. The sequence goes on along the minus strand of JANNAF010000457.1, from coordinate 14,614 downwards.
GCGGGGGGGCTGGCCTGCAGATGGACCAGCACATCCACGGCGGCGCGCGTCAGATCGGTTTCCTGCGTCGGTTTCGCGGCCATCAGTCGGGCAAAGACTCCATCGCCAAAATCCTCAAGCAGCAGATAGCCCTGGCCAAAATCCTCGGCGTGCACGACCGGGGCGGACAGGCCGATGGACAAAAGATGGCGCGCAATACCGGCAAAGGTGGCGGCATCATCGGGGGTTCCGGGCGGCTGGTCCATCAGGATCCGGTTCTGGCCCGCCAGACAAAGACGGTCATAGCGGCGCGACGACGCGTCGCCTGCCAGCGCAACCCTTGTCGCATCCAACCACCCCGCGCGCGCCAGCATCGCATCGGGGTTGCGGCCAAATGCGGCGCGGACAGCCACTGCGATCGCAGGCCGGTCACCCAGCACCACCTGGGCCATCCGTCCGTCGCCCTGCGTTGTCAGGCTGATCCGTATGGCACCCTGCGGCGCATCGGTACCCAGCCGGTCCGGCCATTCGACCAGACAGATCGCCGTCGCAAAGGCGTCCTCCAGGCCCAGTTCGCGCGCCTCGTCGGGGTGGGTCAGGCGGTACAGATCGGCATGCCAGATTTCCACATCGGCATCATAGGTCTGGACAAGGGTGAAGGTGGGCGACGGGACATCTACATCCACCCCCAATCTTGCCCGGATCAAGGCCCGGCAAAACTGCGTCTTGCCCGCGCCGATCGACCCATCCAACAGAACCGTATCCCCTGCCTGCAGCAGGGGCGCCATGATCTGCGCAAGGCGGTCGGTATCCGCCTCGGTTGCAAGGTAAAGTGTCAGGGGCGGCGGCGTCATACCCCCCTTTTAGAGGTTGCAACGCCTGCTGCAAGCGGCCTTAGGCCCGCTTCAGCGACACATCCCCGTCCAACAGCGCCTTGGTGGTCCCGGTCACGTCACGGACCTGAAACGCCGTCAGCGTGGCCCCACCGGACAGTGGCGCAAAGCGGCAATCGATCAAACGTCCGTCCAGTAGCCGCGCCTCGGCGCGCCAGATGGCACGGTCACCCTGATTGGCGGCAAAATCTTCCAGCTGATTCCAGACCGGATTGGGCGCACTTTGGGCCCGCCACAGCGCGCAAAGGCTGCGCAGGCTGGCGTCATCCAGATTGCGCGACGGGTCCGCCCCCCAAATCGCGGCATAGGCCGTGTTGGACATGACCAATTGGCCGCCTTCCGAAAAGACGGCAATCGCCTCGTCCACCTGATCGATCACAGCCTGACCCAGTTCCAGATCGGCACGGTACCGCCGTGTCCGCAACATCTCGCCCGAGATATCCTCGATCATCAGGGCAATCGCGCCGTTGGGATGGGGTCGCCCGATCACGCGGTATGTCTGCCCGCCGGGCAGGCTCCATGTCTCCTCGTAAAGCCCGGAGGCGGCCGCTTTCTCCAGCTCCACCAATTGCCGCCGCCAGCCGCGATAGTCCTTGGGTTCGGGGATCATGTTGCGGTCACGCATGGCGTCCAGAACGGACAACAACGAAGGGCGCATCGACAGAAAATCAACCGGCAATCCGGTAAGGTCCAACAGCGCGGGATTGAACAGTTGCAACTGGCGCTGATGGTCAAAAATCGCAAGGCCGACATGCAGATGTGCAAAAGTCTTGGTCAGGGTCTGCATAAAGTCGCGCAGCGCCGTTTCGGCCTGCACCGCGGCATCGGCGGGCAGGGCAAAAGTCAGCCGCGCCTCGCCGTCGCCCATCGCGGTCAGGTCATACCAGGCGGACCGTCCGCCGCTTAGCGTCAGCTTTTGGCGTTGGCCTGACATCACCTGGGTGCTGGCAGTGCGGTCAAAAAGCCGCGGCAAGGGCCATGAAAGTTCCTGCCCCGCGTCACCAATATCGCCCACCCGTAACAGATAGGCGGCATTGGCCCATGTCACATCGCCATTTCCGCGCTCTCGCCAGATCAGCGATGGGGATTTGGCCACCGTTTCACGCAGAAAGTCCAACTCCTCGGTCATCGCCCGCAGGGCCATCAGATCCTGCCCCGGCGCATCCGTGTCGCTGTCGGGGTCCACCACGACCAGTTTTGTCAACCCGCCGCGCATGTCAGCCTGCAGGATCATCGGCCGGCCGCGTCCGGGTTCTGACGCCATGGTCACCCCGCCTTCGACGGTCAGGCGTTGCAACTGATCTTCCACATCGGGGAAATAGGCAGACAGATAGGCCATCGCCTTGATCCACGGCCCGCCCAGAGTTTGCGATGCCGACAGCAGGGCCTTGGCAGAGGGGGTGCTGTCGATCAGCACATCACCGTCAAACAGAAACACCGTGGCCGCCGCCTGATCGGCAAAGATCGAAATGGGCGCCTTTTTTCCGCGCCGCTCAATCCACATGATCGTCGTACAGCCGAGGACACCCGTAGCCAGCGCCGTCAACACAACAAAGAGGTACACAACCCAATCCGGCGTCATCAGAGTCCTGCTTATGAAGTAGGCATTTGGTTTAACTTAGCGAAGTCCAGGTTAATAAACTGTTAAATGCGCGGGTGTGCCCAAAGTCAACCTAAGACATATGTCCTGCACACCAAAGACCGCAAAGATTGTGAAATCCGGTCACAGTTCCCAGTCAAGCGGTATTGGCCTGATTTTCGCCAATCACCAGATCAGCCGGGGCCCTGATGGTCGCCAACGGCCATTTGACCGACACGACCGCGCCGCATCTTTCGGGGCGCTCGCTGGGCAGCAAAAAGGGATCGGCGGCATTGGCAAAGGTCAGGGCGGCACCGCTGCGTTCCAACAGGGTCTTGGCGATGAACAGGCCCAGCCCCATCCCCTCATACTCGCGGCGCTGCGGTTCATCCCCGGCAGCGCGCTTGGCCCCGATATAGGGGTCGCCGATCCGTCCGATCAGATGCAAGGGAAATCCCGGACCATCGTCGGTGATGCGGACCTGTATGTCATGGTCGCCCCAGCCAATATCCACCCAAACCTTGTGCTGGGCAAAGTCCACGGCGTTCTGGATGAGGTTGCGCAGACCGTGAATGACCTCGGGGCGACGCAGGATCGCGGGGGGCTTTGCCCGACCGTTTTCGGCAAACAGCACCTGTTTGCCGCGCGCCAGATGCGGCTCGGCAGCCTCACGCACGACGGTGGTCAGCGGTGCCTGACGCAAATGCAGGTCATCCTTGCCCGCCCGCCCCATCGATCGCAGGATATCGCGGCAGCGGTCGGCCTGTTCGCGGATCAGCTGGGCATCGGCGCGCAAATCGGCATCAGTCAGGTCTGCCATCATCTCGGTGCTGACCAGTTTGATGGTGGCCAGCGGTGTCCCCAACTCATGCGCGGCCGCAGCAACAACGCCGCCGATATCAGTCAGTTTTTGTTCGCGGGCAAGGGCCAACTGGGCCGCAAACAGCGCATCCGCCATGGCGCGCAGTTCTGTGGCAACCCGGCGCGAATAGGTGGCGATGAACCCGATCCCGATCAGCAAGGACAGCCAGAACCCGAACAGAAACAGGGGCGGCACCGTCAACGGCCCCACACCGGCCAATTGCAGCGGCACGTTGAACAACGCGGCGCCGGTCACCAGAACGCAGGCAGTGACCGCCACGATCAACGTGGATTGCAGGTTCAGTGCCGTGGCCGAAATGGTCACCGGGGCCAGCATCAACAGGGCAAAGGGGTTGGTCAGCCCGCCCGTCACCGACAATAGCAACCCCAACTGCGCCAGATCGAACACCAGCATCAGCATGGTTTCGGTTTCAGACAGGCGCTTGTTGTCTGGCGTGGCGACCATGAACACCACATTGGCCATCGCAGACAGCCCGACCGCCATCGCGCAGATCCCCAGGGGCAGCCTGATGTCAAAATAGGCGGGCGCCACCACCAATGCAGCCGATTGCCCGGCGACCGCCATCCAACGCAGGTTGGTCAGCGTCCGCAGGCGGATGCGATTGCCATTCTGGTCCTGTCCGTAAAGAACATTTGATTGGAACATGGCGTGCCCTTGGCCCCTCTTGCGCCAAAGCGCATTGTTATTCCCCAAGTTTTGACCGATTAGTGCAGCCAATGAAAGGGGAACCCACTATGAACCGCACGATCGCCAGCGCGGGCATCATCGCCCTGTCGGCCCTGATGGGCTGGACCAGTTATCAAATCCTGTCGCGCAACGCCGCCGATGCCTTTGCCGAATGTCGGTCAGGCAATGTGGCGGGCGGGATGATTGGCGGGGCCTTTGAATTGGTCGATGAAAACGGCCAGACTGTCACCGATGCGACCGTATTTGCCAAACCGGCGCTGGTTTATTTTGGCTTTGCCAATTGTCCGGATGTCTGCCCGCTGGACAATGCCCGCAACGCCGAGGTGGTCGATACTTTGGCTGCGTCCGGGCTGGATGCCATGGCCTATTTCATTTCCGTGGATCCCGCACGCGATACCCCCGCGCTGTTGGCCGAATACACCGAAAACTTCAGCACCCGCCTTGTCGGCCTGACCGGAACGCCCGAACAGGTGAAAACCGCCGCCAATGCCTTCAAGGTTTTCTATGAGGTGCCGGTCGGTGTGACCGAAAACTATGCGGTGCAACATACCACCCTCAGCTATCTGATGTTGCCGGGTATCGGCTTTGTCGACTTCTATCAGCGGGACACGACGGCAAAAGAAATCGTGGATCGTACTGGTTGTTTTCTGAAGTCGCGTTAAAATACCTCTGCCCGGCTGGTATGGCCAACGGCATCAAAAGGACAGAAGATGTCACAGGAAATCGTCGCAGAATTGGGGTTGGATCGAACCTTGCTGTTGGTCGATGATGATGAGCCTTTCTTGCGGCGCTTGGCCAAGGCCATGGAAAAGCGTGGTTTTATCCCGCAAACGGCCGACAGCGTGGCAGCGGGCCGCGCGATCGCCATGGACAAGCCGCCGGCCTATGCCGTGGTCGATCTGCGGCTGGGGGATGGCAACGGGCTTGACGTGGTCGAGGCGCTGCATGCCCGCCGCCCCGATTGCCGCGTTGTTATTCTGACCGGTTACGGCGCCATTGCCACGGCTGTTGCTGCCGTCAAGATCGGCGCAATTGATTACCTGTCAAAACCCGCCGACGCCGATGAAATCGTGGCGGCGCTGTTGTCCAAGGGTGAAACCCATCCCACCCTGCCAGATCATTTGATGTCAGCTGACCGCGTGCGCTGGGAACATATTCAGCGCGTGTATGAGATGTGTGATCGCAATGTATCGGAAACGGCGCGCAAGCTGTCGATGCATCGCAGGACCTTGCAGCGGATTTTGGCAAAACGATCACCAAAATAAACTCGCGCGCTTGATTAATGTTCCAATTGGGTTTACCCCGACTGCGTCCAGCAAGAAGGAAAACCCCAATGGATATTAACCTGCACGACCTGTCGCTTAGAGAGTTGAAGGATCTTCAATCACAGGTGGCAAAATCCATCTCGTCATTTGAGGACCGCTCCAAAAGGGCGGCATTGGCCGAGCTGGAAGAAATGGCGCGCGCCAAAGGATTTACCTTGGCCGAACTGACCGGCGGCATGATCACGCGCAAGCGCACGCCCGCCGTTGCAAAATATGCCAACCCGGCTGACGCCTCTGATACATGGTCGGGTCGTGGCCGCAAGCCGCGCTGGTTTGAGGCGGCGTTGAAGGCAGGCAAGCGGCCTGAAGACTTCGCCATCTGATCTGCACAATGCCCGGCCGCAGGGTTCTGCGGTCGGGCATATTGCCTGACGTCACACTGCTGCCTTGATCCATTTGATGAAAGTTTTTAGTTCGGGCCGCTTGGGTCCGGGCCGTGTCACCAGATAATAGGCCAGGCTGTCGTCCATCACCCGACCCACCACCCGCAGCGCGCCCCTGTCCACATCCTGTTCCAGCAACGCCGCCGCCTCGACATGCAGGCCGTAGCCTTGGCGTGCGGCGGATAGGGCCAGCTCTTCGGTCGGGATATAGGAAATGTTCATGGCATCGGGCCGCAGACCAAAGCTGCGCAGCCAGGACAGCGCCTCGGGCCAGTCCTGTTCAATGACCCATGGCATAGCTGACATCTCGGCTGTCGTCAGGTTCTGGCGGTCACCCAGCAGCGACGGTGCGCCGACCACGACGTAATGCGCCGCCGTCAAAAATTCGGCCTCCAACCCCGGCCATTTTCCGGTGCCAAAGCGGATGCCCAATTCGATCCCCTCACGGCGCAGGTCGACCACCCGCTTTTCGGGGTGCAAAGAAATCGGAACCTCGGGATGGGCCGACCAGAACGATTTCAGCCGTGGCATCAGCCATTGCGCTGCAAAGGCCGGGGTCAGTGTCACGCGCACCGGGGCACCCGGCGCGGTCTTGGTCACCTCGTCCACCGCGGCGCCCAAGGTGCGAAACCCCTCGGCCAAACCCTGCGCAAGACGCGCCCCCTCGGCGGTCAGGGCCAACCCGCGCCCCTGCCTGAAAATCAGCTCACGCCCCAGATGTACCTCCAGCCCGCGCACTTGCTGGGCCACTGCGGCATGGGTCACATTCAGGTCACGCGCCGCGAGGGAAAAGCTTTGCAGCCGCGCAGCGGCCTCGAACGCACGCAGCGCCGTAAGCGATGGAAAGCCCGACCAGTTAATCGCCATATGTAAGACAGTCTAACATGTAAACATAATCCCTGACGTGCAGATCACTACAGAATCGCCTAAGAACAAGCTACAAAGACTGAAACCAAGGAACAAGCCATGTTGAATATACTAGCAGATGCGCTGCTGATCGCGACCGGAAACCGCCCCCAGCAGACCGCGCAAACCGGTACCCGTGACGCAAACTGGAACGACCGTTTCCAACCGCGCCAGACCCAGGACCTTGACCGCGCCAACGTCAAGCGGGACCTGAATTGGTAAACTACAGCGCCTGCAACAGGGCCCTGTGCCGCGCAATATAGTCTGCCCGTACCACAGCGGGCGGACGCAATCGTATTTCCAGACCCCTTAAAACCGCATCGTCAGGCCTGCCAAAAAACTTGTCTGCCTCGGCTTCGGTAAATCCCGCGATCTGCACCGCCTCCAACCATGCCGAGATTTTGTCGGCCAGCTTGATCGCCTTTTTGACCGCAACTGGCAAAACCGCAGGCAGGCCAAAGCGCAGATGCACCGCCGCCGTCAGCCGCAGGTCCATTTCACCGTAACCCGGACCCACAGCAGATTTCACCGGGCTGATCATGTCGCCAATCACATATTCGGGTGCATCATGCAGCAGGGCCGCCAACCGCCAGCGTGGACTGGCCTGTGACCGACCAAAAATCTGTTCGACCAACAAGGAATGTTCGGCCACCGAATAGGGCCAGTCGCCGCGCGTCTGCCCGTTCCACCGCGCGACAAAGGCCAGACCGTGGGCGATATCCTCAATCTCGATATCGACCGGCGTCGGGTCCAACAGGTCCAGCCTGCGCCCTGACAGCATCCTTTGCCACGCCCGCGCCTGTTTCATGTAGCGCCTGCAAACGCCTCGACTTCACGCGTCGCCCCGGCGACGATCAGGAAATCTCCGGGCATGACCATTGTATCTGGCTGACCATAGGTGAAATCCTCGCCCGGGCGTTTGATGCCGACAATGGTGACGTTATAGACCCGGCGCAGCGCGCTTTGGGCCAGTGTCTTGTTCACCACATCCGCAGGGGCACGGGTCTTGGCGATAGCGAAATCGTCGTCAAACTGGATGAAATCGATGATTTTGGACGTGACCAGATGCGCGACCCGCTGCCCCATGGTCACCTCGGGATAGACCACATGATGTGCACCGGTCCGTTCCAGTATCTTGCCGTGCCGTTCCGTCACTGCCTTGGCCCAGATATCCGGCACCCCCAGTTCCGACAGCGCCAGCACGGACAGGACCGAACTTTCAAGGTCGCTGCCAATCGCCACGACACCGTGCTGGAATTCACCGACGTTCAACTGCCGCAACACCTCCACGCTGGTGGTGTTGGCCTGCACGACATGGGTCAGGATGCCCGACAATTCCTGCACAATTTCAGGCCGCTCATCGATGCCCAGAACGTCATGTCCGATCTGCGCCAGGCTTTCGGCCACAGATCGGCCAAAGCGGCCAAGGCCGATGACAACAACCGAATCGGCCTTTGGCGTGAATTTCTTACCCAACAATCGGACGCTCCTCGGGATAACGGTATTCGGTGCGGCGCGCGCGCAAAGCCAGCCCCGTCGCCACCGTTATGATGCCCACACGGCCCAGATACATCAACAGAATGATGATCCCCTGCGCCGATGGTGGCAGACTGGCCGTGATTCCCATCGACAGGCCCACATTGCCAAAGGCACTGATCGCCTCATAGATCAGTTTGTTCAACGGGATTCCTTCGGTCACAAGGCTAAGTGCCAAGGTCGCCACCATCAGCACCGCCACCGCCAACCCGACCACTGCCAAAGCCTCGCGCTGGACCGAGGGCGAGATGCGCCGCCGGAACGCGCTGGTGTCCGGGTCACCCCGCAATTCGCACCACACCGCCAGAATCAGGATCATCACCGTGGTCACCTTGACCCCGCCCCCGGTGCCTGCACTGCCGGCACCCGTCAGCATCAATGCATAAGACATCATCATGGTCTGTTCACTGAAGGCCCCATTGTCCACCGTGTTCAGCCCGCAGGACCGGGTGTTGACGGCATGAAACAGGCTGTTCAGCACCTTTTCCCACGGCGCCATGCCGCCCATGGTGCCCGGGTTGTGCCATTCAAACACCAGCGTACCCGCCACCCCCATCAGGGTCAGCACAGCGGTCCCCCACAGCGTCATGCGGGTGTGCAGGCTCAGGTTCCGCTTTCGTGACTGCCGCAGATCGTGCAACACCGGTAGCCCCAACCCGCCAATGATCACGGCCAGAATAATCACCAACTGCGCCGCGATATCCGATCTGAACCCCATGAACCCGCTGGAATAGGTTGAAAAACCTGCGTTGGTGAACGCGGCACCGGCATGAAAAGCGGCGTCCCACAGGGCCTGGCCGAACGGCTCGCCTGCCGCCATCATGCGCTGGGTCAGAATGGCCGTCGCAAACCCCTCGACCACCACCGCAATCAGCAGCACCATCTTCAACACCGATCGCACATCGCCCGCCGCAATGCCGCGCGCCTCGGCCTGCACGATCAATTGCCGCCCCAGTCCGATCCGCCTGCTGACAACCATGCCCAGCAATGTCGCCGCCGACATGATGCCGAACCCGCCAATGTGGAATAGAACATAGATCACGCCCTGCCCGAACCCGGTCCAATAAGTTTGGGTATCGACCGTTGACAGACCAGTGACCGCCGTCGCAGAGGTTGCCACGAACAGCGCAGTCAGAAACGGTGCACCCACCCCCTCGGGCCGGGCAATCGGCAACATCAGGGCCAATGTTCCCAAAAGAATGACCGCCAAAAAGGCAACCGGCACCAAACGCGCCGGATTCTTCAGGAAACCCTTCATCTATCCCCCAGTTTTCACAACCTGTTAGCATCCCCACAGGATAAAGGCGAGGTGCCGCGCCAGTATGCCGCCCCCACCATTGCCGCAAGGGCCGCCAGATGCTAGATGCAGCCCAAATTCACAGGATATGAGCAAGAAACATGGACTATATCGTCAAGGATATCGCACTGGCCGAATTCGGCCGCAAGGAATTGGTCATCGCGGAAACCGAAATGCCCGGCCTGATGGCCTGCCGTGAGGAGTTTGGCGCATCAAAACCGCTGACAGGTGCGCGCATCGTTGGCTCGTTGCACATGACGATCCAGACCGCCGCGCTGATCGAAACGCTGACTGCCCTTGGCGCCGATGTGCGCTGGGCGTCGTGCAACATCTTCTCGACCCAGGACCACGCTGCCGCCGCCATTGCCGCTGCCGGCGTTCCGGTTTTCGCGATCAAGGGCCAGACCCTGACCGAGCATTGGGATTACCTTGACCGTTCGTTCATGTTTCCCGAGGGCGCGAACATGATCCTGGATGATGGCGGCGACGCAACCCTCTACGTCCTGCTTGGCGCCCGCGCCGAAGCTGGCGAGGAGATCATCCCCGTTCCCCAGTCCGAGGAAGAAGAGGTCATCAAACTGCAAATCGCCAAGCGGATGAAGGAAACCCCTGGTTTCTTTACCAAGACCAAGGCGGCGATCAAAGGCGTGTCCGAGGAAACCACCACGGGCGTCCACCGTCTGTACGACCTGCACAAGAATGGCCAACTGCCCTTCCCCGCGATCAACGTGAATGACAGCGTCACCAAGTCGAAATTCGACAACAAATACGGCTGCAAGGAATCGCTGGTTGACGGTATCCGCCGCGCCACCGACACCATGATGGCGGGCAAGGTTGCCGTGGTCTGCGGTTACGGCGATGTGGGCAAAGGTTCTGCCGCCTCGCTGCAAGGGGCTGGTGCCCGCGTCAAGGTCACCGAAGTTGACCCGATCTGCGCCCTTCAGGCCGCCATGGACGGGTTTGAAGTGGTGTTGCTGGAAGACGTCGTTGCCTCAGCCGACATCTTTATCACCACCACCGGCAACCGCGATGTCATCCGGATCGAACATATCCGCGAGATGAAGGATATGGCCATCGTCGGCAATATCGGCCATTTCGACAATGAAATTCAGGTCGCATCCCTGCGCAACCACAAATGGACCAACATCAAGGAACAGGTCGACATGATCGAAATGCCGAATGGCAATCGGATCATCCTGTTGTCCGAAGGCCGTCTGTTGAACCTTGGCAACGCCACCGGGCACCCGTCATTCGTGATGTCAGCCTCGTTCACCAATCAGGTGCTGGCCCAGATCGAACTGTGGACCAAGGGTCAGGACTATGCCCCCGGCGTCTATATCCTGCCCAAGGCGCTGGATGAGAAGGTGGCCCGTCTGCACCTGAAAAAGATCGGCGTGAAACTGACCGAACTGCGCCGCGATCAGGCCGACTATATCGGTGTGAACGTCGAGGGCCCGTTCAAATCGGAACACTACCGCTACTGATCGTTCCGCGGGGAAACCCGCCGAACATTTCCCTTTGTCTGTGGCGCGCTGTCCTTTAGGGTGCGCCGCAGACCCACGCAGATGCGTCGGGTGAACGACACAATGTTGTCAAACAGGGGATGGGAATGGGTAAACGCGACGAGCTGATTGCGAAATACGCAGAGGACCTCAAGACCAAATGCAAGATGAACCCCGACATGGACCTGCTGACCAAGGTCACCATCGGTTGCGGTCCATCTGTTTATGACAATGACGCCTCGACCGTCGCAGGTTCGGACATGGGCGAATTGGAAACTGTGAAAAAGAACTTTCTGATGAAAAAGCTGGGTCTGGCCGACGGACCCGCCCTGATGGACGCCATCAACGCCGTGATCGACACCTATGGCCGGTCCGAGCGCAGCAAGTACCGCGCCGTCGTCTATTACATGCTGACCAAGCATTTCGGCAAAGAGGCCGTTTACAAATAATCCTGCCGGCGGCCCCCCCAACACCGGGGGGCCAACCCCAGTGCATCCTGTGGCGAACGCGCGATGATTGCTGGCCTCAGGCGCCTGCGACCATGCCCTGCACAAAATCCCGGTAATTCGCCAGATAGGCCTGCCGCGAATACCGCTCCAGCCCCACGATCGTCGCTGCCTGATAACGGTCCGGTGCCCGCAAAACCCGCCGCATCGCCTCCGCAATCCCGTCAATATCCCCCGGTTGCACCAATTCGCCCGCCACCCCCGGCACGATCATCTCACGTGGGCCATAGTTCACGTCATAGGAAATCACCGGGCAGCCGTTCGACAACGCCTCCAGAATGGACAGCCCAAACCCCTCGGTCATCGTCGGATAGACAGACGCGATTGCCCCTTGAAATACCCCAAGCGGATCGGTGGTATAGCCCATCAAACGCACCCGCTTGTCACAACGCAGGGCCGCGATCTGGGCCTGCAGCCGCTTTTGCCCGGCACCCACGCCATAGATCAGGTAATCCACCTCCGGAAACTCGCCCATAACCCGGGCAAAGGCCGCGATGCACTGATCAATCGGTTTGCCCGCCAGTTCCAGCCGCGACACCGTTACCAGATGCTGACGCTTGGCCACGGCCACGGCCTTTGCCTCGGTGAAATGCGGGATTACATGAATGGGCGCGGCGGGTTTGACATCCCTTTCCAGCTGCAACTTGTGCACTGCGGTCGAGGTTATGATGGCCTCGCCCTTGAAATTTTCCAGCAGATAGCGTGACCGTGGTACGATATTTCCATCTGGTCCCCGGTGGTCGGCATGCAGGAACAACGCCCGCCGGGCCTGCGTCACGGGCGACAGATAGGCCGATGTGACCCCGTCGAAAAACACCACGGCCTCACCCCACGGGATCATTCCAAAAAAGCCACAGCCGTGGATCCGCTCCATCCGGTAGATGGTTCCGTTGATCAGGTTCCGCCCCAGTTGAAACACGCGCCCCTTGGCCCGCAGCCAACGGATCGGCAGGCCATTGGCGTAATCCGTCGTCTCGGTCACGCCATCCGCCTTTTTTTGCACCATCTGGTGCAGCACCCCGCCGATCAGGGTGAACAGCTGATTTCCGTCCTTGTGGGTGACCAGCCGCTTGGTGATCGCACCAATCACGGTGCGCTTGACCCGCTCGACCATCACCACGTCATCGGCCAGATAATAGGATGTCTTGCTGCCCAACTGCTCGATCCGGTCAAAGGCAGGCACGCGGTCATAAACCTTGACCCCTGCCGCCACCGCCACGTCATAAAGCGCCTCGGGCACGGTCATGTGCCGCACGCCGGGTGCGATCACGCCTTTGGCCTGCAATTCGACAAAGTTGATCTTGCGCTGCGGGCTGTGATCAATGCTGATCAGAATGGGTTCAAATCCGGCCTTTTCGGCCAATCCGTTCATCCGGTGATACACAGCCTTGGTCTTGCCACCGCCACCAACGCCAACCCGCTCAAAGATGCTGACCACCCGCGTCAATGGTCAACCTGCCCAGCCCGGGTGCAAAGGCCTGCCGCGTAACTCTTTGGCCCAAACGCCATCTTTCTCTGCCCCGAAACACGTCATGCCGGATCTTTCGGCCTAAGGCATGTGTACCCATTCCGTCCCATACCGCAAGCATTGCGTCCCCGGCGCCGACAAATGCCCGTATTGCACTGGGTCCACCAACCGAACCCCTCGGCTTTGCCTCAAATCACTAGGGCTTTGACTTTGCACGACTCGGTGAAATCACGTATCCCAGACCTATGGACATCATGTCCGGGACCTGAATCAGAACACGTGTGGTGCTTGGGAGCGCGTGGGGTGGATGGGGGTCCCTTAGGGGTAGGGGGCCCCCGTTTTTTTGCCCCGTTACCGGTTCAAAACAGCGCCAGGATCAATCCCATGATCCCGCAACCCACCACCGAATTGACGCCATCGATCACACTCAGCGCAGGTTTCCGCATGGAAAACGCATAATTCATCGCCATCCATGGCGTGATCAGAAACGCCCCAATCCCCAGACCAGCCACCACACTGCCGCCGATCGACACGATCCCGGCGGTTGCAAACACGTGCCGCATCATACCCGCGACCACGATCATCGCGACAATCCCCACGGCAAACGGCATCATGCTGCCGTTGCCCTGTGGCCGTCCATTGGCATCGACCGCAATTTCCGCCGCAGCCATCCACGGCTTGGACATCGCAATATACCAGACTGCCCCAAAGGCGAACGCCCCCAAGGCCGCTGCCAGAACATTAACGTATTCCATGACTTCTCCCTCGTTGAGGCCAGACCCCCGTTGGCCGGGGTTGCCCGGCAGTTAAACCGCCACCGCGCCCCCCAACGCACAGATAATCTGCCACTCCTCTGGCGTCACCGGCTGCACCGACAGGCGCGAGTTGTTGATCAGGACCATAGCCTCCAACCCCGGCACATGCTTGCACTCTTGCAAGGTCACGGGTTTTTTCATCACCATGACGGGCCGGAAACAAACACAATCCCAGCGCGGGTCATCAGTTGCGCTGTCCTGCTGAGACTGACGCGTGACCTCGACGATCCCGACGATTTCCTTGCCGATGTTGGAATGATAGAAAAATCCGCGCTCCCCTACAGTCATCAGCCGCATGTTGTTGCGCGCGCCATAGTTGCGGATGCCGTGCCACTCCTCCTCGGCGGGCAGCTTGTCAACAAGGTTTTGAAAGCTGATGGCGTTGGGCTCTGATTTGAACAGCCAGAATGCCATTAGCCGATTACCTTTTTCCACTCACGGATATCGACGCTGCCAAACAGACCGGCCTTGGCATAGGGGTCGCCCGCCGCCCAATCCTGCGCTGCCTGCAGGCTGTCCACCGACAGAACAACCAGCGACCCGGTCATCTTGCCCTCGGGGTCCAGAAACGGCCCCGCCATTTCAACCACACCAGTGGCGGCAATATACTCCAGATGGGCGGAACGGTTGTCCATCCGGGTTTGCAACGCACCGGGTTTATCGGTGCAGATCAGGGCCACGCGCATCATCACTCCTGCTTTAAGGGTCGGGACATCAGGCTGCGGACAGCCTGATCCAAAGGTATCTTCTTGTCGATCAAATCTGCAACCATGCCCGTGACAGGCATGTCAATCGCCCGCTCTGCGGCCATGCGCACAATCGCTCGCGCCGTCGCGACACCTTCCACGGTAACCG
>JANNAF010000341.1:0-10530 GCA_031384005.1 Rhodobacterales bacterium | reverse complement strand
CCCTTGGTAATGAACGGGTTCAGCGAATCAAAGCTGCCCGCCTCGCCAAAGGTGATTCGCCCACCTTTCGGCGCATCCGGATTGGCCTGCGGCAAAGAGATAAAATCAGGCGGCAGGGCCGGTGCGCCATACATCGCAATGCCGTGTTGCGGTTCTGCCATAGTGGCGCCAGCGGTCAGGCTCAGCGCCAGCGCCGCCGTCGCACCCAATAAGTATTGAAGAAAACCCGGTTTCATTCTGCGTCGCGCCCCCGCTGGTCATGTTGCTTTGGCCAAACCTACGGCGTCTTGCATGGGTTTTCAAACCTTTAACTTGATCGGCGGTCGAAGCGGGCGTATACAGTACCTACTGCTCGATAGGTTTCTTGCCTGTATGAAACCTGCCTCAATAACTTAACGCCGGCTTCGCGCCGGCGTTTTTTTGTTTTGCACCTGGCTGACTTGGCGGAACAGGCTTGCGACCAAAGTTGCAGGTGCAGCAAGGTTCGACGACAGACATATTTGGGGATCAACCATGATACTTGCAGGCAAAACGGCAATCGTCACGGGGTCCAATTCCGGCATCGGTCTGGGCGTGGCCGAGGAACTGGCACGCGCCGGGGCGTCCGTCGTGCTGAATTCCTTTACCGACCGCCCACAGGATCACGCACTGGCCGCTGATCTGGCTGCGCGGCATGGCGTGCAGGTGCGCTACATCGCCGCCGATATGTCCAACGGGGCCGAATGTCGCGGGCTGATCGCCAAGGCGGGCGGTTGCGACATTCTGGTGAACAACGCAGGCATCCAGTTTGTGGCACCCATCGAGGAATTTCCAACCGACAAATGGGACATGATCCTTGCGATCAACCTGTCGTCGGCGTTTCACACCACCGCCGCCGCCTTGCCCCTGATGCGGGCGCGCGGTTGGGGCAGGGTGGTCAACATCGCCTCGGCCCATGGTCTGACCGCCAGCCCCTATAAATCCGCCTATATCGCGGCCAAGCATGGCGTGGTCGGTCTGTCCAAGACCGTGGCACTGGAAACCGCAGGGCAGGGCATCACCTGCAACGCGATCTGTCCCGGCTATGTGCTGACACCCTTGGTCGAGGCGCAGATCCCCGACCAGATGAAGGCGCACGGCATGGACCGCGACACCGTGATCCGCGAGGTGATGTTGCAGCGCCAACCCTCACGCCAGTTTGCCACGGTGGAACAGATCGGCGGGACGACGGTTTACCTGTGTTCGCCAGCCGCAGATCAGGTGACAGGCACCACAATTTCGGTCGATGGCGGCTGGACGGCGCTGTAATCTCGCGGGTCAAACCTTACCAGAATGGTTAACGAAAAAAGGTAAGTGATTGATAATTATGGAATATAAAAAGTGTCCGCGCGTGGACACTTTTGATCAGGCCTCTTTTGATGGCGGATAGACCAACCCACCCGAGGCGACCAGCTTGGCCGCATCCTCTGGGGTCAGGTCCAGTGGGATCACGTCTTCCTTGGGCACAAAGACCACAAATCCTGAAGTGAACGGGGTCAGGCCGATGAAAACGGCAATCTTGTCAGGCCCCAGTTTGTCGGCAATCTCTCCCTTGGGCCGGGCCGAAACCAACCCGATGATCCAGACCCCGGGGCGCGGAAACTCGACCAGACAGGTCTTGTCGAACGAGGATTCCTGCTTGTTGAACACCGTCTCGGCGACCTGCTTCAATCCGCCATACAGGGACCGCACCACCGGCATCCGGTCGACCAACCGGTCCAGCCGGTTCAGAACGGTGCGGCCAATCAGCCCCTTGGCGACCCAACCGATCGCCGTGGTGAACACCAGAAAAACCACCACCCCGACACCCCGGACAGGAAACTCGAACCCCGGACCAAAGTAGTGCCCAAGCAGGTCTTGCGGATGATAGGATTGCGGGATCAGCGGTAGAATGAACCCGTCCAGCCAGCCAATCACGGACCAGATCAGATAGATCGTCAGCGCAATGGGCAGCACAACGACCAGACCCGTCAGAAAACTTGCCCGCAGCGTTGCGGCCACGGATTTGCGGCGGACAAGAAGGGGGTCGGTCATGGCCGCTCCTGGCTGGGTTTCGCGCGGACTGTAGGGGGCAGGTTCACGGGGTGCAATGGGGCAGACAGGGGTGATCTGGCGGGTTCCATCCGTCCCAATTCAGCGACCATTCGCCAATGCGACCGCAATGGCAGACCCAAGCCGCGCATTGTTCAAAACCAGTGCGATATTCGCGGTCAAAGAGCGGCCCTGCGTCAGTTCAAACATGCGCTGCAACAAGAACGGCGTGACCGCCTTGGCCAGAATACCCCGCTCTGCCGCCTCGGCCAACGCGAGTTCGATGAACGGACCGATGACGCTGGTCGCAATTTCCGCCTCAACCGGAATCGGATTGGCGACCAGCTGCCCGCCCGGCAAACCCAATCTGGCGCGCATCTGGTGGGCATTGGCGATCTGGGCCGCGCTGTCCATCCGCAGCGGCGCCCTAAGTCCAGAGGAGCGTGACCAGAATGCTGGGAAATCATCCTGACCATAGGCGATGACGGGAACACCGTGGGTTTCCAGAACTTCAAGCGTTTTGGGCAGATCCAGAATTGCCTTGGCCCCAGCCGCCACAACCGTCACCGGGGTCTGCGCCAGTTCCAAAAGATCGGCTGAAACGTCAAAACTATGCTCCGCCCCGCGATGCACACCACCGACGCCCCCCGTTGCGAAAACGGCGATGCCGGCCAAATGGGCGCAAATCATTGTGGCCGCGACAGTGGTGGCTCCGGTTTGCCGGGTGGCAAGGCATGCAGCCAGATCCGCGCGGGACAGTTTCAGCACTGCTTTGGCCTGACCCAGCGCCTCCAGCTCTGTCGCCGTCAGTCCAATGTGGATATTCCCCGCCATCACCGCAATGGTGGCAGGTACTGCGCCATTTTTGCGGACCTCATCCTCGACCAAACGGGCGGTTTCCACATTCTGTGGCCAAGGCATGCCATGGGTGATGATGGTGGATTCAAGCGCAACGATAGCGCGGCCTTTGGTACGGGCTTCGGCCACTTCGGGGGAATACAGAATAGGCAGGGTCATATCAGGTTCCAACTTCTCCGGAAACATAGGCGGCGGCTGTGCTCAGGGCAGCATTCAGCGCCTGTTGCCGGTTGGCACCGCCTCTTTCAGCCACGATATGGGCGGCCATGAAGGTGTCACCCGCTCCCGTGACCCGTGCCACCATAACGCGCGGTGGGTCCTCTGTCAGGACGGCTTCACCCTGACGGCCATCAGCGCAGGTCCGTCCGCCGTCAGTGACCAGCACCCGCTCGGCGCCACGGTTCAAAAGGGCCAAGGCCGCCTCGGGGGCCGATTTTGCGTCGACCTGTGTCAACAGACGCGCTTCCTCCAGGTTCACATACAACGTCGCATTTGGGTGTTTGAGCAGCGGAGCAAGACGCTCGGCCTTGCCGGGTGAGGCTGGCGCAAGCCGCAAGTCCGCTTTGGCAAAGGCATTATGGTGGGCAATATCAGCCAACAGGCTTTCGGTCAGGTTGCCATCAAGGGCGATCATGCCGGACCATGGCCGCTCTGCCGAGCCGAGCCGCCCATCAAGCAAGGGGCGCAGGATCTTGTCCCCCGCCGCCTCTAGCGAATGGGCGTCAGCAATCGCGGCAATCAGGCCATTTGCGCCCTCAATCGCCATATAACGGTCCGTCGGCAAATCGTCCGAACGATAGGCGTGATCGGTGATCAGGCCCATCCGGGAACAGGCCGCTATCAATTCGTCCCCCTCGGCATCACGACCGATCGCAGTCAGGATTGCCGCAGACAAGCCAAACCGGGCCAGTGTCATGGCGATGTTCATGGCCACGCCGCCCGGCAGGCGGGTGATGCGGCCCGGCACATCGGACCCCAGCCGCAGCGAAAGATGCGAG
The DNA here is from genome assembly GCA_031384005.1 of Rhodobacterales bacterium. Classification (GTDB taxonomy): domain Bacteria; phylum Pseudomonadota; class Alphaproteobacteria; order Rhodobacterales; family Rhodobacteraceae; genus Stagnihabitans. The sequence continues at coordinate 6,625 of JANNAF010000341.1, read as the reverse complement.
CGACCGATGATGTCCCACAGGACCGAGCCTATGCACAATATGTCTGGTGTTGTTGTCATGCCGCCTTCGTCGCAAGCCTGATCGCTGATGGCAAGGGTGGAAAACGGTGGTCACCCTTGCGTGACCTCACGGATGGGTGTGTTGCCAAGACTATCGAGCGGACGGCAGGATTGGGAAAAGAGGAGAACCATCATGTTGCGGATCGTATTGGTTGTGTTGCTGGCCCTGACAGGGGCGGCGCAGGCAAAGACGGAAAAGGCGGTGTTCGCGGGCGGCTGTTTCTGGTGCGTTGAATCCGACTTTGAATCCGTCGCGGGGGTAAGGTCGGTTGTGTCGGGCTATACTGGTGGTGGCTCGGCCAATCCGACCTATCAGGATCATGAGGGGCATTACGAGGCGGTCGAGATCACCTTTGATAATGCCCGCATCAGCTATGCCGATCTGGTTTCGATGTTTCTGCGATCGGTCGATGTGACCGATGCGGGCGGGCAGTTTTGTGACCGGGGGGCAGCCTATAGAACTGCGATCTTTGCGTTGAACGGCAATCAACAGGCGGCGGCGGAGGCGGCGGTGGCTGCGGCTGCGGGGCAGTTGGGGCGCAAGGTTGTGACGCCGGTTCTGGGGGCAGGGCGGTTCTGGGTGGCCGAGGATTACCATCAGGATTATTACAAGGGCACCTCTATCGTCCTGACGCGTGCCGGGCCAAAACAGCAAAAGAACGCCTATAAGTTCTACCGCGATGCCTGCGGTCGGGATGCGCGGGTCAAGGAAATCTGGGGCAAGGACGCAGCCTTTGCCCATTAGGTCTGTCCGCGCGCGGACACTTTTGAATAGTGAACCATATCAATAGTTTATCTTTTTTCATTAACCAGGTGGAAAGGTTTGCACCCGTCAGATGGCATCGGGCCAGGTGGCCGGAACGGGGGCAAACGATGGGCGAGCGGGACAAGGCGCTGTGTGCCGTGATCGCAGACGCGGTGCCGGCGGCGCGGCGGGGCACCGTGTGGAACGCGCCCAATTTTGCCATCGGCGGGCAGGACATGATCACGCTGAACCTGCCGCCCAAGGGCCCGGTGCGGGTGATATTCCATATTGGGGCCACGGCGTTGGATCCCAAGACCGGCATGTGACTGGTGGCTGGTGACAGTGGGGCGATTGTCCGGGGGCCGTGCGTGATCAGCGCGCCCATGCCAGCCTTGCCGATCTGGCGCATGTGGCGCATGGGGCCGCGTCGCTGCGTGGTCACGTGCAGATCGGCGTGACCCATCTATTGCCCCGAGGATGCATTGACGGTCCGGCCCACAGCCTGGCCCTGTGGCCGGGGATTCCACCTTATCTTTGGTTGCGGACACGGTCTGTGGGGCACTGGATGGTTTGCGAGCCGTTGCGCCACAGGGTTATTGCCATCACTCTGCCCGGTCAAAACCCCGTTGCATGAAAAACGGCAGGGCAGGGTCATAGCCCGGTGCGCCCAACAAATCCTCGACCGGACGGCCGCAGTCACGGCTGACGGCATCCATCGCGGTGGAAAACCGCGCCCGGTTGGTATGTGCGGCGTCAACCTGCGCAATTTGGGCCATGAGCCGTGCCCACAGGTTTGGCTTGGGCGGCGCTGCGATCATGGCGGACTGGGTAAGATCGGACATTCGGGCCTCCTGTGATGCGATGATCCTGTTTACCGGGGACCGGCTGGCGATGCTTGAGGGTTGGTTGTGGGATTTATGTGTTTACCGTGGGCCGTGGCGATGGGATTTGTGATGTGGTCCGCGCGGTGCTAGCCTTGACCCATTCACATACCGGGATCCGGTGCCGTGCATTTTGTCTTTGGGTCATACGAATATCATCCTGACCGGGCCGAGTTGATCGGGCCGCAGGGTGTGGTGCGGATGGAGCCCAAGGCGATGGCGGTGCTGCGTTTGCTGATTGACCACCACGACCGGGTCGTGTCGCGCGAAGAAATGATCGAGGTGGTCTGGGGCGGGCGGTTCATCTCGGATGCGGCTGTGTCGACCGCGTTGAAACTGGCGCGCAAGGCGGTGGGCGATGATGGGGTGCGCCAGACGTTTATCCGCACCCTGCATGGGGTGGGGCACCGTTTTGTCGCCCCGGTGCAGCGGCTGGCGGTGGCGGTTGTGGCAGTGCCGGTGATGGCGGTTGATCCGGTGGCGCTGCGGCCGACGATTGCGGTGTTGCCGTTCTGGCAAAGCCCGGGGGAGGCGGTGCAGGTTGGCGACGGGCTGGCGGATGAAATCATATCCTCGCTGTCGCGCCTGCGCTGGTTGCGGGTGATCGCGCGCGATTCTTCCTTTCGGTTTCGGCAGGACGCTGTCGATCTGGCTGGGTTGCGGCTGGTTCTGGGGGCCGGTTATGCGCTGACGGGCCGGGTCGAACTGACGCGGGGGCAGCTGCATGTCACGGTGACGCTGATCAGTACCGAGGACGAGGCAGTGGTCTGGGCAGATCATTTCGCGCCGTTGCTGGATGACTTGCACGCGGCGCGGGCCGAGATTGTGACGGCGGTGATAGGCACGCTGGATTTGCGGATATCGCAGGCCGAGGCAGCCATGGCGCGGACCAGGCCCAGCGAAATGCTGGACGCCTGGGGGGCCTATCATCTGGGGATGAGCCATGTGCTGCGGTTTAACGCGCATGACAACGCGGTAGCACTGGGACTGTTCGAACGGGCGACAACGCTGGACCCCGGCTTTGCCACCGCCTTTGCCGCCCGGTCCTTTGCCAAGTTTCAGGAGGTGGCGCAGGCGTTCCGCCCGGACCATGACCACATCATCCCCGAAATTCGGCGGCTGGCGGAACGGGCGGTAGAACTGGACCCCTATGATCCTTTTGCCAATTTGGTGATGGGGCGGGCCAGCATGTTGAGCGATGGGCCGGATGATGGCCAGTTCTGGCGTGAACGGTCCACCCAACTCAGCCCCAGCTTCGCCAAGGGTCATTATTCGCGTGGCATCATCGACGTTCTGGCGGGCCGCACGGTTCAGGCGCGCCAGGGGCTGGAAACGGCGATGGGTCTAAGCCCGATGGACCCATTGCTGAGCACCATGCTGGCGGCAAGGGCACTGTCGCACATGGTGGATGGTGACCTGGGCCTGGCGCAGGATCAGGCGCTGGAAGCGGTGCGGGTCAACCAGTCGCATTACCTGGTGATCATGACTGCAGCCCTTATATGCCAGATGGCGGGGGACGCGGCCGAGGCGGCGCGTTGGGCCGGGCATCTGCGCCGGCTGCGGCCGGAAGCCACGATCGCGCCCTATCTGAGGGCGCTGCATTTCGCCGATCCGGCCTTGCGGGCGCGAATAATGGGCGTGTTGCTGGGCCTTGGGATTCCGGGCTGATGGATTTTGGTTGCAACGGGGAAGGGGGGCTGCTAATAACTGAACCATATGGTTCAGTATATGCCCCCCCGCTGTGATGCCACCTTTGCTGCGCTGTCGGACGCAACACGGCGTGGCGTGCTGGAGCAGTTGTGGCGCGGCGATGCGTCGATCACCGAACTGGCCGAGCGGTTTCACATGACCCTGACGGGGATGAAGAAACATGTGGGGCTGTTGGAGGAGGTCGGGCTGGTCACGACTGAGAAGGTCGGGCGGGTGCGGACCTGCCGGCTGGGGCCGGGGCGGTTGGAGGATGAGATGGCGTGGCTGGACGCCTATCGCCGGATGTGGGCTGCCCGTTTTGAGGGCATGGACGCAATTGTTGAAGAATTGAAACAAAGGGAGAAGGCCGATGGACGCCAAGACTGACCCTGCGGGCAAGAACCCGACGACGGCGGACCGCATGTCGGACCGCGAACTGGTTGTCACGCGGCGGGTCAATGGCCCGGCGCATCTGATATTCCGGGCCTGGACCACGTCCGCCCTAATGCAGCGGTGGTGGGTGCCCAAATCCTTTGGCATCAAGCTGCTAAGCTGCGAAATTGAGGCGCGGACGGGGGGCAAATACCGCTTTGTCTTTGCCGTGCCGGGGACCGAGCAGACCATGGCGTTTTTCGGCACCTATCTGGAGGTGATCCCGGATGCCAAGATTGTCTGGACCAATGAGGAAAGCGGCGAGGGGGCGGTTTCGACGGTCACCTTTGCCGAGCGGGACGGGGTCACTTTGGTGACCGTCCACGAGATATACCCCAGCAAGGAGGCGCTGGATGAGGCGATAGCCTCGGGCAGCACCGGGGCGTGGCCCGAGCAGTTTGACGCGCTGGATGCGCTGCTGGCGGGGTAGGGTGCGCCTGAAGGCATGCCCTACGGGGGGCCTTGCAATTCGAAACGGGCGGCTTTCTACGCCGCCTACTTTCACCGCCATGTCAGTGCCGCGTCGCATCATTTCCATCCGCATCACGGGTAATCTGCGACAGTGGGAAGATGAAGGCCTCGTCTTGTCTGGGCCGACCCGCCCGGCGTCGGTTCCCGGCACCGGTTGGGAACCTAACTGGCGCAAAGCGGCTTATACACACGTCTGAAGGCAGGTGCCCCGTCGACGGCAGCTTGTGACGATGTAATTACCACCTAAATCCAAGGCAGGAGTCGCTTTACAATGGTTTATCAAAGGTTGCCCATGGACGAAGAGTTTGGCCACAGTTTTGCAAAGTCGAAAGCAATTGTTCGCGAAGGCCCCCCGAAAGGCTATTGGGTGATCTCTGTCAGCGTCATCGACGAAACTCGGTATTTCGCATACCTTGAAGTGGCGTCAGATGCGATTGATCGCCTTGGGGGACGCATGGTTGTTCGTTCCCCGAAAGTCATCGTGGGGACCGGGTCGCCGAAACCAAGGCTGGTGATCGTGGAATTCATGTCCGTGGTTGACGCCCTGGCGGCGTTCACGGACATTGCCCAGCAGTCTGCCATGCTGATGTATGAGGGGATTGCCGATTATGATCTGGCGATCGTCGAAGGCTATGACGATTTCGGCTGAACGATAGCGCTTGCGGAGTAAGGCGAAACCCGCTATCCGGCGCGCACTTCACAGGTGAGGCTTGGGCTTTTGCGGGGAGAAATCCCGTTTGGTCCGCCGGTTGGGGCGCAAGCTCTGAAGACGGCTTCACCAAGGATCAAACCGGAAAAGGATAAGGCATGGCTCTTCCCGAGTTCACCATGCGTCAGCTGTTGGAAGCTGGCGTTCACTACGGTCACCAGACCGCCCGCTGGAACCCCAAGATGGGCGAGTACATCTATGGCGACCGCAACGGCATTCACATTCTTGACCTGACCCAGACGGTTCCCATGTTGGACACCGCGCTGAAACTGGTGCGCGACACTGTGGCCAAGGGCGGCCGCATCCTGTTCGTCGGCACCAAGCGTCAGGCGCAAAAGTCGATCGCCGAAGGCGCCGAGAAATGCGCCCAGTATTACATGAACCACCGCTGGCTGGGTGGCACGCTGACCAACTGGAAAACCATTTCCCAGTCGATCCAGCGTCTGAAGCAGATCGACGAGATCATGGCGCATGGCGCCGAGGGTCTGACCAAGAAAGAACGTCTGATCATGGAACGTGAGCAGGGCAAGCTGCAAGCCTCGCTTGGCGGCATCCGCGAAATGGGCGGCACGCCGGACCTGTTGTTCGTGATCGACGTGGGCAAAGAGTCGCTTGCGATCCTTGAGGCGCAAAAGCTGGGCAACCCGGTCATCGGCATCGTCGACACCAATTGCAGCCCCAAGGGCGTGGATTACGTGATTCCCGGCAATGACGACGCGGCCCGTGCGATTGCCATGTACTGCGATCTGATCAGCCGTGCAGCACTGGACGGTATGACCGCACAGATGGGTGCTGCTGGTATCGACCTTGGTTCGTTGGATGTGGCGCCAGAGGAAGAAGTTCTGGCCGAAGCCTGAACCTGTCACCAAACAGACAAGCGCCGGGGATAAACCCCGGCAGCACGGATTGAACCCGGCGCGGCATGACCCTGCCGGGATCATTTTTGGAAAATTGAGGAGATGGACATGACAGTCACCGCTCAAATGGTGAAAGAGCTGCGCGATTCGACCGGCGCAGGCATGATGGACGCCAAAAAGGCCTTGGTGGAAGTGAACGGCGACATGGAAGCGGCGGTCGATTGGCTGCGCACCAAGGGTCTGGCCAAGGCCGCCAAAAAGGCGGGCCGCATTGCTGCCGAGGGTCTGGTTGGCGTGTCGGTGTCCGGTGGGCGCGGCGTGGCGGTCGAGTTGAACTCGGAAACCGATTTCGTTGGCAAGAACGCCGACTTTCAGCGCATCCTGCGTGACATCACGAAAACCGCAGCGCATTGTGCCGATCTGGACGCGTTGAAATCTGCCGATCTGAACGGTCAGTCGGTCGAGATCGTGGTCAACGAAGCCATTTCGACCATTGGCGAGAACATGACGCTGCGGCGCATGGCCTCGATCGAGGGGGACCATGTCGCGGCCTATGTCCACAATGCGGCCGCTGATGGTATGGGCAAGATCGGCGTTCTGGTCGCCGTCAAGGGCACCGACAACGGGATTGCCAAGCAGATCGCGATGCATATTGCAGCCTTCAGCCCGATTTCGCTGTCAGAAGCCGATATCGACCCGGTGGTCGTCGAGCGCGAGCGGGCTGTGCAAATCGCCAAGGCACATGAGGACAATGCGGCATCGGCCAAGCCGAAGCCCGATGC
>JANNAF010000323.1:0-22453 GCA_031384005.1 Rhodobacterales bacterium | reverse complement strand
ATCCACGCCTCCAGCTTGTCGCGCAAACTGCGCTGCATCAGATACAGATGCTTGGTGTCGCGCACCTCCAGATTGGTGCTGCCCGAAATCGTCGACCGCGCGTCGATCAGGTCGGTCGGGTCCAGCTGCTTGGTGCAATTGTCGCACTGGTCGCCCCGGGCCGATGTGTAACCGCAATTCGGGCAAGTGCCCTCGATGTAACGGTCCGGCAAAAACCGGCCATCATCCACCGAATAAACCTGCTTTTCCGCCACTTCGCGGATCAACCCGTTGTCAAACAACGCCTTGGCGAAATGCTGGGTCAGGCGGTGATTGCGCGCTGACGATGACCGCCCGAAATGGTCAAACGACAGCCGGAACCCGCGCGCAATCTCGGCCTGCACCTCGTGCATTTCGGCACAGTATTCGGCCACGGGTTTGCCTGCCTTGGCGGCGGCCAGTTCGGCGGGGGTGCCGTGTTCGTCGGTCGCACAGATGAACAACACCTCATGCCCCCGCGCCCGCATATAGCGTGCAAACAGATCGGCAGGCAGTTGGCTGCCCACAAGGTTTCCCAGATGCTTGATCCCATTGATATATGGGATGGCAGATGTGATCAGAATCCGTGCCATTTGCGCGCCCTTTCGTCCCGGTCGCGCGCTGTTTAGCGCGGGCCGGGACCCGTGACCAGAGCCTTGGTCTATTGCGCGGTATAGCCACCATCGACCAGATGATAGGATCCCGAAATGAAGCTGGCCTTGTCCGACAGCAGGAACAGGACCAGATTGGCCACCTCCTCCGGCTGACCCAGACGGCCCATCGGATGGGCGGCAACAAGGGCGTCATGGCCCTCGGGCGGCAGACCCGCCAGCAGCGGCGTTTCGATAAAGGCGGGTCCGACGGCATTGGTGCGGATACCCTTGGCCGAATATTCGATGGCCGCCACCTTGGTCAGACCCAGCAGCGCATGCTTGGCCGCCGTGTAGGCCACCGCATTGGCAAATCCGACCGAACCCAGAATCGAGGCCATGTTGACGATGGACCCGCCACCCGCCTTCAGCATTTCGGGAATGGCATGGCGCATGCCATAAAACACCCCGTCCAGATTGACGGCCATCACCTGCCGCCACCCCTCGGGCGTATAGTCGCCCAGCAGGGCCGCAGGCCCGCCGATCCCGGCATTATTGACCAACAGGTTCAACGCCCCGCCCTGCTTGACCGCAAAGGCCACCATGGCCGCCACCGCTCCGGGGTCCGCCACATCGCCTGCCGTCGCATGGGCCAGCCCGCCTTCCGCCGTGATCGCATCAACCACAGCCTGCGCCGCCTCCAGACGGATGTCCTGCACGATCACCCGCGCCCCTGCCGCAGCCAGCCCCTTGGCAACCGCCGCGCCGATCCCCGACCCGGCCCCGGTGACCAGGGCGGTCTTGGTGTTGAACTGGATGTGCATGATGGTCTCCTTGTGATGATCTGCCCGACAGTTGCACCCGCAGCGGCGCGCGCGCCTTGCCTTGGGTTAGTCGCGGCGCTTGCGACACCTGGGGCCGGGTGCTAGCGTTTTTGCAGTCATCCTGCGTTTCACACAGCAGCCGAGGTGCCCTCATGACCACCACAGCCCTTGACGCCCCCATCCAAAAGGAAATTGGCGAAACCGTCCGGGGGTTGGAGGCGCTGTTCAAGGATATTGGCCCCCTCGTCACCCGCCTGCCCGCCAACGTGCCCGCAGCCAAGGCCAAACCTGCGGCGGTCAAAGTGCACAACTTCCTCAAACGCCACGCCCCGGTGACCAAGATCATCGGGTCCAAGGTCTATGACGGTTTGTCGGATGACACCAAAGAGGGGCTGAAATGGGTCGACGGCGTGGTCAGCGACCTGCTCGCGACCGAGGCCGCCCTGCGCAAGGCCGCCAAGACTCAGGACATGGACTTTGCCAAGGACCCCGAGGGTGTGATCAAGGCAATCAAGGTCGCAGCCAAAGAGGCGGGCAACCCGTCGTGGGTGCCCACCACACTGGCCAAGATCGAAAAGGAAATGAAGATCGACGATGACCGCAAAAAGCGGACCGAAGCGTTGGTCAAGGTCATGCAAAAGGGTCAGGACATTGGTGGCGTGCCGGGGACCGCGATATCGTCGCTGGCCCTGTTGGTGCTGTTGCACATGATCTGGAAACTGATCACCCAGAAATTGAAGGACAAACCCAAGGTGTGACCGTCCAGCCCCCCCACTCAGGTCGGGCGTTGGTCAGGTCGGGCGTTGGCCCGTGTCGGCCATGGAACAAACCTTACCAGAACAGTTAACGAAAAAAGTCAAGCCATTGATCCTGAACACTTTTCAAAAGTGTCCGCGCGCGGACACTACTTGCGGTCCCTGATCCACCCGATCAGACGGCCGATCTGAAAGGACGTGCGCGGCTCGTCAGTATAGGGGGTGCGGGTCGCCGGGGCAGGGCGGGCGTTCATGCGGATGACGCCAAAGATCACCAGCAAGACATGGGCCACCGCAATCATCGCAAACATCGCCCCCGGCCCGAAATTGGCGATCAGAACCGCTGCCAGATAGGGGCTGGCAATGGCCCCCACCGCATACAGAAACATCATCGCGGCGGACAGTTCGACCCGCTCCATCGGGGTGGCATAGTCATGGGCATGGGCGGTCGAAACCGAATAGATCGGCATGGTGGTGAGCCCAAAGGCGGCGATGGTCAGATAATTCGCCCACGGCCCCTGATCCGACAACAGGATGGCGGCCCCACAGGTCAGGACAGACAACACCGACAGCCAGATCAGCACATGACGGCGGTCATACTTGTCCGCCGCCCACCCCACCGGATACTGCGCCAATGCCCCACCCACGACATAGGCCGCCAGATACAGCGCGATCTGATTGGACATCAGGCCAACCTCCTGCCCATACATAGGCCCCACCATCCGGAACGCCGCCCCCGTGACCCCCGACACCACCACCCCCACCGACGCCAGCGGCGACCGCGCCCAAGCCAACGCAGGCCGCAACCGCGGCGCCTCGGGCGTCTCGGGCGGTTCGGCGCGGGTCAGGGTCAGTGGAAACAGGGCAGCACACAGCAACAGCGCCAGCAGATTGTACGAGACATAGGACCCCGGCTCCAACACCCCGATGATCAACTGCGCCCCCAGCGATCCGGTGATGTCAACGACGCGGTAAACCCCCATCGCCCGGCCCCGGGTTTCATTGGTGACCTTGGACTGCATCCATGCCTCGATGATCGTGTAACACCCCGCCACACACAGCCCCGATGCCACCCGCATCAAACTCCACGCCAGCGGGCTGATCACCAGCATATGGGCCAGAATACTGATGGTGCTCGCCGCGACAAAGGCGGCGAATGCGCGGGAATGGCCAACCTCGCCCATCAGACGCGGCGCCCACCAGCAGCCGATGAAAAAGCCAAAGAAATGTGCCGACCCCATCAGGCCGATCTCGCCCTTGGTGAACCCCAGTGCGGCACCCGAAATGGCGTCCAACGGCGCCACGCCCCCCGCCCCAAGTTGCAGCAGGACGACCGACAGAAACAGGGCGGCAAATGAAACCATCAAACGCATGGCGCTCATGCCACCACTTGGCGCGGCAAAGGTAAAGCCCTGACGTGGGGGTCAGGCCAGACTTTCACCGCTGACCCGCCCCCCCGCGTCGCGGGTCAACTGCCATGCGGCAGGCGGGGCCATCCGGGCGCGCAGGCGGCGCATCACCCACAGGCTGCGGCTTTCCATCAGGGTCGATCCGCTGGGGCCGGGAGCCATGTGCCAGCGGCTTTCTACCCCCTGCGCGCCGCCATCCTCTGGGGTCAAGAGCAGCGCAAGAGGGGGCAGGCGACCGCGGTTACCGGCCGCCTCTGCCCCGGCCTCGCAGGCCAGATGCAACCGGCGCACCGGGGTCAGGGCCGGGGGGGCGGGCAGGTCGACCAGAACCATGGGGGCCGCACCCGACCGCAACGCCTCCTCGACCGCCCAAAGAACATCCTCGGGGCGGCGGGCGCGGGCAAAAAGGATGCGGCCCGGATCGGCAAAGTCGCACAGGCCAGCCGGATAGACCCGTTCAGGCACCCATCCGGGCGACACCCAGATCACCGGCCCCTCACTTGCCCCCAAAATCAGCGCCGCCAACGAGGTGCGCGCCGGCCCGCACAGTTCATGCACCCGGCCACGCAGCAACGTCAGCCCCAGCCCACCGGGCAGCGGCTGTTCGGGCCAGGGTCTGCGCCCTGCTGAGTCGTGGTGGATTGGCAGCACCATGAGCCAAGGTTATAGTGTTCCTATTATGTTCTCAAGCGGGCTGCCCTTTTCAAATGGCCCCGAACACCGTAGCGTCCCGTCAAACAGGAGGGCGTCATGCAGCAGGTCAGGTTGGGCCACACCGGAATTTCTGTATCGGCGCTGTGTCTGGGCACCATGACATGGGGAACCCAGAACACCGAAGCCGAGGGCCACGCGCAGGCAGACATGGCCATTGATGTCGGCCTGAACTTCTGGGACACGGCCGAAATGTACCCCGTCAACCCGGTCACAGCCAAGACGGCGGGCCGGACCGAAGAGATCATCGGATCATGGCTTGCCGCACGGGGTGGGCGGTCGAGACTGGTGCTGGCGACCAAGGTGGCGGGTGGCGGCCAAGCGGCCGTGCGCGAGGGCGCGCCCCTGACGGGGGCCGTGCTGCGGCAAGCGGTCGAGGGGTCGCTGCGGCGGTTGCGCACCGACTATATCGACCTTTATCAGATCCACTGGCCCACCCGCCCCACCTATCACTTTCGCAGCATTTGGACCTATGACCCACGCGGGCAGGACCGCGCAAAGATCGACGCGCATATGCTTGATATCTTGCAGGTCTCTGCTGAACTGGTGGCCGAGGGCAAGATCCGCCATATTGCACTTTCCAATGAAACGGTCTGGGGTGCGGCGCGCTGGTTGGCGCTGGCCGAACAGTATGGTTTGCCCCGGATGGCAACAGTGCAGAATGAATATTCGCTGCTGTGCCGCCAGTTCGATACCGACTGGGCCGAATTGTCAGAGCGGGAGGATATGCCGCTGCTGGCGTTTTCACCGCTGGCCTGTGGCATCCTGTCGGGCAAGTATGCCGGCGATGTGATCCCCGAGGGCACGCGCCGGGCGGTCAACCCAAGCCTGAGCAACCGCATGACGCCACAGGTCTTTCCGGCGACAGCGGCCTATCTTGGCATTGCAGCCCGCCACGGGCTGGACCCATGCCAGGTGGCGCTGGCCTTTTGTCGTCAGCGCCCGTTCCAAAACATCCCGATCATCGGTGCGACCAATCTGGCCCAACTGGCCACCAACATCGCCGCGGCAGACCTGACCCTGACCCCCGAGGTCATGGCCGATATCGACGCCGTCCACCGCATCCATCCGCAGCCCTATTGAGGCAAGCCTTGCAAGACCGGCCCGGTTGGGGCCATCTGTGGTCAAAATGATGCGAGTGACGCAATGCGCCGGTTTCTGATTGCCCTTGTCCTGCTGGCCGCCTGCCAGACATCGCCACCCACGTCGGGTGACGGGGGTTCCGCCCTCGCGACGGACGAGATTACGGTGACCAGCCTTGACGGTCCGGCGGCACCAACCGGGCCAGCCGCAGCAGACACTGAACCCGCAGCCGCCACCGACGGCACCCCCAGAGCCGCAGCGGACCCCACAGCCCAAGCTGCCCCCTCAGATGAGGCTGCACCCCCGGCAGACGAGGAACCAAAGGCCCCCAAGCCCGCTGCGCAAGTTCTGTGCGAAAACTCTGGCGGACAATGGGCTGTCGCGGGCGAGTCGGGTGCCTTTGCCTGCGTCAAGCCAACCCGCGACGGTGGCAAGGTCTGCAAAAAACAAGGCGACTGTCAGGGAATGTGCCTTGCGCGGTCTGGCAGCTGCGCGCCCTTCATGCCGCTGTTCGGCTGCAATGAGGTTTTGGACAAGGATGGACGGCGGGTGACACTTTGTATCGAATGATCCTGCTGGCCCTGCTGCTGGTCGCCTGCAGTCCGGCCCCGGTGCAACGCCTTTACCGCGCTCCAGATGCCCCGATCTATTCCTCGGCTGTGGTCGAACCGGTCCGCCTGTCAGGCGGCTGGGTTCAGGTGGCCGGTTTTGCCCCGGATGGACAGGCAGTATGCGGGCCGGGCAGCGTGAACATCGAAGGCGGCATCATCCGCTGGGACCTGTGCCTGTCACAGGGCCCGGCCGATGGGGCAGGGCCATTTGCGCCCGGAAAACCCGGACGATTTGCGGTGGGCGGCATGTCCGACTGGTGGGTGCTGTGGGTGGACGGCGATTACCGGACAGTGGTAATCGGCACGCCATCGGGCGATTTTGGTTTTGTGCTGAACCGCGAGGCTGATATTCCAGCCGACCGGATGCAGGCTGTGCGTGACATTTTGCGGTTCAACGGATATGAAACGGCTGAATTGGCGGTCTTTTAGGTCCCGGCAGGCATCAAAGTCGGGTTCAGTTTGAAACGGTCGCGGTTGCCAGTTGCAAGCCCGTTTTGGCGACCTTACAAGCCTGTTATGATCAACACGTTCCATTCCAGGGTTCGGGATTTGGTCCGCCCACACCGCAACGCACAGCGCTAAAGAGAAAGCGAAGATGTCCAATACCAGCCGCCCCGTGGAATGGCCAACCTTGTTGATGCTGGTGCTGACCTATGTGGTCTGGGGGGTGGGCACGATCATTTGGGCGGATTGGGCGGTTGCATCGCTGATTGTGACATGCGTGGCGATCGCGCAACATTCCTCGTTGCAACACGAGGTTCTGCACGGGCATCCCTTTCGCAATGCCACGTTGAATGAGGCGCTGGTTTTCCCGGCACTGTCGGTGGTGATCCCTTATCGCCGCTTTCGCGACACCCATTTGCAGCACCATTTCGACCCCGTCCTGACCGACCCCTATGACGACCCCGAGGCGAACTACCGCGACCCGGTCGAATGGGCCCGTCTGTCACCTTGGCTGCAACAGCTGCTGCGCTGGAACAATACGCTTGCCGGGCGCATCGTGATCGGGCCCGCCGTCGGTGCTGTTCAGTTCCTGGCCAATGATTTTGCGGCCATTCTGCGCGGCGACCGCCTTGTCAGGCAGGCGTGGATCCTGCACGCGGCCGGCATGGTGCCCTTGATTGCCTGGCTGGCCTGGGTTGGAACAATGCCGTTTTGGGCCTATGGTCTGGCGGCATATCTGGGCTTGGGTTTGTTGAAAATCCGGACTTTTCTGGAACACCGCGCGCATGACCAGTTTCGCGGCCGCACGGTCGTTGTCGAAGACCGCGGTCCGTTGGCGCTGTTGTTCCTGAACAACAATTATCACGTCGTCCACCACATGCACCCGGCCGTGCCGTGGTACGAATTGCCAGGACTTTATGCCTCGCGCCGTGCACATTTCCTGCGTCGGAATGACGGCTATGTCTATACCAACTATGGCCAGATCTTTCGCGCCTATCTGTGGCGGGCCAAGGATCCCGTACCGCACCCGGCGTGGCCCGTTGCGAAATCCAACCAAGAGGACGCGGGTTAGGCCAGTCTGCGAAAGGTCGGGACAGGGCCCCTGTTGTCAAAAAACGGGACACCGGGTTGGGGCAGGTTGGCAAGGCGCGCGGCAACTTCTGCCAAAACAACCTCGGTGATAAAGGGCAGATCCAGCCTGCGCGCCTCGGTCAGGCCGATCCAGTGCAAATGTGACAATTCGTCGGTCGCCAAGGAAAAGTCATCGGCATCGCCCGTGACCTGTCCCGCATCCGCCAGAAAAAACCGCGCATCAAAGCGGCGAGGTGACCCGGCAGGGGTGATCGCACGAAAGATAAACGTCAAAGGGGCCGTGGGTGCAAGGTTCAGGCCGGTTTCTTCGGCCAGTTCGCGCAGGACGCAACCGGCCAAAGCCTCAGGCGCCGGGGCGTTGTCTGGGCAATGCATGGCAAGGCGTGTTACACATTCGGGGGGCAAATGCCCTGCGGAATGGTCACCCGGATCAACGGCCCCGCCGGGAAACACGTATTTCGACGGCATGAACACTGCTGCATGGCCGCGTTGCCCCATCAACACCTGCGCTCCCGCGGCCACACCGCGCCACAGTATGACCGACGCGGCGTTGCGAATGGGAACGCTGTCAGTCATGTGCCGGCAAGTTTTGGTCGCCGCCAAAACCGTGCATCCGCTTGGCCCATTGCAACGCAACCAACATGCCCTTGATCCGGGGCAAAAGGTAAAGTGCTAAGACGACCGTCAATGTGGTGAAGATGGCAGCCAGAACCATCGGTGCAGGGCGGAACTCGACAAAAACGTAAAAGATCAGCGGGGCCAGAATATGGCCGACAATCAGAATGGTCAGATAGGCCGGGCCATCATCGGCCCGCTGGTGGTGCAGCGCTTCGTTGCAGACCGGACAGGTGTCGTTGACCTTGAGGTAACTGTGCAGCATTGATCCCGACCCGCATTGCGGGCAACGCCGACGCCAGCCCCGGCGCAAAGCCGTTCCAAGATCGCGTGTGCCTATTTCCAAGCGTGTGTCCGCGGCCACCAGTGGCAGTGCCATCATGAATTCCTTTGTTGCACGGGCGCTGTTTACAGCCAGTCTGCCCAAAAGTAGAGGGACAATTCCCGCAAGTGTCGCTTTGTCGCTTCTTTCGGCGACGGAACCGCGGTCGTGCTCCGTTTCACTTGTATCGGGACCGGTTGAGCGTCCCATGTAAGATGGAGCAGAAGATGAAACTGTCAAACAAAACAACTGGCCTTGGAATCATGGCAGTCGCCGTGCTGATGCTTGGGTCGGCGGCGATTGCCGATCAGATGGGCAGCATGGGTCACGGCACCATGATGGGTGGGCCGGTCATGGACCTGACGTCGATGGACGCGGACAAGGATGGCAAGGTCAGCAAGGATGAGATGACGGCGCATCGCGCCGCCCGCACCGCCGCCGTGGACGCCAACGCGGATGGCAAGCTGTCGGCCGAAGAACTGGCCGCCATGCACCTTGCCGCAATGGAAACTGCGGCCCAGACCATGGCCAAGCGTATGATAGAGCGGCTGGATACCGACGGCGATGGCCTGTTGTCAGTCGTTGAACTGGCCGCCCGTCCGGGCCCCGAGATGATGTTCGACCAGATCGACGCCAATTCTGATGGCTTTATCGATCAGGCCGAGGTCGACGCCGCCAAAGCCGTGATGATGGAACGTGGTGGTAAAATGCGCGGCGGCAGGCATGGCAAAGTTGGCAACGACGGGCATGGCGACATGGGAATGGGAATGGACGACAACTGATCCCAAGTCGTTATGCCGCCACGTGCCGGGGCGGGTTATCGCCCCGGCACATCGATTTACGATGTTGCGTGCCCGACACTGTGCGCCTAATCCCAACCGCAGGATGGAAATGCCCCGCGACACCTTGGCTGATGTTTCCGATGAAACGCTGCTGGTCCTTTATGCCAACGGCGACCGTGAGGCTTCGCGCGTCCTGACGACGCGTCTTGCCCCGCGGATCCTTGGCTTTGCGATGCGCCTGTTGTCTGACCGCGCCGAGGCCGAGGATGTAACGCAGGAAACGATGTTGCGGCTGTGGCGGCAGGCCCCGAATTGGCGCAGCGGCGAGGCGCAGGTGTCAACTTGGGCCTACCGCGTGGCGACAAACCTGTGCACCGATCTGCGCCGCGCCCGGGGGCGACGGCCCGGTGTGGCTTTGGACGACGCGCCCGAAGTGGCTGACGGTGCCCAAGGTGCTGTGGCCGTGATGATCCAGACGGATCGGATGGCGGCCCTGCAGGACGCGCTGGCACATTTGCCGGACCGACAACGGCAGGCCGTTGTCCTGCGCCATATCGAAGGTCTGACCAATCCCGAAATTGGCCAGATCATGGATATTGGCGTCGAGGCGGTGGAAAGCCTGACCGCACGGGGCAAGCGGGCTTTGTCCGCCATTCTGGCAGGACGCAAGGCCGAATTGGGCTATGATGATGAGCAGGAGGTCGAGACATGATGACCGAAGACACCGATCTGGACGCATTGTTTGCAACCGCATCCGCAAACGCAGCCTTGGCACCGGCAAAACCGTCTGATGCGTTGATGGCGCGGATTCTGGCTGATGCCGATGCGCTGCAGCCGACATCCGCGCAGCCGGCGGCGGGTGTTGCCCCGCCGGTTGGCTGGTTTCAGACCCTTGCCGGCTGGTTTGGCGGTGGCATCTCCTTGGCGGGCATGTCGATGGCGGCGCTGACGGGACTGTATCTGGGCGTGGCCCAACCTTTGCCGGTGGCCACTTTGACGGAACTGGTGACCGGATATACCGCGTTGGACAGTCTGGAACTGTTGCCGTCAACCGGTACGCTTTGGACGCAGGAGTGAATGATGACTGACACGACCCAAGTTGCTGCCCCAAAACGTGGATTGAAGATCGCACTGGCGGTGTCTGTGGCGATCAACCTTGCCGTGGCAGGCCTGATCTTTGGTGCGATGCTGCACGGCGGGCCGGGCGGGCGCGGGGACATGATGGTGCGCGACTTCGGCTTTGGCCCTTTTGAGGATGCTTTGCAACCGCAAGACCGCGCCGCGCTGCGCGAAACGGTCCGGGGGCGCATGGGGGACATTCGCGCGGCACGGCAGCAAATGCAGCGCGATGGCCTGGCCATTTTGGGCGCCTTGCGGGCCGATCCGTTTGATCCGGCCGCCCTGACCTTGGCGTTGGAAACCCAGACCCAGAACATCGCCGACAGACTGACCTTTGGCCGCGATGTGATGCGCGACTTTGTTCTGGGTTTGACGCCCGAGGCACGGACCGCCTTTGCCGACAGGCTGGAACAACGCATGGGGCGCGGCCGCGACGGCAAGGATGGCGACCGCGACTGACCTGAACGCGATTAGGCCGCCCGGCTGAGGATGGTCACCATGTTGCGGCCGCTGGCCTTGGATTTCATCAAGGCCCTGTCAGCTTGCCCTACGATCTGCGCGACACAATTCGCCGGATCGTTGCCGCAGACCCCACTGTCAATCGTCATGCCGATCGAAATGGTGACCGTTATCCGGGTGCCATCGGCCAGAATAACCGGCGATGTTTCTGTGGCATCGCACAGACGCTGCGCCACGATGCTGGCTTCGGCCTGGTTCGTGGCGGGCAGGGCGATCAAAAACTCTTCTCCGCCGATGCGCGCCAAAAGGTCGGTCGACCGCAAATTTGCAGACAGACGCGCCGCCACTTCGACCAGAACCGCATCGCCCGCAGCGTGGCCCCAGCGGTCATTCACCGCCTTGAACCGGTCCAGATCCACCACCATCACGGCGAACTCGTTTTTGTCTTGCCGGGCCCGCGCGGCGATGGCGTTCAACTGGGCAATACCGTAGCGGCGGTTGTGCAATCCCGTCAGCGGATCAATCATCGCCAGACGCAGTCCATCCTGCACCGAGGCGCGCAATCGGTCGGCCTCTCGCTTGCGCTTGACCAAAGCATGCAGGCGCACCGCCACCTCAGAGGTGTTGACCTGCGCATCCACCAGATCATGCGCGCCCAGATCAAAGGCCATCGCCGGAACCAGATTGGCGCTGGCCTGATTGTAAATGCAGAAACTTGCGTTGCGCGATGCGCTACGGCTCAACAGTTCCGACATCACTTGCAGGCCGCCGCCCGGCGTCCCAAAATCGGCATCGATCAAATAGACATCAGGGGCCGACAGGGCGCCACTGTCGGCATAAACCTCTTCTGGTGCAAGAATGGTCAGCCTGTCCTGTCCCACCGCAGCCAGTTGCCTGCGCAGCATGAAGGCCGTTTCAGCCTTGCTGAACAACAGCGCCACATGGCCAGGGGCATCGAACGCGCTGGCCTGCTCCTCCATCCCAAACAGCCCCAGCTCCCCCTCGGGCGATGAAAGCCCCCCCACAACCTCACGAGCTCGCAACAGCCCGCGCAGGCGGGCAAGCAGGGTCTGATCGTCAATCGGGCGGCTCAGGAAATCCTCGGCCCCAGCGCGCAGGGCCGTCAGCCGCAGGTTTGTGTCATGTTCGGACGAAAACATCACCACTGGGATCCGTCGGGTCATGGCATTGGCCTTCAACTGCCGCAGCACATCAATTCCAGACATATCGGGCAACATCAGGTCCAGCAAAATCAAGTCTGGCTTTTCGGACGCGGCCAGACGCAAACCGCTGCCACCGTCCCCGGCCATGACCGCGCTGTACCCGGCAGTCGTGAGTTTGACCTTGAAGACAATGCGATTTGTCGACACATCGTCTACTATGAGGATCTTGCCGATCATCCGAAGCTGGCCCACTGTACCTATCACTCTGTGGCACCATGATTGGTCGCAACAAGTTAAGAAATCCTTTCTGACTATGTAATCAATTCGTTCAAACTGGAGAAGAAACCGTGGGAAAGTCTGTGGAAAACTCCAGCGATGGGCGAAAAATGGCCGAAACACTGGCTGCGCAGGCGTTTTCCTGGGTCGCGGACGATGTTGACCGTCTCAACGCGTTCATGGCGATGACCGGGGCATCCCCCGCCGATCTGGTGCGCAACGCAACCTCGCCCGCGTTTCTGGGGACCGTCCTTGACTATGTCCTGACCGAGGATCAGCTTGTCATGGCCTTTTGCGATGATCGCGGCTTTGCCTATGCCGCGCCGATGCAGGCGCGACAGATGCTGCCGGGCGGCGAGCAGTGGAACTGGACATGACCATGCTGGATGCCGTGATCTTCGACAAAGACGGAACGCTTTTCGACTTTCGGGCAAGCTGGGGCGCGTGGACGGACAGCGTCCTTGCGGATTTTGCCACCGACCGGGCTGACATGCTGCGACTGGGGCAGGTGTTGGGTTATGATCCTGAAACCCGCGATTTTGCCAAAACCAGCCCGGTGATCGGCATGACCACCCCCGAGATTGCCGCGATCCTGCATCCGCATCTGGGCGGGATTTCCGAGAGCTTGCTGAACGACCGCTTGAACGCCCTGTCGGCGGCGGCGCCCATGCTGCCCGCCGTGCCGCTGCGCGAAGTCCTGTCCGCGCTCAAGGCGCGCGGATTGCTTTT
The DNA here is from genome assembly GCA_031384005.1 of Rhodobacterales bacterium. GTDB lineage: Bacteria > Pseudomonadota > Alphaproteobacteria > Rhodobacterales > Rhodobacteraceae > Stagnihabitans. The sequence continues at coordinate 9,451 of JANNAF010000323.1, read as the reverse complement.
GGGGCTGGCGACCAATGACACCGAAGGCCCGGCGCAGGTGCATCTGAACGGGGCCGGGGTGCTGGACCTGTTCGACTATGTCGTCGGATGCGACTCGGGCTGGGGGGGTAAACCCGCCCCCGGACAACTGAACCAGTTTGCTCGCCGTTTTGATCTGACCCCATCGAGGGTGGCCATGGTCGGGGACAGCCTGCATGACCTGCATGCCGGGCGCGCAGCGGGGATGCATGCCGTGGCCGTGCTTACCGGTATCGCGACACGCAGCGAATTGGCCCCGCACGCCGATGTTGTGCTGGACACTATTGCCGCCATCGGCGGCTGGATTGACCGGAACGGGCAGCCAGAAGCCTGACCCCGTACAAAAACGACGCTTTGTCGTCGGGAACAGAGTGCGCGTTACCCGGTTGTTTCGGTCATCTTCGCCCCAACGCGGCGACCAGTGTCGGTCGCAGGATGGAGCATACGATGAGCGATGACGCAAACAAGCCGGGTCGGGTTCGTGGCAGGGCCGGGGGTCGGGCCGGTAACAAGGAACGCGCTGGCTCTGCGGTGCTGGACCAGATGCCATGGCGCATTCCTGTCAACCCGGATCGCCCGACCGAACCGCTGGATGCTGACGGCGTGCAGGCCATTCACCGCGGTGCGATGCGCATTTTGCGCGATATCGGCATCGAGTTTCTGAACCCTGATGCCGTCAAGATCCTGACAGAGGCTGGCTGCACGGTGAACGGCACCAATGTGCGGATGGACGAAGATTTCGTGATGGAAATGCTGGGCCATGCGCCCGAAACCTTTACGATCACCCCGCGCAATCCCGACCGCGAGGTTATCATGGGTGGCAAGCACATGCTGTTTGTCAACGTCTCGTCGCCGCCAAACTCGTGGGATATGGAGCGCGGCAAGCGGTCTGGCGATTTTGAGACTTTCAAGAACTTCATGAAGCTGACGCAGTATTTCAACTGCATCCATATTGCGGGTGGCTATCCGGTCGAACCGATCGATATTCACCCTGCAGTTCGGCATCTGGACTGCCTGTATGAAAAGCTGACGCTGACCGACAAAGTGGTCCACGCCTATAGTCTGGGGGCCGAGCGGGTCGAAGATGTGATGGAGATGGCCCGCATTGCGGGAGGTCTGTCCGAGGCCGAGTTTCAGGCCAAGCCGCGCATGTTTACCAACATCAACTCGGTCAGCCCGTTGAAACATGACTACCCGATGCTGGACGGTGCCATGCGGATGGCCCGCCGTGGTCAGCCGGTGATCGTGACACCCTTTACCCTTGCCGGGGCCATGGCCCCCGTCACCATGTCAGGTGCGGTCGCGTTGTCGCTGGCCGAGGCTTTGGCAGCGGTGGCCCTGCTTCAATACATCAACCCGGGTTGCCCGGTGGCCATCGGAACCTTTACGTCGAATGTCGACATGAAATCGGGTGCTCCGGCGTTCGGCACACCGGAATACATGCGCGCTACCCAAATGACCGGACAATTGGTTCGGCATTACAAGTTGCCGCTGCGGTCATCGGGCGTTTGTGCGGCCAATGTTCCGGACGGACAAGCGATGTGGGAGACGTCCAACAGCCTGTGGGCTGCGGTCCAAAGCCGTACCAACATGGTCTATCATGCGGCGGGCTGGCTGGAGGGCGGGCTGATCGCCAGCCCCGAAAAGTTCATCATGGACTGCGAAGTTCTGCAGATGATCCAGCGGTACTTTGAAGAGGCGACCTTTGCCACCACCGACGATGACATCGCGCTGGATGCGATCCGCGAAGTGGGGGCGGGGGGGCATTACTTTGGCTGCCAGCACACTCAGGACCGCTATCAGACTGCGTTCTATGCGCCGATGATCAGCGATTGGCGCAATTATGAGGCATGGCAACTGGACGGCGCACAGTGGACTGCCGAACGGGCGCATCGGGTCTACAAACAGATCCTGACTGAATTCGAGGCCCCCGCGATCAATGGCAACCACGCCGAGGAGTTGCGGCAGTTTGTGGCGCAGCGCAAACAAGAGGGTGGGGCGCCGACCGACTTTTGATCGGCTGTCCAGATCTGGACAGTTTGCAATCCACAGTAAAAACAGTGCCTTGAGTTTATACGTTAACCGTCTGGCAAGGATATTGTCGGACGGTTTCCCTTGTCGCGCGCTCCGGCCCGGCTTGCGGCAGCTGCGCGAAACCGGGGCGTAGCAGGCAAACCACTGCCGTCGGTTTTATGCAAGTTTTCGTCACCCGGCGCGCCGGGATGCCCGATGTTTCCGCCTCGGTTTGCACGGCGTTAACTTATGTCCGTTAGCATTTCTTGACGAACAAAGGCGGAAAAAAATGCACGGCGTCATAAACAGGTCCATTCAATGCTTCATTCAGGATACCTATGGTGCGGCGTCTTGGGGCGCCGTTGCCGCCCGTGCCGAATTGAAAGTACCCGGTTTCGAGGCGATGTTGACCTATGATGACGCGCTGACAGACCGTGTGATCAACGCCGGGACCCAAGTGCTTGGCCGGACCCGCGAAACCCTGTTGGAGGATTTGGGCCACTATCTGGTCAGCCATGATACCCTGACCTCGTTGCGCCGGCTTTTGCGGTTTTCGGGTGTGAATTTTTCGGATTTCGTGAACTCGCTGGAGGAGTTGCCAGATCGTGGCCGTCTGGCCCTGCCCAATCTGGACATGCCGGAACTGGAACTGACCGACCATGGACAGGGCCAGTTTACCCTGCATTGCACGGCCCCCTTGCAGGGAGTCGGGTTTATTCTGGTTGGGTTGCTGCGCGCCATGGCCGACGATTATGGGGCACTGGTCCTGTTGGATCATCTGGGTACCGAGGCGGGGGGCGAAGTCATTTCCATCCAGATTGCGGATCAGTCGTTCAACACGGCCCGGCCGTTCAGCCTTGGGTTGGCGGGCGCCTGAATGACGCAGCGCCCCCCCACCACAGCGATTCTCAAGGCGGCCATGGATCGGCTGATGCCGCTGCATTTGCTGCTGGATGCCAAGGGCCGGATCACGGGCTGCGGGCCGACGCTTGTCAAACTGCCCGGGGGGGGCGACCTGATCGGGCGGTCGTTGTTCGCCGCCTTTGATCTGCGTCGGCCCGCCGGGATGGCCACGATGTCCGACCTGCGGGCACATCAGGGCGAAAAGCTGCGCCTGATGTTGCGGGGGCAGGCCCTGCGTGGGCTGGCCGTCAGCACGGGAAAGGGTATGATGATAAATCTGTCCTTTGGCATAGGCGTCGTCGATGCTGTACGCGCAAATGATTTGACGGACGGCGATTTCGCCCCAACCGATCTGGCGATCGAAATGATGTATCTGGTCGAGGCCAAGGCCGCCGCGATGAACGCGCTGCGCGGATTGGCGCAACGGTTGGAGGGCGACAAGCAGCAGGCGCAGGCCCAGGCCTTGACCGATACGCTGACCGGATTGCGCAACCGCCGTGCACTGTCGCTTGCGCTGGACGAATTGATGCGGGCACAGACATCCTTTGCCTTGATGCATATCGACCTCGATTTCTTCAAATCGGTCAATGACACCTTGGGTCATGCCGCCGGTGACCATGTGTTACAGGTGGTGGCACAGGTTTTGCAGCGCGAAACCCGGGGTCAGGACACCGTGGCGCGGGTTGGCGGGGATGAGTTTGTCGTGGTGTTTTCCGATATGACCGAGCGTTCCAGGCTAGAAGGGATTGCCCGGCGGATCATTGCGGAATTATCGAAACCGATGGATTTCATGGGGCAGGCCTGCCGGATTTCAGCATCGATTGGGATCACGATGTCGACCCACTACGAACAACCCGACGCTGACCGGATGCAAACTGACGCAGATGAGGCACTTTATGCTTCCAAACGCGCGGGTCGTGGTCAGGCGCAATTTTACAAACCAGACGGGGATCGGCGCCGCGCGTGACTGGCCAGTGCCGATGCAAACCTGTCCAAACTGCTGTCGTCGCCGAGAAACATGCCGTCCGTCACTGCCCGGTCCGAACCTTTCAAAGGGGTCCGCAGGTCAGCGCGGTCAGCCCCCCACCAACTGACGTTCACAAGCGCTGACCGCAGATTTCACGATTGAGGACAGATCCATCAATCCTTGCAGATGTTCGGCAATGGCGGCATGGCGCAAATCCAACTGGTCAATCGTTGACGACAGCCCGACCCCGGATGCCCCCAATCGCCCGCTTTCCACCCGACCCATGACCCGGATCGTGTCCAGCCCCAGCATCATGCGACGCATTTCGCCAGAGGCAAGATTCAACTCTGCTGAGACCAGTTGGGCCTTGATCATCGCCGCCCGCGCCGCCTGGAGATAGCTGACCTCGATCTGGGACAGCATTGCTTTTTCCGTGGTCGGGTCGGCCGGGTTGTCGCTGCGGTCTGCCGAGTTGAATTGTTGTGGCAATTCCGCCAAAATCCGCGCGACACAGGCCTGAAACATTGCATCAGCCACGGTCTTGGACATGGTTTGACAAAGATTCGAGTTGCTGCCGGCAAAGGCCTCCAACCGGCGGGAAATCTCGGTAGACGAGAATTTGTAATTGTCTGAAATGGCCGAAATCGGCCCGCCCGAGGGTTCCAGCCGCGAGGCGATAATACGCATGTTGGTCGGGATCGACTGCAGTTCGTCAAATTCGGTCAACAGGGCTGTCTGTTTGTCCACAGTGCCCCTAAGGCTGGTCTGGATCGTGGTCAGGGCGCGTTCCAGGGTTGGGTTGCTGCGCCCCATGGTTGCATCGCGTTCCGAAGTTTCCTGCACCAGGGCGTGGTTCATGAAATTGGCATAGTCGGCAAAGCCCAAATCCTGCAGCCGCGCGACCAGCTTGTGACAAGACTGTTCCGGCGGGATGGCATGGGTGCGCTCCTCGGCGGCAAGGTCGCTGTAGATGGCGGCGATCTGTGTCAGCAAGGCAGTGCTTGGTTTGATTCTGGCCGAGACATAGCCCGTCCCGATCGGGACAATAACGGCGAAAACCCAATACCAGCGGCCCGACGCGGATCGGTTCTTGATATAAGCGCCTACGGATTTGCCCTGTTGGATATGGTTCCACAGCAGCCAGAACACGGCCTTTGGGGTGTCTGGATGGCGCACGATGCGGTGCGGCGCCCCGACAAGGTGATCCCATTCAAACCCGGAAACACGGCGAAAGACACCGTTGCCACTTTGAATCACACCGCGGTCATCGGTGCGGGAATAGAACAGCTCATGGATGGCAAACGGCTCCTCGCCCGCATCCCCTGCTTCGACGACCTCTGCGTTTGTGCTTACGGCCTTGTTGAATGTCATTGGATGTTCCATGGGCTGGTATTCAACTGCCAGACTAGGGCCCACCCCTTAAGGCTTGGTTAGCCGGTCAGGTGCCTTTGCTACCTGACCCGGCGCAATTGCGTCAAATTGCAGATGAAGTTCGCAGGATGATTTTGCGTGGCGCAATCACTTCTTAAGACAGCAAACCTAGTCTTGATCACACAAGCATCGTGCAACGGAAGCAACGCAACGCAATGCGACGGGGGCGGATCGGGATATGGCTGTAAGCGAGAAAGAATTTGCAGTGCCAAAGGAGTTTACCCCTGCCGAGGATGGCAGTCTGGTGGTGTTTTTGACTGAAAACGCGGCTTGCGCGATACGGGTCGATCTGCGGGCCCTGCGCCGCTTGGACACGATGCTAGTCGAATTGCTGCTGAGCGCGGCTGCAACTTGGGCGAAACGTGGCCTGAGATTTCGGGTGGCCGGCGTTTCGACAGCGCATGAAGAGGTCTTCATGCATTTGGGAATCAAAGCGAATTTTCTGGAACGGGGTGTCACTGCATGACAATCAGAGTATTGGCAATTGATGATTCACGGACAATCCGCAGCCTTGTGCAAAAAGTAATGGAAGATGCGGGTTTCGAATGTGCACTGGCCGATGACGGCGTGCAAGGCGTCGCCCGATTTCAGGAAAATCCACCAGATGTGGTGATCACCGACATCAACATGCCCAACATGGACGGGTATGGCGTGATTTCGGCCATAAGGGGCGGGGCGGTGCATCGCAATGTGCCGATCCTGGTGTTGACCACCGAAAGCGCTCCGCATCTGAAAGCCAAAGCGCGCGAGGCGGGGGCGACGGGTTGGATCGTCAAGCCGTTTGACGACGTGGCCATCGTGTCGGTGGTGCGGCGCGTCACCGGGGCGAGGGTGTGATATGAGCGTGCAATCCTCAATCCGCGACATGTTCTTTGAAGAGAGCGAAGAGCTCTTGGAGGCGCTGGCAGAAGGCTTGGCGCGGATGAATGGCGGTGCGCATGATGACGACACCGTCAACGCCGTGTTTCGGGCGGTTCATTCGATCAAGGGCGGGGCAGGGGCGTTCAAACTGACCGCTCTGGTGGCCTTTGCGCACCGCTTTGAAACCGTGCTGGACGAGATGCGCAGTCACCGCATCGCCATCACGCCTGAAACGTTGCAGACCTTGCAACGCTCGGCTGATCATTTGACCGATCTGGTCGAGGATGCCCGGACCGAAAGCGATGCAAATGGCGGGCAGACGGCAGGGTATCTGGCGGCGCTCGATTCCTGTCTGGGTGGCACACCCGAACCTGATGATCCCGAGGAGTTGTTTTCCTTTGCGGCGCTGACGTTGGATCTGTCCGATCTGGGCGGGCCTGACATCGTTTCTGGCCGGGGTTTCACCATATCCTTTCGGCCCCACGCGGCCCTTTACACCAACGGGCATGACCCGGCCCTGCTGATCGCCACTTTGGCGGATTTGGGTGAGATCGCGGTTGATGTGGACCTGTCGCGCCTGCCTGATCTGGCCGGTTACGACCCCGCTTCCCCCAATCTTGCCTGGTCGATTCGCCTGACAAGTGAGGTCGAGGAGAGCACGGTGCAAGAGGTGTTCGAGTTTGTCGAAGGCCTGTGCGATCTGTCGATCCAGCGCGCGGTGGCGGCGCCGGCTCCCGGTACAGATCCCGCTCAGGACGACCCCGCAGCAAAACGCGCAGCAGAGCCCGCAGCAGAGCCCGCCGCCGAAACGGCTGTACAGGGCGTCAGCGTTGAACCGGTCGAGCAGATCAAGCCATCGCCCGCCGCCCTGCGCGATGAGGGCAGTGAAGCAGTCAACTCGGCCGAAAAAAGCGGACCAAAACCCACGCTGCGGGTTGATCTTGACCGCGTCGACCGGCTGATCAACGCCGTAGGGGAATTGATCATCAATCAGTCGATGATCGCCCAGCGCGTCCTGGAATTGCGTTTGGCCACGGATGCTGATGTCGTCACCCATGTCGAGGATTACCGTCTGCTGGCGCGCGACATTCAGGAAGCGGTGATGGCCATTCGCGCGCAACCGGTCAAGCCGCTGTTCCAACGCATGTCCCGCATTGTCCGCGAGGCAGCCGATTCGACGGGCAAGTTGGCCCGCCTTGTCACCCAAGGCGAAGGATCCGAAGTCGACAAGACCGTGGTCGAACGGCTTGCCGATCCGCTGACCCATATGATCCGCAATGCGGTGGATCATGGTCTGGAAACCCGCGAAGGACGGATTGCCGCTGGCAAGGACCCCTGCGGGACGATCCATTTGTCGGCGGCGCACCGCTCGGGGGCTGTGATCATCACGATCCGCGACGATGGCGCCGGCCTGAACCGGCGCAAAATCCTTGAAATCGCCAAGAAAAAGAATCTGATTTCGGCAGACGCCGAGTTGAGCGACAGCGAGATCGACGCATTGTTGTTCCTGCCCGGTTTTTCCACGGCATCGACGATTTCCAACTTGTCGGGCCGCGGGGTGGGGCTGGATGTCGTGCGCAATGCGGTTGCGGCCCTGGGCGGGCGGGTCACCATCACATCAACCCCGGGCCAAGGGACCGAGTTTACGATTTCCTTGCCACTGACATTGGCTGTTCTGGACGGCATGGTGGTGTCCGTCGCGGGCCAGGTCATGGTCATCCCGATCACCGCCATCCTTGAAACGATCCGTCCGGGGCAGAATGATCTGCATGTCGTGGGCACCAGTGACAAGCTGCTGATGATCCGGGGCAAGTTCATCCCGATGGTCGATGTGGCACAGGGTCTGGGCTTTACCCGGCCCGCGGGCCACCCCGAACCAAGAACCCTGCTGCTGGTCGAGACGGAAAATCAGGGCCAGTGCGCGCTGATCGTGGACCGGGTTTTTGACCAGCGACAAGTCGTGATCAAGGGTCTGGATACCAATTACGGTGCTGTGCCGGGTGTGTCGGCGGCCACGGTCCTCGGTGATGGCCAGATTGCCTTGATCCTTGATCCCGATGCTATTGCCAACAACCGTGTCCTTCCCAGCGCTGACCCGCGCGGCGCCAATTCAATGAAAGAGGGGAAAAACCTTGCAGTCGCCTGACAACAACATCACGTCCGAGGTGGAGTTCGTGACCTTCTTCACCGGTGGCCAAAGCTTTTCCATCGACATCCGGCAGGTGCGCGAAATCAGGCGGTGGTCGGCGGTGACCCCGCTGCCCCATGCCCCGGCCGAGGTGTTGGGTGTGATGAACCTGCGTGGATCAGTCATTCCGATCTTTGATCTGGCGGTGCGCTTTGGTCTGGACCGAACGCCCGACAACCCGCGCAATGTGGTCGTCATCGCCGCCCATGAGGCGCAGACCGTGGGTCTGCTGGTCGAATCGGTCTCCGAGATTTTGTCGGTTGCACGCGATCGGATTCAGGAAACCCCTGACCTGCGCAGCGACAATTCACGGCAAAGCATCATCGGCGTGATCCCGGTTGACGATGGCATGACGCGGATCATCGATCTGGGTGCCGTGATCCAGACTGACCGCAGGGCACAGCAATGATGTCGGCAGCAGCGGTCAATGCCGTTGCGCCGACTGGGGGCGTGGTCAGCTACGCCTTTTCGGATGCAGACTTCGCCGTCATTGCCAAACGGGCGCAAGCGGACTTTGGTCTGCACCTGACCAGTGTCAAAAAGGATCTGGTTTACTCGCGGCTGACCAAGCGGTTGCGCCACCTGGGTCTGCCGGACTTTGCCAGCTATTGCCGCCTGATCGAGGGTCCGGACGGTGCTGACGAACGCATGCACATGCTGTCGGCACTGACCACCAATGTCACCCATTTCTTTCGCGAAGAGCATCATTTCCGCACCCTGCGGGAGGGGGTTCTGCCCCCCCTGATTGCGGCGGCGCGGGCTGGCGGGCGGCTGCGCATCTGGTCGGCGGGCTGTTCTGCCGGGCAGGAACCCTATTCGCTGGCCCTGACGGTGTTGGCTTTATGCCCGGATGCGGCCAAGTTCGACATCCGGATCCTGGCGACGGATGTCGACCCTGTCATCATCGCAAGGGCGAAAGCCGGGATCTATGAGGCCGAGGAGTTGAAGGCACTGCCGGAGGCGCTGCGGCACGATCACATCAGCCCCGCTGGCCCGGCCAAGTTCCAGATCGGCCCCAAACCGCGTGGATTGATCAGCTTTGGCGAATTGAACCTGATGCAGGACTGGCC
>JANNAF010000313.1:0-1926 GCA_031384005.1 Rhodobacterales bacterium | reverse complement strand
TGCTGCGGGGGCGGCGTTGGTCATGGTTGCCGGGCTGTTCACGCTGTGGCGGCAACAGGTGCGGGCGCGGGCGGCGGCGCGCGGTTAGGGCTTTCCTTTCTGGCGTGGCCGCCGCATATTAGAACCATTCCAAATTGGGTGGTATCATGATTGCAGGCTTTTCCAACCGTCGCCGCTTTGCCGACCTGAGCGAGCAAGAGGTGCTGGCGCTGGCGATTTCGTCGGAGGAGGATGACGCGTCCATCTACCGCACCTATGCCCAAAACCTGCGCGCCGAATATCCGGGGTCGGCGGCGGTGTTTGACGGCATGGCTGCCGAGGAGGATGGCCACCGCAAGCGGCTGATAGACCTGCACCGGGTGCGGTTTGGCGAGGTTATTCCGTTGATCCGGCGCGAACATGTCGCCGGATACTATGCCCGCCGACCCGTTTGGCTGACCCGCAACCTGCCGCTGGAAACGATCCGCAATGAGGCGGCGGGGATGGAGCATCAGGCCGAGCAGTTCTACCTTGCCGCTGCCGCGCGGACCAGCGACGCGGGCACGCGCAAGCTGTTGGGTGATCTGGCGGCCGCCGAGGCGGGGCATGAGAAAATCGCCGAGCGGTTGGAGGTGCAGCATCTGGGCGGCGCTGTGCGCGACAACGAGGATGCGGGCGCGCGGCGGCAGTTTATCCTGACATGGGTGCAACCGGGGCTGGCAGGGCTGATGGATGGGTCGGTGTCAACATTGGCGCCGATCTTTGCGACGGCCTTTGCGACGCGGGACACCCACACAACCCTGCTGGTCGGCATGGCAGCGGCGGTTGGGGCGGGTATTTCGATGGGCTTTACCGAGGCGGCGCATGACGACGGGGTGTTGTCGGGCCGGGGCAGTCCGTGGAAGCGCGGCTTTGCGTCCGGTGTCATGACGACCATCGGGGGCTTGGGCCATGCGCTTCCCTATCTGTTGACCGATTTCTGGATGGCAACCTATGTCGCCATCGCGGTGGTGTTCATCGAGTTGTGGGCGATTGTCTGGATTCAGAACAAGTTCATGGAAACGCCCTTTGTCCGCGCCACCTTGCAGGTGGTTGTCGGGGGTGCTTTGGTCTTTGCCGCAGGGGCGTTTATCGGGGGCGGCTGATGTATCGCAAAGGTGAGGTTTCCTATCAGGCGCTGCCCTTGCCAGACCGGGTGCAATTGGAACCGGCCGAGGCGCTGGCCGCTGCCGAAGGCTTTCGCGATTACATGAAGCGGCGCCATTCGGTGCGGCAGTATTCCAGCCGTCCGGTGCCCGAGGCGGTGATTGCGGCCTGTGTGCAGGCAGCGGGCACCGCACCGTCGGGGGCCAACCACCAGCCATGGCATTTCGTGGCGATTGCCGATCCGGCGATGAAGGCGCGAATCCGCGCCGAGGCCGAGGAGGAGGAGCGCGCGTTTTACGAAGGCGGGGCTGGCGATGAATGGTTGGCGGCGTTGGAGCCGATTGGAACCGGGGTCGACAAGCCTCATCTGACGCAAGCGCCGTGGCTGATCGTGGTGTTCGCCCAACGGTGGGGGGTGACGCAGGATGGGGTGCGGTACAAGAATTACTATGTCCCCGAAAGCGTGGGGATTGCGACGGGGGTTCTGATCACTGCTCTGCATCATGCGGGGCTGGTCTGTCTGGAGCATACGCCCAATCCGATGAAGTTCCTGCCCGAGATGTGCGGACGGCCAGCCAGCGAGAAGGCTGTCATGATCCTGCCGGTGGGCTATCCGGCCGAGGATGCGACGGTGCCCGCCGTGGCAAAACGGAAAAAGCCGTTGGATGACATTCTGACGGTGTTTCGCTAGAGAGGGCCAGATTGGCGTGACGAGAGTGAAGGGCAGGACATGAGGACGATCAGCGAAAACCGGGCGTTTGGCGGGGTGCAGGGGGTGTATGCCCATGTGTCGGACTGCTG
>JANNAF010000304.1:0-2276 GCA_031384005.1 Rhodobacterales bacterium | reverse complement strand
CCGTTCATGGCGACCACCCCGGCGCAGGCAAGGATGAACAGACCCACCGCCATGATCCGTTCGGTGCCAAAGCGGGCAATCAGGTGACCGGTAAAGAACGAGGGGACATACATGGCCAGCACATGGGCGGTGACGACGTTGGCGGCGTCGGCGGTGGCATAGCCGCAGCCGACCACGGCCAGCGGGGACGAGGTCATCACAAGGTTCATCAGCGCATAGCTGACCGTGGCGACGATGACGGCAACGGCGATGCGCGGGGTGCGTATCAGTTGGGCGCGGGTGCGGCCCTGCGGGGCATCTGCATGGCGGGGGCCGGGTTTGGGGATGTCCAGCAGGGCGAACAGGAACACGCCGACAAGGTTCAGCGCGACGGCGGCGACATAGGTGCCCATAAAGGTGACGGCCATGGTCTCTGCCGTCAGTTTCACCAGTGCGGGGCCAAAGACGGCCGACAGCAGGCCGCCCGCCATGACATAGGAAATGGCCTTGGGGCGAAAGCCTTCGGAGGCGGTGTCGGTGGCGGCAAAGCGGTAAAACCCTTGGGCGGACATATAGATGCCCGACAAAAGTGCGCCAAACACGAACAGCGGGAACGAGGAGATCGCCAGGCCAAGGGCGGAAATGGCAGCCCCGGCGGCGCCGCCTGCGGCACCCACGACAAAGCCGGCACGGCGGCCATATTTGGCCATGAAGGCGGAAATCGGTGTGGCGGTCAGCATGGACCCGATCACCATGGCGCTGATCGGCAGCGTGGCAAGGCAGGCATTGGGTGCAAGCTGCTTGCCTGCAAGGCCAGCGATGGTAAAGATCATCGGCAATTGGGCGCCCAACACCGCCTGAGCGGCGACAAGGACAAAGACGTTTCGCCGGGCGCTGGTGTCAGAGACGGTGTTCATGGCTGGCATCGGTAGGCGGGCAAGCGCGCTGTTTCAAGGGCAATCCCGCCGAATGAAAGAAAGAGTGAGGGAATGGGCGTCGGACGGATCATCGAGGGCGAGGCCTGTGTGGCCGAGGGGGCGGCATGGTTGGCGCAGCATGTGCCACCGTTTGCGGCGGCGTTGGAGGTGGTGGGGCCGTTGCCGCTGCGGCGGCGCGAAGACGGCTTTGCCGCGCTGTTGGATGCGATTGTCGGGCAGCAGGTGTCGGTCGCCTCGGCCCGGGCGATCTGGGGGCGGCTGGAGGCGGCGGGGCTGACCGAACAGCAGGCGATGGCAGGGGCGACGGATGACATATTGCGGGCGGCAGGGTTAAGCCGGCAAAAGGCGCGTTATGGCCGTGAACTGGCACGGGCGGGGGTGGATTTTGCGGCGCTGAGGCTGCGGCCTGACGGCGAGGTGGTGACGACCTTGGTGGCCATTCCGGGAATTGGTCTGTGGACGGCCGAGATTTACGCGATGTTCGCGCTGGGTCGGGCGGATGTGTTCGCACCCGGCGATCTGGCGCTGCAAGAGGCGGCGCGCATTCTGTTCGGGTTGGAGGCGCGCCCGACTGAACGCGTCCTGCGGGCAATGGCCGAGGCGTGGAGCCCGTGGCGGGCAGTTGCGGCGCGGCTGCTGTGGGCCTATTACCGGGTGGCGAAATTGCGGGAGGGCGTGGTGTGACAAGGCTGTTGAAATTCGGACGCAAGGCTGCGGCATCGGGCAAGGCGCGGTCGCTGGTGGTGTTCTTGCACGGCTACGGCGCCAACGGGGCGGATTTGCTGGATATTGGCGCGGTTCTGGCGCCACATTTGCCCGACACCGCCTTTGCCGCCCCGGATGCCGCCGACCGCGTGCCCGGCGCGCCGATGGGCTATCAATGGTTCCCGATCCCGCGGTTTGACGGGTCAACCGAGGCGGCGGCCGAGGCGGGTTTGTTGAAGGCGGCGGCGGATGTCAGCGATTTTCTGGACCAGCGCCTGTCGCATGAAAAACTGGGACCGCAGGCCTTGGCAATTGTGGGCTTTTCGCAAGGGGCCATGATGAGCCTGCATGTCGCGCCGCGCAGGCCGCAGCCAATGGCGGCAGTGGTGGCGATTTCGGGGCGGCTGATCGCGCCAGAACGGCTGGCCCATGAAACTCTGTCGCGCCCGCCGGTTCTGGTCATGCATGGCGACCGCGACGACGTGGTGCCGTTCGAGGAGATGTCGGTGGCGGCAGATGCGCTGGTCGCAGCCAAGTTCGACACCTATGGCCATGTCATGCAGGGCATGGGGCATGGGATTTCGCAAGACGGTCTGGCGTCCATGCTGGGATTTCTGAAACAATATTTGCCGGGATAGCGACGCCAAAAATTTT
>JANNAF010000285.1:0-3842 GCA_031384005.1 Rhodobacterales bacterium | reverse complement strand
CTATCTGCCCAACCGCCTTGCCGCCGCCTTTGGCCCCTCTGGCACCTCGACGCTGATCGGGGTCTGTGTGCCGCGCCTGACCTCGCCGCTGTTCGGCGCGGTGCTGGAGGCGCTGAACAGCACGCTGGCGCGGTTGGGCTACCAGACCATGATCGGTGCTCACAACCAATTGCCGGAGGAGGAGGAGGTCTGGCTCCGTACCCTCGCCTCGTGGAAACCCGCCGGTGTGATTCTGGCTTCGCGCCTGCATTCCAAAGGCACCCTGGCGCTGCTGCGCGACATGGCGGTGCCGGTGGTGGAAATCTGGGACCTGACCACCAAACCGATTGACCTTGCCGTGGGATTTTCGCATTTCGACAACGGCCTTGAAATGGCGCGCTGTGTGACGGCGGCGGGGCGGCGCAAGATCGGCTATGTCGGTGCCTTGGGCAAACGCAACACCTCTGGCCACCTGCGCTATCAGGGATTTGTGCGCGGTCTGGCCGAAACCGGGATCACCCTTGCCAATGAACAGATCCTGGAAGATCAGCCGGGGTTTTACGCCGGGTACTACGGCACCGAAACCATGCTGGCGCGGCGCAGTGATCTGGATGCGATCTATTACCACGATGATGAAATGGCAATCGGCGGTCTGGCCTATCTGACCCGGATCGGCGTCCGGGTGCCAGAGGATATGGGGGTGGCCGGTTGGGGTGGGATGGAGGCGGCGTCGATCCTGCCGCGCCGCCTGACCACCACGGCGGTGCCCACCACCCGTCTGGGCAAGGCCGCCGCCGAGGCCGTGGTCAGCCGTTTGCGCGGTGACCCGGTGCAGGAGGTCACCATCATCCCGACCCGTCTGGTGCCGGGATCAACCATCTAGGCCAAAGGCGATCTGCACCTTCATCGCGCGGCTGCGGTCATTTGCCAGCGCAAAGCCCTGCTCGACATCGTTCAGCGCCACGGTCTGGGTGATCAGCGGGCGGACATCCACCAACCCTTTTTGCATCAGGCTGACCCCGGTGGCGAATTCGGCATGAAACCGGAACGACCCGCGCAGGGTCAATTCCTTGGCCGTCATCGCCTGCACGGGCAGGGTCATGTCGCCGCCCAGACCCAGTTGCATGATGGTGCCACCGGGCCGCAAAACCGCAATGGCCCCGACCAGTGCCACCGCAGCCCCCGAACATTCAAACAGCACATCGAACACCCCCTTGGCCGCGCCGTACCCCGCCAGCGCCCCGGCATCGGTTCCCATGTTGATGGTCACATCCGCCCCGGCCTGCCGCGCCATCGCCAAGGTATAATCGCTAAGATCCGTGGCCACGATCAGGTCGGCCCCGGCCCGCCGTGCGGCAAGGATGCACAAAACCCCGATCGGCCCACAGCCGGTGACCAGCACCGATTTGCCCAGCAACGACCCCGCCCGACGCACCGCATGCAGGCAAACGGCCAGCGGCTCGGCCATTGCCGCCTCGCCCGGCGTCAATCCGGCGGCCGGCACGCATTGGCTGGCCTCCGCCACCAGCACCTCGCGGAACGCGCCCTGAATATGCGGGAACGGCATGGCCGAGCCATAAAATCGCATGTTCAGGCATTGGTTCCACATCCCCTCATGGCAATAGCGGCAGGCGTGGCAGGGCCGCGACGGCGACACCGCCACCAGATCGCCCACCGCCAGCCCGGTCACCCCGTCGCCCAGCGCGGTCACATGGCCCGACACCTCATGCCCCAGTACCATCGGTTCGCGCAAACGGATCGCGCTGCCGATGCCGCCATGGTTGTAGTAATGCAGGTCCGACCCGCAAATACCGCCGCGTGCCAGCCTGACCTGCACCTGACCCGGCCCCGGCACCTCAGCCTTATGATCCTCGATCCGCAAATCCCGCGCCGCATGTATGACAATCGCCTTCATCACAGCACCGGGCTGATCAAGGGTTGGCCCGCGAAATGCGCCAACAGGTTTTGCCGCAGCAACGCGCCCATGGCCTGCCGCGTCTCATACGTTCCTGACCCGTGATGCGGTTGCAGCAACACAGTGTTCAGACCCAGAAAACGCGGGTTCAACGCCGGTTCGCCCTCGAACACATCCAGCGCTGCCGACCCCAAGCCCCCGCTTTCCAGCGCGTCCAACAGCGCGCCCTCGTCAATATTCGCCGCCCGGCTGATGTTCACCAGCATCCCCTGCGGCCCCAGCGCCGCGATCACGTCGCGCCCCACAATGTGGCGCGTCGCGGCAGTGGCGGCCAAGGTCACGAACAACACATCCGACCGAGCCGCCAACGCCTCGGCATCCGCGATAAACTGCCACGCCACCCCCGGTTTCGCGGCCCGGCTGGAATAGGCGATGTCCATGCCAAATCCTGCCAGCCGCTGGCCCACCGCCATGCCAATCCGGCCCAAACCCAAAATCCCCGCCCGCTTGCCCCAAATCCGGCGCTGCAACGCAAAGCCACCCTTGGCCGCCCACGACCCATCGCGCACCCACCCCTCGGCCGCCACAACCCCGCGCCCCTGCGCCAGCATCATCGCAACCCCCAGATCGGCCACATCTTCGGTCAACACATCGGGCGTGTTTGTCACCCTGATGCCGCGCGCACGGCACGCGGCCAGGTCCACCGCATCATAGCCAACGCCATAAACCGCAATCACCTGCAACGCCGGACAGGCCGCGATCATCGCCGCCGTGGCCCCCAATTCGCCCCGCGTCGCAATCCCGCGCACCCGTGGCCCGACCTCAGCCAAAAACGCCGCCTTGTCCGCCGCCGCATAATACCGATGCGCGGTAAAGGCTTCGTCCAGCGGCCCCTGGTCCCATTCGGGATAGGGGCCGACTTGCAGAATATCAACTTTGGTCATGATGGGCTTTCGGGTTGACGTGGATTCGTTGTCGGTGCATGTTATCGGTAACATAAATCTGATATCTGTCGAGAGCCAAAGGGACCCCATGAGCCTGAGCCTGTTTGATCTGACCGGAAAACGCGCCCTGATCACCGGATCGTCGCAGGGCATCGGCTTGGCACTTGCCCGGGGATTGGCGGCGGCGGGGGCGGCGATTGTCCTCAATGGCCGCGACCCCGCCAAACTGGCCGCCACCGCCGCCACACTGGCGGCCGAGGGGGTCACCACCCACACGCTGGCCTTTGACTGCACCGATCACAACGCCGTCCGCGCCGCCGTCGATGGGTTTGAATCCACAATCGGCCCCATCGACATTCTGGTCAACAACGCCGGGATGCAGCACCGCGCCCCGTTGGAGGAGTTTCCGGCAGACGCCTTTGAACGCCTGCTGCAAACCAATGTCGCCTCGGTCTTTCATGTCGGCCAGGCCGTCGCGCGGCACATGATCGCGCGGGGGGCGGGCAAAATCGTCAACATCTGTTCGGTGCAAACCGCGCTGGCCCGGCCCGGCATCGCGCCCTATACGGCGACCAAGGGGGCGGTCGCGAACCTGACCAAGGGGATGGCGACCGACTGGGCCAAATACGGCCTGCAATGCAACGGCCTTGCCCCCGGCTATTTCGACACGCCGCTGAACAAGGCGCTGGTGAATGACCCGGTGTTCAGCGACTGGTTGGCCAAACGTACCCCGGCGGGGCGCTGGGGGAATGTGGATGAACTGGTCGGGGCCTGCATATTCCTGTCCTCGGCGGCGTCGTCCTTTGTCAACGGCACGACCATCTTTGTCGATGGCGGCATCACGGCGTCGCTATGAGGGTGGTTGTGATGGGCGTGTCGGGTTGCGGCAAAAGCCTGATTGGCCAGACACTTGCCACCGCCATGGGCCTGCGCTTTATCGATGGTGACAGCCTGCACCCCCCCGCCAACATCGCCAAGATGCGCCGGGGCGAACCGCTGACCGA
>JANNAF010000278.1:0-1684 GCA_031384005.1 Rhodobacterales bacterium | reverse complement strand
CACCTCGGTCGTGATGGGCTATGTATTCTTTGGCGATTTCCCGGATAGCTGGACCTTTGTCGGGGTCGGCATCCTGATTTCCTGCGCCATCTATATCTCGATGCGGGAACGGGCCACGGCGCGCTGATCGGTTCAGACCTTGCGGTAATCGTGGCCTTGGGTCGACAAACGGTGGGGGTCCAGCACAGGGGGCACATCTGCGACCAGCAGCGCCGCACCCATGCCGGCCTGCGCCAAGGGCTCGCCATAAGGATCGGCAATCAGCGACCCGCCAACATAGGTCAGATCGCCCTCGACCCCGCAATAATTGGCATAGGCGATGGTGACACCGTGGTTAGCGGCCATGGCGGGCACGGTAAAGCGCACGACATGGGTAAAGGGCATCATGTTGGCCGTAGGGCACAGGATCAGTTGCACACCCATGGCCGCAAGGGCGGCAATATGGGGCGCAAATTCAACGTCATAGCAGATCAGCAGGGCGGTTTTCACCCCCTCCAGATCGAAGACCGCATAGGCATCGCCGGGGGTGTAAATCGCCTTTTCGCGCGGGCCATACAGCTGGATTTTGCGGTAATGCGCCACCTCGGCCCCGCCCGCGTCATAGGCGACGGCAGAGTTATAGACCCGGTCGCCGTCCCGTTCGGCATAGCCCAAGGTCACGCCGCAGCTCGCTTTGGCGCACAGCGCCGCCACCGCCGCACCCCAGGCCCCGCCACGCGGCTGCGCCTGTTCCGCGATGTGGCCGTGGTTATAGCCGGGCAACAGCACCTCGGGCACCACCAGCATCCGCGCACCCATGGCGGCCGCAGCGGTCAGCGCCCCGCCCAGACCCGTTAGGCCCGCGTCACTGTCGCCATCGGGGGATGGGGTTTGCCAGATCGCGATGCGCATGAGTTCTCCGGTTGTCAGGGGCGGCCTTGTGGCAATCTGGACCATATTGCGCGGCGATGCTAGCGTCCGGTCATGACCCAAGCCCACGCCCGCCATGTTCTGATATCCTCGGTCAAGGATGAGGGGCCCTTTCTGGTCGAATGGGTTGCGCATCATCTGGTGCTGGGGTTTGACCGCATCTGCATCGCGTCAAACGACTGCCGCGACGGGACGGACCGCCTGCTGGACGCGCTGGCGGCGGCGGGGTACATCGACCATGTCGCCAATGTGGTGCCACCGGGACAGATACCGCAACACGCCGGATACAGCGCAATACGGGCGCAGCTGCCGATAGACGACACCGAATGGCTGATGGTGCTGGACGCGGACGAGTTTTTGAACATTCACATCGGCGCGGGTCTGGTCAGCGATCTGACCGACCATGCCGGGCCAGACTGTGACATCATCAGCCTGCATGCGATGTGTTTTGCCGATGCGCCGCAGGTCAACTGGCAACCGGGGCGGGTTTGCCCGCTGTTTCCGTGGCGGCTGGCGGTCACCCACAAGGCCAATAACGCGATGAAATCGCTGACCCGCAACCCGGCGCGGTTTCGCGACATTCACAACCATTCGCTGGTGGGGTTCAAGGGCCGCCCGACCGATTTGCGCGTGCTGGCGGGCGACGGGACGCGGTACAACATCGCCCAAGGCGTGCCCCTGTGGCAGCAGTTGCGCAATGCGCCAGTGCAGGCCACCTCACACGCTTTGGCGCAGTACAACCACTATGCCGTCAAGACGTGGGACAGTTTCAACC
>JANNAF010000223.1:0-3276 GCA_031384005.1 Rhodobacterales bacterium | reverse complement strand
AGCTTCATGCCCAGATCTTCGGAAATCACCTGACCACCGGTCAGAACAGCGATGTCCTGCAGCATCGCCTTGCGACGATCGCCAAAGCCCGGAGCCTTGACAGCAGCGATTTTCAGACCGCCGCGCAGCTTGTTGACGACCAGCGTGGCCAAAGCCTCGCCTTCAACGTCTTCCGAGATGATCAGCAGCGGCTTTTGCGACTGGATCACGGCTTCCAACAAGGGAACCATCGGCTGCAGCGAACCCAGCTTTTTCTCGTGCAGCAGGATCAGGACGTCTTCCAGATCGGCAACCATCTTGTCAGCGTTGGTCACGAAATAGGGCGACAGGTAACCGCGGTCGAACTGCATGCCTTCGACGACTTCGGTTTCGGTTTCCAGACCCTTGTTTTCTTCAACAGTGATCACGCCTTCGTTACCGACTTTTTGCATCGCTTCAGCGATTTGCCGTCCGATTTCAGCTTCGCCGTTGGCAGAGATGGTGCCAACCTGGGCGACTTCGGCGGTGTCCTTGACCGGACGCGAGGCAGCTTTGATGGCTGCAACGACTTTGGCGGTGGCAAGGTCGATGCCGCGCTTCAGGTCCATCGGGTTCATGCCGGCAGCAACGGCCTTCATGCCTTCTTTGACGATGGCTTGGGCCAGAACGGTGGCGGTGGTGGTGCCGTCGCCGGCCTCATCATTGGTCCGGGAAGCAACTTCCTTGACCATCTGCGCGCCCATGTTCTCGAACTTGTCAGCCAGTTCGATTTCCTTGGCAACCGTCACACCGTCTTTGGTGATGCGCGGTGCGCCAAAGGATTTGTCGATGACAACGTTACGGCCTTTCGGGCCCAGCGTTACCTTGACAGCGTCAGCAAGGATGTTCACGCCGCGCAGCATGCGGTCGCGGGCATCTGATTCAAAACGAACGTCTTTAGCAGCCATTTGGTTAGCTCCTTGAATGCGTTTACAGGGTCAACAAGCTCAGGCGAACACGCCGAGGATGTCGCTTTCTTTCATGATCAGCAGGTCTTCGCCGTCGAGTTTGATCTCGGTGCCCGACCATTTGCCGAACAGGATCTTGTCGCCAGCCTTGACGGACGGCGCGATCAACTCGCCCGAATCCTTGCGTGCGCCCGGACCAGCCGATACGACCATGCCCTCTGCGGGCTTTTCCTTGGCGCTGTCGGGAATGATCAGCCCGCCCTTGGTTTTGTCTTCGCCTTCAATGCGACGAACCAATACGCGGTCATGCAGCGGTGAGAATTGCATCTGGTAACGCTCCCTTAGGTTTCCAGGTTTGATTGAATTAGCACTCACATCCGGCGAGTGCTAACGATGCCCAGTTAGGCACTGCCTGTCCGCGAGTCAACACCCGAGGTCGTGAAAATCCGCAACGACGGGCCAGGCAGCCAAGTTCAGCTTGCCGTTTTCAGATAATAGGTCAGGGCCCGGCTGATCAGAAATCGCAGTTTGTCATGCGGCAGGTCCGCCCCGTCCCTGAAATGCACAG
The DNA here is from genome assembly GCA_031384005.1 of Rhodobacterales bacterium. GTDB lineage: Bacteria > Pseudomonadota > Alphaproteobacteria > Rhodobacterales > Rhodobacteraceae > Stagnihabitans. The sequence continues at coordinate 1,782 of JANNAF010000223.1, read as the reverse complement.
CGCGGGCGCCTTCAATGGTGAAATCATGCGGAAACAGGCTTTGGAAATCCGCGATGATCGTGGTCTGGCAATGGGCGTAAATCGCAAAACCGCCATTGGTGGCGTCCAACCGAAGCGTCGAACCTGACTTGGTTATGGGCGTCAGATAGGCAGGCTGCCCCCATTTCAGGGTTTCCAACAGCGGTCCCACCCCCGGCGTAGTGGCGGCTGTCGCCAAGATCAACCGCCGCAGGTCCAAAAGACCCGTCCGCGCAGGTTCGGCCATCGCCGCAAATCGGGCCGCAACCGCCGGGTCGGCAAAAACGATGTCCACCATGATGCAGTTCCAAAACCATCACCTTGCCACCTTGCGCCCCTGCGTCAACCCGCACCTTTCCACTTGGCCCCCATGACGCGACATGCGACCTTTCGACGATCCAATCCAAAGGCCCCCAATGCGCCTGCTTGCCCTGACCCTTGCCCTATTCACTGCCGCCGCCGCCCACGCCCAATGCGTCGGGCAAAACCTGATCACCGCCTTGCCGCCTGACCAACTGGCCGCGATCCAGACCGCCGCCGAGGTGCCCTTTGCGCATGGCAATCTGTGGCGGGCGACCAAGGGGGCACAGAGCGTAACCCTGATCGGTACCTATCACCTTGACGACCCGCGCCATGCCGCCACCGTTGCCATCGTGGCGGACGACCTGAGCCGGGCCACCGCCCTTATGGTCGAGGCTGGCCCTGCCGAAGAGGCTGCTCTGAAAACGCATTTGGCCAACCATCCCGAACAGCTGGTCAACACCGGCGGCCCCACCCTGCCCGAGGCCCTGCCCGATGCCGATTGGCAGCGGTTGACGGCGGCCCTGCAGGCCCGCGGGATCCCGCCGGTCTTTGCCGCCAAACTGCGGCCTTGGTATGTTGCGACCATGCTGGCGGTGCCGCAGTGCCAAAACGCAGAAGCCGCCCAAGCCGGGCTTGACCGTCGCCTGATCGCTCTGGCCAGGGCCAAGGCTGTGCCCGTGATCGGGTTGGAGCCTTATGACACGGTCTTTGCCATCTTTGACGGCTTTTCGGCGGTGGATCAGTTGAAGATGCTGGTGCAGACGCTGGACGCTGATGCGGTGGGCGATGATATGGCCGTCACCATCGCCGACAGCTATTTCGCGGGCGAGAACCGCCTGTTTTGGGAGTTTTCCAAGGCCCAGACCCGTGCCCTGTCGGGCCTGACCGCAGCCGAGGCCGACCGCAGTTTTGCCCTGATCGAGGAGGCGATGATCACCCGACGCAACCGGGCATGGATCCCTGTGATCACCGCGGCAGCGGCGGATGGGCCGCTGGTTGTGGCCTTTGGCGCGCTGCATTTGCCGGGGCAGGAGGGGGTATTGAATCTGCTGGTGCAGCAGGGCTGGACCGTGGCATCATTGGCGCCATGACCCGCCCCCTGACTTGCCCCCTCTTGACCCAAGACCATGTGACAGCGCTGGACCATCTGAACCTAGGCCGCTTTGATGTGGGCCCGGGTCGGCGGCTGATCCCGATTTCGGCATGGCTGATCACCACCGCCCAAGGGCGCCATCTGCTGATCGACACCGGGTTTCCGGCGGCCTATGCGGCGGACGAACGGGCCGCCGCCCGGGCCGACGGGCTGGACAGCTTTGGCCGTCTGGTGGATTTCACGCAGCAGCACACCATTTTGGGGGCGCTGGCGCTGCGTGATTTGACGGCGGCCGATATCGGCCATGTGATCCTGAGCCATACCCATATCGACCACATCGGCGGGCTGGCCGATTTTCCGGATGCCGA
>JANNAF010000155.1:0-2774 GCA_031384005.1 Rhodobacterales bacterium | reverse complement strand
CTGCGCGGTTACACCTCGGCCGGGGACTGGACGCTGCGGGTCACCGACACCAATGGCGGCAATGTCGGCGTGATCAACGGGTTTGATCTGCAATTCTTTGGCGGCGTGGCCTGTGCCAATGATGTCCACACGATCACCGATGATTTCCTGACACTGGCCGGGCTGGAGGGCGGGCGCAGCCTGTTGTCCGACACCAATGGCGGGTTGGATTGGCTGAACATGGCGGCAATCAGCGGCGATATCGTGGCCAACCTGAACGCCAGTGGTGCGGTCACCGTGGCTGGTGTCGCGTGGTTCACCCTTGGCCCTGTCGTGCAGTTTGAACATTTGTATGCGGGCGACGGTGATGACCTGATCACCGGCAACCGGCTGGGCAATGACATCTGGGCGGCGCGCGGCGACGATCTGCTGCGCGGTTCACTGGGCGATGACCGGTTGAACGGTGGCCAGGGCGCTGACCGTCTGGTCGGCGGCAGGGGGGCGGATGCCTTTGTGTTCGACATGGGCTGTGGCGCGGATGACGTGCGCGATTTTGCCAGCACCGTGGACGCCGTCATCTTTGATCAGGGTCTGTGGGGCGGTGGTTTGTCGGCGGCGCAGGTCATAGGCCGCTTTGCCACCTTGGTCGCGGGCGGTGTGGTCTTTGACTTTGGCGGCGGCAATGTGGTGACCTTTGCCGGGGTCGGCGCGGTGGATGCGTTTCAGGATGGGATGGTTCTGGTCTGACAGGATCGGGCCCGTCACGAATTGCTTTGGGCAATTCGTGAACAACAAAAAAACCAGCCGCCTAAAACCCGCGCCGCGCCCGCAGCGCCGCACCGATGGTGCCGTCGTCCAGATAATCCAACTCGCCGCCAATCGGCACGCCTTGGGCCAGTGACGTGATCCGCACCGATGTGGCGCCCAGCGCATCGGCGATGTAATGTGCCGTGGTCTGGCCATCGACCGTGGCGTTCAGCGCCAGAATGACCTCGGTGATCGCCTCGCTTTCAATCCGGCCAATCAGTTCGGGGATGTGCAATTCGTCCGGCCCCATCCCGTCCAGCGCCGACAAGGTGCCGCCCAGAATGTGATAACGCCCCTTGAAGGCGCGGCTGCGTTCCATCGCCCACAGGTCTGCCACATCCTCGACCACACATAACTCGGGTGTGGCGCGGGCGGGGTCGGCGCAGATGGCGCACAGGTCCGACGTGCCGATATTGCCGCAAATCCGGCAATCGCGCGCCGACAGGGCAACCCCGGCCAGGGCCTGCGCCAAGGGGGCCATCAGCGCCTCGCGCTTTTTCAACATGGCCAGAACCGCACGACGCGCCGACCGTGGCCCAAGGCCGGGCAGCCGGGCCATCAGGTCGATCAGCGTTTCAATGTCGCGCGGGGTCTGGGTCATTCCAAGCCTCTCAGGCAAAAGTGGGAACCGGTTTTGCCGCCCGAGAGGCGGGCCCAAAATCCGGGCAGGGTCAGAACGGCAGTTTCAAATCCGCAGGCAGGCCCATGCTGGCATACAGCTTGGCCATTTCTTGCTGGCTGCGGGTCACCGCCTTGGCTTGGGCATCGCGGATTGCGGCGATGATCAGGTCCTCGACCACTTCCTTTTCCGATGCGACCAGAATGGACGGGTCAATATCCAGCCCGGTCACATCGCCCTTGGCGGTGACACGCGCCTTGACCAGCCCGGCCCCCGCCTCGCCAATCACGATGGTGGTGGCAAGCTGGGTCTGCAACTCGGCCATCTTGCCTTGCACATCCTGTGCCGCCTTCATCATCTTGGCCATATCGCCAAGGCCGCCCAAACCGTTCAACATCGTCTGCCCTCTCGTTCATGTGTCGTCGCTGATGCCAAAGGTAATCGGCCACAGGCCGCGCGGCAATGCCACGCAGGCAAAGTTCCCAAACCTTACCAGAATGGTTAACGAAAAAAGGCAATCCATTGATTTTGTTGAATATTCAAAAGTGTCCGCGCGCGGACACCTCGTCAACTGTCCTCGAACGGGTCCCATTCATCGTCAACTTCGGGCAGGGCGGTGGCGGCGGCGATGGCCTCCATCGCCTCGGGGGTGCGGATATCGCTGATCTTAGCGCCGGGAAAGGCCAGCATGACGGCCTGCACCAGCGGGTTTTTCATCGCCTCATCCTGCGCCGCGATCAGGTCACGGTCACGCTCCTCGGCGATGGTGGGGGCACCCCCGGTGGACACGACCGAAACCGCCCAGCGCGCGCCGGTCCATCCCTGCAACCGCTGCCCAAGGCGTGAGGCAAGATCAGGGGCCGCACCCGGCGCGGGTTCAAATTCGATCCGCCCCGGCGAATAGCGGGCGAGGCGAAGGGCGGCCTCCACCTCATACAGCAGCTTCATGTCCCGCTTGTCCCGGATCATGGCAACGACCTGATCAAAGGTCGCATACAGGGTCAGCGGCGCCTCGGCCAAGGCTGGTGCGGCGCTGCCCTGCATCACCGGGCCCCGGGTCGGGGCGGCAGAGATGGCGCGCATCATGGGGGCGTGGGTGGTCTGGGTCGGGGCACCGCCTGCCGGGGCACCCCCGGTCGGTTGGGGTTGCGATTGCAGGCGGCGCAGCAGGGTTTCCGGGTCCGGCAGGTCGGCGACATGGGTCAGGCGGATCACCGCCATTTCGGCGGCCATCATCGCGTTCGGGGCCAGCGGCACCTCCTCCAACGCCTTTAGCAGCATCTGCCACATCCGCGACATGACCCGCATCGGCAAGGCACGGGCCATGTCCAGACCCCGGGCGCGTTCGTCGGGCGGGGTGGTGGGGTCG
>JANNAF010000134.1:0-25843 GCA_031384005.1 Rhodobacterales bacterium | reverse complement strand
GGCCGGTCGATCTGACGTTTGCCAATTACGCCACCATCCTGACCGATCCGTCATGGTACAATGGCTATATCAACTCGATCATCTATGTGGTGATGAACACCGTCATCTCGGTGACTGTCGCCTTGCCCGCCGCCTATGCCTTTTCGCGGTATCGGTTCATGGGGGACAAGCATCTGTTCTTCTGGCTGCTGACCAATCGCATGGCACCGCCAGCCGTCTTTGCGCTGCCGTTCTTTCAGCTTTATTCCAGCATCGGATTGTTCGACACCCATATCGCGGTGGCGCTGGCTCATTGCTTGTTCAACGTGCCCCTGGCGGTCTGGATCCTGGAAGGCTTCATGCGCGGGGTGCCAAAGGAAATCGACGAGACCGCCTATATCGACGGTTATTCCTTTCCACGCTTTTTCGTGAAGATCTTCATCCCGCTGATCGCCTCGGGCATCGGCGTCGTGGCTTTCTTCTGTTTCATGTTCTCGTGGGTCGAACTTTTGCTGTCGCGGACCCTGACCGCAACCGATGCCAAACCGATCGCTGCGACCATGACCCGCACCGTATCTGCCAGCGGCATGGATTGGGGTGTGCTGGCCGCCGCCGGGGTTCTGACCATCATCCCCGGCGCTTTGGTGATCTACTTTGTGCGCAACTACATAGCCAAGGGCTTTGCCCTGGGAAGGGTGTGACCAATGGCATGGATGGCATGGACTTTGCCCACCGCGATCTTTTTCCTGGCAATCGCTGGCTTGCTGGCCACCTTCACCTGGCTGGCCGTCAAATATCCCGAAACCCCACGCATCGGTGTGCTTCGAATCGAAACAACACGCGGGGACCGGTTGTTCATTTCACTATTGGGCTCGGCCTTTATTCATATCGGCTGGCTCGGCTTATTCGGTGCGGACCTGTTATGGGGCGCACTGATCGTCTGCCTGATCTACGCAACAGCGGTTTTTCGCTGGGTGTAAACGGGCAAAACCAAGTGTGGGCAGTGGCTCTAACCACCGCCCACATGTCGAAACTGCCTCGTTCAAAGCAACTGTCTCAACATTCTGGGAGGAATTAAATGAGATTGCGACACACCTCAACCGCCATTGCGCTTGCGCTGATGGCCCTGGGCGCCCCCGCCTGGGCGGACATGGAGGCGGCGAAAGCCTTCCTTGATGCCGAAATCGGGACGCTGTCCGTTCTGGACCGCGCCGGACAAGAGGCCGAAATGCAGTGGTTCATTGATGCCGCAGTTCCCTATGCGGGCATGGAAATCAAGGTAGCCTCTGAAACGCTGACGACGCATCAATACGAAGCCAAGCAATTGGCCGATGCGTTCTTCGCGATCACCGGTATCAAGGTCACCCATGACCTGATCGGTGAAGGCGATGTTGTCGAAAAACTGCAAACGCAAATGCAAACCGGCGAGAACATCTATGACGCCTATGTCAACGACTCGGACCTGATCGGCACCCATTGGCGCTATCAGCAGGCCCGCAACCTGACCGAATGGATGGCCGGCGAAGGCGCTGCCGTGACCAACCCCGGTCTGGATCTGGCTGACTTCATCGGCACCAAGTTCACGACCGCCCCGGATGGCCAGCTGTACCAGCTGCCGGACCAGCAGTTCGCGAACCTGTACTGGTTCCGCTATGACTGGTTCAACGATCAGAAAACCAAGGACGATTTCAAAGCCCAGTTCGGCTATGATCTTGGCGTTCCGGTCAACTGGTCGGCCTACGAGGACATCGCGGTGTTCTTTACGGGGCGCGACATGACCTATGCCGGTGGCCCGGACAAGGTGTTCGGCAATATGGACTACGGCAAGAAGGACCCCTCGCTCGGCTGGCGCTACACCGACGCGTGGATGTCGATGGCCGGCATGGGCGACAAGGGTGAGCCGAACGGCCTGCCGGTGGACGAATGGGGCGTTCGTGTGAACGAAAAGTCCCAGCCAGTCGGTTCCTGCGTCGCGCGTGGCGGTGCGACGAACGATGCGGCCGCTGTCTATGCGGTGACCAAGGCGATCGAGTGGCTGCAAAAGTATACACCACCCGCCGCGATGGGCATGACGTTCTCTGAAGCTGGGCCAGTTCCGGCCCAAGGCGAAATTGCCCAGCAAATGTTCTGGTACACCGCCTTCACTGCTGCGTCGGTCAAAGCCGGCACGCCGGTGATGAACGAGGACGGCACGCCGAAATGGCGCATGGCCCCCTCGCCGCACGGCGCCTACTGGTCTGAAGGTACAAAGATCGGCTATCAGGATGTGGGGTCCTGGACCTTGATGAAGTCCACCCCGGTGGACCGTGCTCAGGCGGCCTGGCTCTACGCCCAGTTCGTCACCTCCAAAACGGTGGACGTGAAAAAGTCCGACGTTGGCCTGACCTTCATTCGTCAGTCCACCCTCGACAGCCCGCACTTCACCGAACGCGCGCCCAAACTGGGCGGGTTGATCGAGTTCTACCGCTCGCCCGCCCGTCTGCAATGGTCGCCCACCGGCACCAACATCCCCGACTATCCCAAGCTGGCACAACTGTGGTGGCAGAATATCGGTGACGCGATGTCGGGCGACAAGACACCGCAAGGGGCCCTCGATGCCCTCTGCGCCGAGCAGGAAAAGGTGATGATCCGTCTGGAGAAGTCTGGCGCTCAGGGTGATCTGGGCCCGGTCATGAACGAAGAGAAGGATGCCCAGTTCTGGCTGGATGAGCCCGGCTCGCCGGTGGCCAAGCTGGAGAATGAAAAGCCCCAAGGCGAAACCATCGCCTATGACGAGCTGATCAAGTCCTGGCAATAAGCCTAGGATACGGCGGGCGGGGTGAAAATCCCGCCCGTTTCCATGCGCCGCATTTCGCAACGTGATGAAAGCGCGACCACCGGTGCCCGCACCGAAAGTCATAGTTCGCTCACACTCCCACATCGCGGGCCGCAGGTCTTGTTGTAGCCTTCTGCCTAGCCACACCTGTTCAGCCAAGGTGATGCGGATTTTTCCTTTGGCAGTCCGGACGCCGGATTGGCCGATCAACCTGCAGGGTCGCGCGGCTGCCCAACATGTGCCCGCTGACGCCCTTGTCCGTGGATGGGATGCAGACAGTCCAACCCATGGCTATATGCGGGCGGTTCAATTCGGATCCGCTGGTGCCGCGCTGGCGCTGGTTGACCCAGGTTCGAATATGGCCAACTGGTTTTGCGTGCCCTCAGCCGGACAACAGGTTTTTGCCTTGGGCCCCAAGGCGTCAACAGGGGTATCGCGCCAGACTGGCTGACCACCCCCCATCAACATACCCCCCCAAAGGGACCGACCAAAGGGCGTCCGGCCATGACCCATAACCTTGCCATAGATCAGGGCAACACCTCGTCTTGGGCGATCGTGTTCGCCTGGGGCCCAGACGGTGGCCTGCGCCCGGTCACGTCCGCCCGTGAGGAGTTTGCCCAGCACTGCCCACGTCCCGGCTGGGTGGAACACGATCCGGCCGACCTGTGGTTGACCGTGACCAGAAAGGCGCGGGCCGGAATCGGAAGGGCCGGGATCGGCAAGGCCGCGGTCAGCAAGGCCGTGATCGGCAAGGCCGGGATTGGTGGCACCTCGGTCGCGGCTATCCGCATAACCAACCAACGCGAAACCACGTTGATCTGGGACCGCGCAAACGGCCAGACGGTCCACCCGGCAATTGTCTGGCAGGACCGACGGACGGCAGACACCTGCGCAAACCTGAACTCCGCCGGTCATGAACCGATGATCACGTCCCGTACCGGATTGTTGCTTGACCCCTATCTCACCGCCACCAAAGTGAAATGGATTTTGGACCATGTGCCCGGGGCGCGGGCGCGCGCCGTGCGGGGCGCGCTGGCTTTTGGAACGGTCGACAGGCGGTTGATCTGGAACCTGATCAACGGCAAGGTCCATGCGACCGACGCAACGAATGCCGCCCGCACCATGCTGTACAACATTGCAATTGGCGCGTGGGATGCCGAAACCTGTGGTGTTTTGGACATAGCTATGGCGATTTTGCCCATCGTGCACGATTGCGCCGCGGTCTTTGGCCATACCAGCGCCGATCTGTTCGGCCACGAAATTGGCATGCGTGGCGTGGCTGGTGACCAACAGGCCGCAACTGTGGGGCAGGGGTGCTTGGTCCCCGGCATGATGAAATCGACCTATGGCACGGGGTGTTGCGCGCTGATGAACACTGGCAGCGATATGGTGCAGTCAAAAAACCGGCTGCTGACCACCAGCGCCGATCAATTGGATGGCAAGGCAACCCATGCGCTGGACGGGTCGATCTATATGGTTGGCGCCGTGGTCCAGTGGTTGCGTGACGGGCTAAAGGGTATTGCCGCGGCACGGCAAACCCAACCGATGGCCGAGGCGGCAGACCCGGCGCAGGGCGTCATCATGGTGCCCGCCTTTGCCGGCTTGGGCGCCCCTGATTGGCAGCCCGAATGTCGGGCGGCGATCTTTGGTCTGTCGCGCGATTCCGGACCTGCCGAATTGGCCTGGGCGGCGCTTGAACCTGTCAGCTATCAGACCCGCGACCTGCCGGCGGCGATCAGCGCGGATAGGGGGGGCAGTGCGGACGGCGTCTTGCGGGTTGATGGTGGAATGGCTGCCAATGACTGGGCGATGCAGTTTCTGGCCGATAATCTGGGCGCCCCGGTCGACCGTCCTGTTGTCAGCGAAACGACGGCGCCTGGGGCGGCCTATCTGACTGGCGTTCGGGCTGGTAGCTGTCCCGCACCCCATGTCTTTGCCGCGTCATGGGCCTTTGATCATCGGTTTGTCCCACAGATGGCGCCGGCTGAACGTGACGCCAAACATGATCGCTGGGGGCGTGCGGTCGCCGCAACGATGTTGATATGACAGTATTTTCCGTCCATGCGCCCGGTCAAATCCTGTTTGGCAGGGGCCAAGCGGACCGCGCGGCGGGTCTTGTTGCGGCCTATGGCACGCGGGGGGTGCTGGTCCATGGCGCCAACCCATCGCGCGCCGCTGCGGTCCTGCGGGGATTGCAGGCGGCGGGCTGTGTGGTGGTGCCGCTGACCTGTGCCACGGAACCGACGCTGGCCATGCTGAACGACGCGTTGACGGTGGCAAGACCCTTTGCGCCCTTGTGGGTGCTGGCAATCGGTGGCGGCGCGGCGCTGGACCTTGGCAAGGCGCTTGCCGCCTTGATCCCTGCACCGGGCAGTGCCATGGACCATCTGGAGGTGGTGGGCAAAGGACTGCCTCTGACGACGCCGCCCCTGCCGTTCATCGCGTTGCCAACCACCGCTGGAACCGGCGCCGAGGCCACAAAGAACGCTGTGATCGGCTTGCCAGACCATCGCCGCAAAGTCAGCCTGCGCGATGACAGGATGCTGGCGCGGTTGGTCATTGTGGACCCCGCACTGACCGATGGCTGCCCGTGGTCCGTGACGCTGGCCTCGGGCCTTGATGCGGTTGTGCAGGTGATCGAACCCTATGTCAGCCTGCGCGCGACGCCCTTTACCGATGCGCTGGCGCTTCCGGCCATCGGTCAGGGGTTGCGCGCCTTGCAACGGCTGCAACAAGGCGACGACCCAAAGGCGCGCGACGACATGGCTTGGGTCAGCTTGTGTGGGGGGCTGGCATTGGCCAATGCCGGGCTTGGGGCGGTGCATGGTCTGGCGGGGCCGATTGGTGGCATGTCGCCGGCCCCGCACGGCGCCGTGTGCGGCGCACTTATCGGGCCCGTGCTGGCGATGAACCGCACCGTCGCCCGCCAGACTGGCATCACATCGGCACTGGAACGCCTGAATACGGTCTGCACCATCATCGCACAGACCCTTGGCGGCGATCGAACCGACGCCCCCGGCACCCTTGCCCGATGGGCCAGGACGTCCGGCCTGCCCACACTCGCGACCCAAGGGCTTGCCGCCTCCACCCATGCCGAGGTCGTCTCGGCGGCCAGCGCCTCCTCCTCGATGAAGGGCAATCCGGTCGTGTTGTCACAGACCGATTTGCACACCATCCTGACCGAGGCATCCCGGTGATGTCGCCCCCAGCCCGACCAGGAGGCATCAGTGTCACAATGGACTGACAACCGTGCGTGGCTTTTGTTGCTGCCCGCCCTTTTGGTGTTGGTCGTGGTTGGCGCGTTGCCCCTGCTTGCCGTATTGAACTACGGCTTTCACGACATCTTTACACTCAGGGACCTGCATTGGGTCGGGATACAGTGGTTCGTCGATATCCTTGGTTCGGAACGCTTTGCGGCGTCCTTGGGCCGCAGCTTGCTGTTCTCTGCCTTGGCACTGACAGTGCAGGTGCCTCTGGGCATTGCGGTTGCACTCTTGCTCTTGCACTTCAAACGCCGGGCGGTTTGGGGATTGATGCTTTGCGCGCTGCCAATGGTGGTGCCATGGAACATGATCCCAATGCTCTGGCTGGGTCTGATCGACGATCAATCGGGGTTGCTGGGGCCGGGCTTGGCTGTCCTGGGGTTTGATTACAAAGGGTCGGCGTTGCACTCTTGGCTGCTGATCCTTGTGGTGGATACCTGGCATTGGCTGGGACTGGTGGTGATCCTGGCCTATGCCGGGCTTTCGACGGTTCCGCCAGCCTACCGGATGGCCGCAGCCATCGACTGCGCCTCGCGCTGGGCGATCTTTCGACATATCGAATTGCCCCGTATCACAGGCGCCCTCGCCATCGTGTTGCTTTTGCGATTTGTCGACAGTTTCATGATCTATACCGAGGCATTTGCGATCAACGCAGGTGGCCCGGGTGATGCAACACGTTTTCTGTCACTGGAACTGGGCGAAGAGATCAAGGGGTTTTCCTATGGTCAGGCGGCAGCGCGGGCCGCAGTCTATTTTCTGATTGTCTTGGCCGCAGCATGGGCCTTTGTTGTCGCCATCCGGCGCAAGGAGACAGCGGAATGATGATGCCGGTCCTTGGACTTCTGGCTTTGGCGGTGTTCATCCTCTTGCCATTGGCCCAGGCTGTGATCCTCAGTTTTATCGCCACAGGGCCGCAAGACGGGGCTGCGATGGGCAGTGTCGGGGTCATGAACTATGCCGCAGTGCTGGCAGATCCCACGCTGCGCGCCGCGATCCTCAATTCGGCGGCCTATGTCTTGTTGAATGTCGCCGTCTGTCTGGCTTGCGCACTGCCCGCGGCCTATGCGCTTGCGCGGTTCCGGTTCATCGGTGACAGGCATTTCCTGCTGTTGATCCTTGTGTTTCGCGTGACGCCCCCGGTGGTCCTGTCTTTGCCGATCTTTATTCTGTTTGCCTGGCTGGGCTTGGTCAATTCGCCGGTGGGAATTGCGCTGGTACACGCCTTGTTCAACCTTCCCGTCGCGATCTGGATTTTGGAAAGCTTTATCCGCGCTGTGCCGCGTGAACTCGACGAAACAGCTTTTTTGGACGGCCATTCCGGCCCATCGTTCTTTTTCCGCCACCTGCTGCCTGCCATCGTCCCCGGCATTGGTGTTGCGGCCTTCTTTTGCTTTATCTTTTCGTGGGTCGAGGTGGTCTTTGCCCGGATCCTGACGGTCACGGCGGGCAAGCCGATCACGGTTGCGATATCGGCGATGTTCGGTTTTCAGACCAATATCGGGATGGTCATGGCGATGACCTGCCTGTCGCTGCTGCCTGCCGTTGCGATGATCTGGCTGGTACGCAACCACTTGTCACGAGGGTTCATCCTGCGGGCGTGACAGCAACGTTCAGGGTTGTTTGGCACACTGGGGCGTTTGGCCCGGTAGGGCGTGTGCACACTGGGCCCTGAATCCGTCCAGCACTTCTTGAATGGCGCTCGTCCCGGTCTTTGTGACCCTGTGTCGACCCGCATTGAAAACCGATCCCGATGACCTCACAGAAATCCGCGCCGGGCAGTAGGGCCCTTCCCGGAATTGATGCGGCAATCGTGGAAATCATTGCGGTCGTCTCCACCAGCAGCGACGTGGGATGACCCGGTCCGCGAAAGGCGCAGCACGCCCACCAGCCGGTCCAATCGTATCCTCGGGCGCGGTGCAGGTCGATCATATCGTCGTTCATCCGTCGTCGTCCCGGTATGAGTTTGCCCGCGCAACCGGACCCTGCCCGGAAAACCCCCGCGACCATCTCGGACCGAACCTACACCACGCCACCGGACACGGTCGTTGTCAGCGTATCAAACCGACCGCTTGCAGCACCGATTGTGGTGCGGGCTTGCGCCAGATGCTTTGATACCTTTCCACCAGATTGTGGCGCGTCACAGCAATGCCGGGCCGGGCGATCCACGCCGGGGTTGGCCTGCCAAACTGGGACAGGATCGTGGTCTGCGCAGCAGCGACGCCCTGCAGATAGGGCTGCTGTGCGGCGATGACGGCAAAAGGCCCGCCTTGGGCAAGGCCGATCGCAACCTGTGCGCCCAGATCCACCGTCGCCACAGGGATTGGTTTTGACTGCCGCCGCAGAACTTTGGCGGCTTTAAGCGCGGGTGTGTCCCAAACCACGAAAAGCCCGGCCAGATCGGGATGTTGGGCCAACATCGCCTCGGTCCGCCCTGAGGCTTGGTCAATGCGGCCAAAGCCGTCTTGCCGGATCGTGATATCCGGTCGATGCGTCCGCATCCGTTTCGTGAAGGCCCGTTCACTTTCATTGGTGGCGAAAAAGTCGGTGGCATAGCCATGAAACCCGACCAGCGCCGCGACCTGTGCCGCGGGCGAGCATGCGCAGTCGATCACATGGGTCACTGCCGCCCCACACCCGCCAAACTGTCCCACCATGCCCAAGAGTTGCTGGCTTGCCCAAGCGCTTTCCAACTTATGCATCACGACAGCGATGCGATAGCCACGCGCCTTTGCGGCGGCGCGGTCCTCGGGCAGGAAGGCCACGCGTTCAGGCGGCGAGGCGCGCACACCATGCGGGCCGAGGCCAGAGATGATCATGGCGCACCTCGTCCTTGGGTTGGGGACAGGGCGGGCGGTGGCGGGACGGCGTCAAGGCCCGCGCGGAAGGCGACAAAGTCCGGATGCAGCACGGGGCTGCCCTGCATCACCCAATCCTTCAGGAAACTGGGTGCGAACAGCAGTTCTGCCGCGACCCGCGCCGCCCCCACCAGCCCGACCGACCCCCACCAGCCCGACCGACCCCGACCGACCCGACCGCAACTGCCGCCGCCTGCAAGGCCGTGGCCGATGCCGGTGTCACGATCGTGTTTATGGGTAACGTGGCGGCAGGGCTGACGGCGGGCAAGGATTACGTCGCGGTCGTGTCTGCTGACAACTACGGCAATGGGGTGGCTGCGGCTACGGCAATGGGGTGGCTGCGGCGCATCTGATGGCCAAGGCATTGGATGGCAAGGGCAACATCGGTCTGGTCTTTCACGCCGCCAATTTCCTTGTGACCAAACAGCGCCATGACGCGTTCAAGGCGGCGATCACCACCGACTATCCCGATACCAAGATCGTCGATGAACAGGGCATCGGTGGCCCCGACTTTTCGGGTGATGCGGAAAAGGCGGCCAGGGCCTTGCTGACCTCGCATCCGGAAATTCCGGGCATCTGGGCGGTCTGGGATGTTCCGGCCGAGGGCGCGATTTCGGCCGCCCGCAACGCTGGCCGTGATGATCTGATCATCACGACTGTGGATCTGGGCGAGAATGTTGCGATTTCCATGGCGCAGAACGGCTTTGACAAAGGTCTGGGCGCGCAACGCCCCTATGACGCGGGCGTGGTTGAGGCGATGTTGGCTGGCTATGGCCTGCTGGGCAAACCCGCACCGGCCTTCGTGGTCCTGCCAGCCCCGCCAGTCAGCCATGACAACCTGCTGGAGGCCTGGACGCAAGTCTATTCCACCGAGGCGACCGACAACGTCAAAGCCTCGATGGCGAATTAGCGGCCCCGCGCGGGCGGCTGCTCACCGCCCGCGCCTTTTTGGGGCCCACGCCCTTTCAAGGAGAATGATGATGACCCAAGGGATGAACGTCGCCATGATCGGCGCCGGGTTCATGGGCAAGGCCTATGCCATGGCTTACGCCGCCATGCCGATGTTCTTTTGGCCCGCCTCCGCCATTCCGCACCGCAAGGGGGTGGTCGATGTGACCGACGGCGCCGCCGAAACTGCCCGCCAACGCTTTGGCTTTGACAAGGCGTCATCGGACTGGCGCGCCGTGGTGGCCCGGCCCGATATCGACGTGGTCGACATCTGCACACCCAACAACGTCCACGCCAAGATTGCCATTGCGGCGGCCAAGGCAGGCAAGCACATCATCTGCCAAAAAGCCCCTTGCGCGGACGGTCCAGAAAGCCCGTGCCATGGCTGCTGCGGTGAAACAGGCCGGGGTGATCCACATGTTGGCCTTCGACTATCGCCGCACACCTGCGGTCGCTTTGGCCAAGAAATACATCGATGAGGGGCGCATTGGCCGCATCCTGAACTTTCGCGGCACCGATCTGCAAGACTGGTCGGCAGATAAGGACGGCCCACTGTCCTGGCGTTTCCAAAGGAAAATCGCGGGCTCGGGCACCGTGGGGGACATCGCCACCCATGTGGTTGATCTGGCGCATTGCCTTGCTGGGCCGATCGCCGCCGTCAACGCTCTGACCCGCACTTATGTAAAAGCCCGTCCCCTGCAACGGGGCGGCGTTGACAAGCTGGGCGCCTCTGAAAAACCCGCCACGGCGGAGCGGGGTGAGGGGGATGTTGATGACGAAGTCGTCTCGATGCTGAAATTCGCAAGCGGTGCCATTGGTTCGTTGGAGGCGACGCGGAACGCATGGGGGTCGCCACAACTTTATCACGCTGGAAATTCACGGCACCAAGGGCTCCACCGCGTTCAACTATGCACGACGCGACGAGTTGCAGGTGATGTTCGTCGACGATCCCGCCGATGCGCGCGGTTTCCGCACCGTCTATACCGGCCCCGCCCATCCCTATGTGTATGGTCAGGGACTGTGGCCGATCCCGGGGCTGGGCATCGGCTATTGCGAAACCAAGATCGGCGAATGCCACGACTTTTTCAGCGCCGTAGCCGCGGGTCGCCAACCAAGCCCCAATTTCGACGATGGGCTGGCCTGCGAACTGGTGGCCGACGCGCTGTTGCAGTCAGGCGAAACCGGGTTGTGGGAGGCCGTGGGCACATGACCCCTGCCGTAGTCATGAAGGTGATTTCCCAGGCTTTTGGCGGTGTCAAAGCCCTGGATGCGGTGGATTTCGAGGTTTGGCCCGGTGAAGTTCACGCCCTATTGGGTGGCAATGGGGCGGGGAAATCCACCATTCTCAGGGTGTTGAACGGTGTCCACAGGCCCGATGCCGGGAGGATCACGGTTGGGGGCCCGCCGCTTGCCACCCACACGCCTGAGGCTTCGCGTGCCGTTGGGATTGCCATGAACTTTCAAGAGATGAGCCTGATCCCCACGTTGACCGTGGCGCAAAACATCTTTCTGACCCGCGAGGCGCGTACGCAGCGCGGTTTCATTGACGACGCGGAATCCGAGCACAACGCCGCTGGGATTTTCGCCATGCTGGAGGTCGAGGTGGACCCCAAGGCCATTGTTGGCAACCTGGGGGCAGGGCAAAAGCAACTGACAGAGATTGCCAAGGCGATCAGCCAGACGTCTAAAGTTCTGATCCTGAACGAACCCTCCACCGCTTTGGCCGTGTCCGATGTCGAACGCCTGTTCACCTTTCTGCGCAAACTGAAATCCCAAGGTGTGGCGATCATCTATGTCAGCCACCGCATGGACGAAATCGCCCGCATCGCCGACCGCGACACCATTTTGCGCGACGGCAGGCATGTGATCACCGCCCCCCTTTCTGACCTGCCCATCGACGTCATGATCGAACACTTGTTCGGCAAACGCTCCAAGGGTTTGGCGGATGTGCTCCGGAGTGATGTCACCCGTGGCGAAGTTCTGCTGGAGGCGCGTAACCTGACCGGCCCGCACAAGCCCGACAATGGCAGCTTTACCCTGCACCGGGGCGAGGTTCTGGGTCTGGCAGGGCTGTTGGGGTCTGGTCGTTCGGCGCTGGCCCGCGTCATTTCTGGGGTCGAGCCTGGTAAATCCGGCGAGATCCGCATCAAAGGCCAACCCATCGCCATCCGCAAACCGTCCGACGCCATCAACAACGGCAACGCTCTGGTACCGAAGGCGCGGGCGACCCAGGGGATCATTCCCGCCCATTCGGTGGCCACCAATGGGGTGCTTGCGGTTCTGGACCGCATATCGGCCAAGGGGGTGGTGGATCGGCAAAAGGCCACAACGATCACCGCTGACATGGTCAGACGCTTGTCGATCAAGACCGCCAGCCGGGATCACGCGGTTTCCACCCTGTCAGGAGGCAATCAGCAAAAGGTGGTGATCGGCAAATCGCTGGCGATCGACCCTGACATTCTGGTGCTGGACGAACCCACCGCCGGCATTGAAATCATCCGGCAGTTCCGCGATCTGGCCGCCCAAGGCAAGGGGATCGTGATGATCTCCTCTCGGCTTTCCGAACTTCTGACGGCCTGCGACCGCGTCCTTGTGATGGCTGACGGTCGCGCCCATCAGATGATCGACCGCGCCACGCTGGACGACCTGTCAAAACCCGACCAAGGCGACCGCCTGCAAGCGGCCGAGTGCCAGTTGCAGATCGAGAGTCAAAATGCCCTCACTTGCGGGGTTCTACAGACACAGGAGGTGTCGCAGGGCTGACGCAACCCCCACGCCGATGGGCGGCTTTTTCGCCAACTGGCGGCAGAACATCATCTACATCGGTTTTGTGCTGATCTTCGTGGTTTTCGCAGTGACGCTTAGCCACAAGGGTCTTCTTAACCCGACCAACCTTTTTGAACATCATCCGACAGACTGCAATGATCGCCGTGATGGCGGTGGCGATGACCTTTGTGCTGGCGAGTGGGCAGATTGACCTGTCGATCGGGGCCGTGGCGGGCCTTGCGACCGTGGCCGTCGCAATGGCGATTGCGGTGGCAGGGCCGGTGGCGGGGGTTCCATCGGCCCGATCCCGGTGCTGCAGTTCTGGAAGCTGGTCATCGGCGCCATTGGCCATTTCGTCCTGCGCCGCACCGGATTTGGCCGCAGGGTACTGGCCACCGGCGGGGGCGAAACCGCCGCCCGCTATTCCGGCATCGACACGGCGGGGATCAAGTTCAAGGTGCTGGTCGTGTCCTCAACCGCCGCCGCGATTGCCGGGATGCTGTATGCCGGGCGCCTGCAATCGGGCCGCTTTCAATTGGGCCGCTTTCAATGAGGTGAGGGGGATGAGTTGTCCGTCATCGCCGCAGCCGTCCTTGGCGGCACTAGCCTGTTTGGCGGCAAGTGCACCGTCGTTGGCACCATCGTCGGCGCGTTGATGATCGGCCTGATCAACAACGGCCTGATCCTGATGGGGCTGGAGTTCAGCCAGCAACTGATCGCCCGCGGCGCCATCATCATCCTTGCCGTCGCCCTCAGCCAGAAAAGGGTCTGAGATGCATACGATCATCGGCACCGTCACCGCCCGCCCAAAAACCCGCGCAGAACTGCAAGAGTTACTTGCAGCCCAGGTCGCCCCGACCCGCCCGGAACCCGGCTGCAACAACCATGACTTCCGCGTTGATGCAGCCGACCCTTGCGCCTTTGTGTTCTACGGAAACTGGACCAGCCGGGCCGCGCTTGACACCCATCTTGTGACGCCTCACCTGTTGTTCTCGCAGCTTGACCGAGTGTTGGCGCGGCCCGTGGACATCCGCCCGCTGGTGATGCTCAGCGCGCCTGCCTGACAAGGGGCCCGGTGGTTTCGCCGGGGCCCTTCGCCCAAAAGGCTGGTCTGGCTGGACACACAGACCTTGCCTGACCTTGCCCTATCGGCGGGCACGGGCGCAAAGCGGTCGTCCGTTTGGGGTCCTGCGCAAAACCCCCGGCTTTGAACAGCCGTTCCGCGGTTGGTCTGCGCCTTGACCCGCATGGATCGCTGGTCCAAATTCAATGAGGGACAGGTCCGGAAACGTTTGCCAGTGCGGCTCTTACGCCATTCTGCATCCAAATCCATGCTGTCCTGATTTGGCTCACCCCAACAGTCTCGCTCCAATGAGCGCTGAAAAAGGTGCTGACATGCGCTGGTCTTTACCGGATGGATAGGACGCTGCAGAATTGGCCGCCTGTGACCACTGGCATTTCGGCCTTGTGGGACACAGCTGACGGCGTCAAAAGACAGCCACAGTTTTCCAGCACGGCAGGCCTTTCGTGATCCCCTTAACAACATCGCTCTCGGAATACCGGCCAGGATTGCATTTGTTGCTGGACCTGTACGGTGCGCGCCATCTGGCGGATGCGGCGGCGATCAAGTCTGTTTTGGTGGCGGCTGCTGCCTCGGCGGGCGCTCAGGTGATTTCGGCCCATGTCCATGCCTTTAAGGGCAAGGCCGGGGTGACGGGTGTGGTTTTGCTGGCGGAATCGCATATCTCGATCCACACGTGGCCAGAACTGGGGCTGGCGGCGGTGGACATCTTTATGTGCGGGGCGGCGGATGTGCAAAAGGCGCGGGCCTCGATAGAGGCGGCTTTGCAACCGGACCGGGTTCAGGTGACCGAGGTGCTGCGCGGCCGTTAGCGGAACCACAGATCCCATCCGTCATTATAATACCCCACCAGCGCATGTGACTGGATCGAGTTCACGGCCGCAGGCAGATCGGCGCTGTCCAGGCCAAAGACCTGCTCCTCTCGCCAGACCTGCGGCGTCAGATAGCGCAGGCCCTGGGGCAGGCTCAGCGGACGGTCAGTCAGCGGGCGGTCGGTCAGCGGGCGCAGGCTGGCCAGCGTGAATCCCCAATCGCCAAAACTGGGGACATAGACATGATAGGGCAGCACGGACAGGCCCTGACCGGGAACCACGGGGTTGCGGGTGGCCTGCAACGTATGCACGACAGACCAATAGCCCGACCGTGCAAACAGGGGTGACCCTGACTGGACGGCCAGCAAGCCGCCAGCGGACAGGCGTTCAACCAGCATGGCGTAGAACTCGACGGAATAGAGTTTGGACAGCGTGATGGATTTGGGGTCGGGCAGGTCGGCGATGATCACGTCATAGGCGGCGGTGTTGGTTTCGACGAACTTCCATGCATCTTGGTTTATGACGGTCAGGCGGGGGTCGTTAAGGGCGTTATCGTTCAGCACGGTCAGGTCGGGATGGGTGGCAAACAGGGTGGTGACGCGGGCATCCAGATCGACCAATGTGACCGATTTGACCCGTGGGTGGCGGAAAACTTCCCGTGCGGCCAGACCGTCGCCGCCGCCAAGGATCAGGATGTCCTGGGCGCGGGGGGCCAGTGCCATGGCCGGGTGAACCAGGCTTTCGTGATAGCGGTATTCATCTTGACTGTCGAACTGAATGGAACTGTCCAGAAACAGCCGCGTCCGGTCGCGAAACCGCGTGATGGCGATGTGCTGATAGGGCGTATCCTCGGACAGGATCACGTCATCTTCAAAAAGGCTGGCCTCGACCACCGAAACCATCCGCTCCGCCCCGGCGAGGGCGACCAGCGAGATCAACAGTGCGCAGGCCCATGTGATCACAGTCAGCCGGGTGGCGGTCTGGCGAAAGATCCACAGCGACAGCCCCGCCACGGCAAGGTTCATGCAGCCGAACACAAGGCTGGCAGACATCAGGCCCAGATAGGGCACGATCAGAATGGGAAAGGCGATCGAGGCGGCAAGGGCGCCGACATAGTCAACGCTGAGGACGTTCTCAAAACGGAATTCGGGCAGGCCGATCTCTTTCAGCACACGGGCGATCAGGGGCAGTTCCATGCCTGCCAATGCGCCGATGGCGATCAGCATCAGGTATAAAGGCAGGTCCACCTCACCCATAAAAGCATAAGAAAAGTAAAGGACCGGAGCCATGAAACCGCCCAGCACTCCCAAAAGGATCTGCGCCCAGACAAAGCCCGGCAGCGCGTGGGTCACAAAGCGCGACAGCCATGCCCCCAGCCCCATTGCGGCCAGATAGACCCCGATGACCAGCGAAAATTGCCGCACGGAATCGCCCAGCAGATAGCTGGACAGCGTGGCCGCGATCAGTTCGTAAATCAGCCCGGCCAGCGCCACCAGAAAGGTGGCGACCAGCAGCCAGACCTGCTGCTGATCCGCTCGTGTCCCGCTCATGCCGAGTGGATGACGGCGGCGATGATGATGGCCAGCGACAAAAAGACAGCGGCGATCAGCACGGCCAGCGCGACGTTCTGATCCTGTTCAATTTCCTTGATCACGGGAAAGGGCGACAGACGGGTGATCAGCCACCAGCACAGGCCCATCAGCGCCACACCAAGCCCGGTGTAAAAGATGGTCGAGACGATTTCGGCCAGATGTATACCAGAAAACATGGTTTCCCCCTATTTGACGCTGGTGTTGGTGAAGGTGTTGCCGCCGCTGCCGACCCGGATCGACCGGTCAAGGTCGCTGCTTTCGCTGCCGATGCCGTTATAGGACAGATAGGACGCCCCGCCGATGGTCAGGGCCGATGCGACGATCATGATCAGGCGAAAAATGGACATCAGTCCTCATCGCTCCAATCGGAGCCGGCCCAGCGGGCATTTTCGTGCAGATACTTGCGGGCCAGGTGATACGAGCCGATGCCAGCAAAAAGCACGGCCGCAAGCAGGGTCCAAAGCGGGGCGGCACCGCCGGTTTGGATCCTGACTGTCAGGATGGACAGTCGCGGGCCGGACATGTCTGCGTCAAGGCCGCCCTCGGGCACGTCCAGTTCCAGCGTGTACTCGCCCGGCATTTCGGGGTGAAAGCTGATTTGCGTGCTGGGGTCGCCCTCGGTCCAGTACCCGTCGGAATCGGTGCCGTTGTAGAAATTGACCTCGCGCCCGGCGGTAAAGACCGGGGCGCCCTGGGGGTCGGACACCGTCGCCTCGACCCAAGCCCATGAATTGTCGACATCGGCCCGCAGATACAGTGTTGTCAGGCCGTGGATGTCGTCAATGTCAAACGACAATTCGGTGGGCAGGGCAGAGGGGGCGATCCGCTGGACGGGCAGCGCCGTGGTGCCGGTCATGCTGGCAAACATCAGGCTGAGGATCAGGCAGACAGCCGCGCAGCCCAGCCCAAGGGTCTGCACAAAGCCCGCATTCGGGTTGCTCTGCACCGGTTTCAAAGGGTGCATATGGTAGGGATTGAGCGCCGCTATGCCAAAGGCCGCGCATGTTTCGGCCTGTGGCAAATAGACTGTCCGATCAACCTCGCGTTCCGAACCGGTTTCGGACAGGCTTAGCATGGCGTCGTTGGACATCAGCGTGATGGTGGTGGTCTTGTCGCCCACACCCACGGCCCAAGTGAACTCGCCTTCGGCAAAGGTGACCTCGCTGGCGGCGGTTTCATAGTATTTGTAGATCGTGCCTTCGGCCATGATCAAAGGCGGGTCGTCCGCCGTCTCGACCCTCATCACCGACAGCCAACCGGGCCGCAAGGCTCCGCGATAGCGGCGGGTCAGGGTCAGGTGGCCATCCTCCAGCGTCAGCCAGACATAGCCATGGGTGGGGGAATAAAGCTGATGGTCGACCCAAGTCCAAGTCCGCCCGCCCGACCGCTCTGTCTGGCCAAGGATGCCGATGACCGTCCAGTCCACACCGACAATGCGGCCGGTCAAACCGATGGAAAATGGGGTGTTGGGGCGCCGCAGGTTGGCAAAAGTGCGTAGTTTTCGATAGTTTTCAATGGTATCCAGTTGCGTGCCGCAATGACTGCAGACATGCGTCACCACCCGGCCCCCCCCCAGAACCTGAAGCCCGACGCCGCAATTGGGGCAGGAGACGGCGGCAAGCTTGGTCAAGGTCATGGCGCAGCCTGCCCCGTGATATCAAAGGCGTCGGTCCAGTGGCCCCGAAACCACGCAGACTGGCCCTGCCAGAATTCGCCGGAAAGCAGGCTGCCATCCTCGCCCGTGCAATTGGCAAAGCAATAGGTTTCGCCCAATGTCATCACTTCGGGCAAAGTGCCGCGAAAGGCCTGACAGGTGGCGGTTTCCAACTCGGTTACGCGGTAAAGGGTGCCATTGGAGGGCACGCTGTCGCCCAAGGCGGGGGCCGTGGCCAGTTTCGGACGCTCCCCTTGGTGCAATTCGGTTTGCACGACAACCTCGCCCTCATCGACCGAAATCCACGCTGTGATGCCGTCCCCGTCTTCGGCCCAGAATTCATCCCAAAAGCCGCGACCATAGCTGAACCGTGCCTGCCCGATTAGCCGCCAGTTGGTCCCGAGCAAATTCACCCTGTGGCCCATCGTCATCAGCATCGGCGCATCATGCATGACGCCCTGATCCCCAGCCAGTTCAAAGCGGTCGTCCAGTAAATACAGGCTGGTGCCGCAGGCGGGGCAATTGGTCATGCGGGTGCTGGCCAGTTGGGGGCCAAGTCCATGTCCGCATTTTGGGCAATTGCGCTGAGTCATGCGGCCATCTTGCCGGGAAAGTTCAAGTTGACAAGCCCGCACTGCGGCGCAAATCGGTTCCTTGTCGCAGGCACGCCCCGGCGGTTGATCGGCCTTGATACCTGCACGCCGCGCATGATGCAGATGGGCGCCAGCAATAGACCGCCCAATCACGCCGTTACACGCATCCAATTGGTCAAGGCAGCGGCCCGGTCCACAACCAAATCCGGCGAAGGGAAAGCGATGGGCCGGATCCTGCCACGGGGCTGCCCGCACCACCCCGACCCAGCTGACCCCAGCCGCTCTTTTGCGGCAGCCTTCAATCTGCGCAACCATCCAAACCGGTTCAAGGATCCCAAGATCGCCGTCGGTCAGCCACGGCACATTGCCATCGGGTTGGTGGGCGAAATGCGCAGCCGGCCTCTCGCGAAAGGGCGTGCTTTCGTCGGGGCAGGGCAGGGCAGCGTCCGTTCGCGCCCAACGATTGCGATTGTCGGACACATCGCCGCGCGGCATATCGGGAACCCAATCATGGGGCGCAAGACTTGAACAGGCCGCACCGCATGGCGTCCACGAATTGACCGCCTGCCACGCAACTGCGCCAGCCATGACGCTGACCAACCGATGGACAAGGTCATTGCCGGGCCGACAAGGCATTTGGCCCATGCAGTGCGTCGGGCAGGGCCATTGGTCATGTCAAGACGATGGCCGGATCATCGACCTGAATTTGGACCATCCGCAAAAGCCCCGCGACAGGAGCGTAATTTTCCCTTGGTGCCAACCTCCGCGCCGCACCCTAGGGTGGGACGGGATGGCTCGCGGGCAGATAGGCAAGCGGCTGCGCTGACAATGCTGGCGTCACCGCGTCGGCTGACGATCGTCGACCGCTTGCCTTCCTGCCATCAGATTTGGTCGTTACTGTCGAAAATGGGCGCAAATCCACCCCAGATCATCCGTTGGCCATCAAACGGCATTTCAGGCATTTCCTTCCACCTCGGGTCGGTTTCCATCTTTTTTATCGCAGCGTCATAGGTTGGTTTGTCCGGCCACTCGATCCAGGAAAAGACGATTACTTCGTCGCCCTTAGCCTGCACCGCGCGCTTGAAATCCGTGACCTTGCCGTCCGCGATGTCCTCGCTCCACGTTTCCATCACGCGGGTCGCGCCATATTCTTGAAAGATCGGAGCGGCGCTTTGGGCCGATTCAAGATAGGCTTGTTTGTTGGCCTTGGGGACAGCGACCAAGAAACCTTGGATATAGCTCATCGGAAGTTCTCCTGACTGGATAAGTCATGCCAATAAAACGCCCGCGCAGACACAAACGTTCCAACCTACGCCAATCACGCGCGCGTTTTCGCCTTTGGGACCCGGTCCCCGCCTTTCACCGTGTCCCCGCCTTTCACCTTGTCCCCGCCTTTCACCGTGGCCAAGGATTTCCAGTAACTTGCAGTGTTCAAGGCGGCAGGGCGGACATCAGAACCCCGTGCAGCGCGGTCGATGTTTCGGGGCAATACAAAACCTCAACATCGCCGCGTTCGGTTGGACTGCTGCGCTGTTCCACGACAAGGCTGTCTTGCGGCATCAGCCAGAATGTCCACGCCCGCGTCATCCGGGCGGTCACGGTGGTGCAGTTGAACTGGTCAGGGTCGGTCAGATAGGCGGCCGCAATCCAGTCAAACGGATAAAATCCGGGCAGTCCCACATCGTCATTCCAATAGGTCAGCCACGCCCGTGCGCGCTGCGCGACCCAGGTTTCGGACGCGCCTTGCAAGGCCAGCGCGTCAAGATCAGCGCCGGTGATCAGCGTGGCACGGGCCGCGTCATAGGGGATCAGGGTCATCGGCAGGGACAGGCCCAGCACGGCCCGCGTGGCATTGGGGTCGACCGACAGGTTCAGGTCGCGAAAGATCGGGCCATGCCCGAACACCGCACCCGTTCCGCGGCCTTCGGTCGGGTGAAACAGATGACCGGGGCGATGACCCATGACGGCGACAATGCGCGTCACCTTGCCCTGCAGGTCCGGGCGACCGTCCAGCGCAGCCGCAATATTGGTCAATGGACCCAAGGCAAGGATGGTCAGCGGACCCGCCTTTAGGGCCGACTGCAAGGCTGTGACGCCGGGCGGCAGGGCTGTGCCGGATTTGCGGGGCGCACCGTAGCCCCGGAACACCAAAGGAACCGCCAGGCCGTCAGCCACCATTTGCGCCACCAGTGCAGCCGTCCGGTCTGCGACCACATCGCCCGCCGCATTCCCGAAACTGGTCGACACCCCCACGATACCGCCGCCGCGCGACACCAGCCACAGGATCGCCAGACAATCGTCGGGATCGCTGCGCGCGGCCGCCCCGCAAGCGGCATCCGTATCAATCCAGATGCGGCCTGTCGGCGCGACCGCAGGTCTACCGGGCATCAGCGCCAAGGGGACCAGATCATCACGTCCGGTTTGCCATTGGCCGACCCGTTCAGCGCCAAAGGCAACGAGAACGACCAGCAGAAAGACGATAAAAAGGCGTCGGGCGATGATCACAGGCTATCCTTGGCGGGGCAGAACCCTTGCCCCAATGACGGGTGGACCCTCGGGTCCGATGATACAAGCGGCAACGGACGCAGCCGTCAGGGATGTGCAACATCGCGCCGGATCGGTGCGCAGGTTGGTTAAGTGTGCCTGTTGTCTGGCTGAACATCCGGTTCGTCAGACCGAAATAGCATCGCGGCCCATGGTCATTCCCACCCTGTCGGGCAGGGCCCGTGTCCCGCCAAGGCATGTGGGCGGGCGCGGGCAATCCGGCTATTCCTCGCGGCATTGCTGCCCTCAATCCCCACCGCACGGCTGCGTTCGACACCAGCAACCCATATGCGGGCTGGGCTGATGCCAACCCTTTGCACAGCCGTCCTGCGCCTATCGGAGCCGTTAGGGTCGACAACAAGGCAACACCTGTTCGCCGCGGATGATCGCGGCCCGTCTATCTGCTTTCAAAAAATCGCCAAACCACGTAGTCCTGCCAATCTTTGAGGTTTCGGGGATACATCATGGCGCAAAATGCCACGATCTACAAAGTCGAGATTTCTGTCTGCGACATGGATCGCCACTACTATGAGACCCATAAACTGACCGTTGCCAAGCATCCCTCTGAAACGGATGAACGGCTGATGGTGCGTATCGTCGCTTTTGCGCTGAATGCTCATGAAAACCTGGAAATGACCAAGGGCATTTCAACCGATGATGAGCCAGACATCTGGCAAAAAAGCCTGAGTGGCGAGCTTGATGTGTGGGTGGCCCTCGGCCTTCCCAGCGAAAAGGTGATGCGTCAATCCTGCAGCAAAGCCGACAAGGTCATTGTCTATCCCTACGGCGGCAGAACGGCCGAGGTGTGGTGGGACAAGATCAAAGGCAGCACCACCCGTTTCGACAATCTTCAAGTCACAAGTTTTTCCGAAAAAGACACAGGCGAGCTGGCAAAACTGGCGAGCCGGGCGATGAAGCTCCAGATCAATGTTCAGGACGGCGATGTCATGGTCAGTGTCGGTGACAGCATCGTCTATGTGACCCCGCTAAAATGGAAGAGTGCTGCGTGATGAATAGGCTGCCGCAAAAACGGACTTGAACCGCCCCGCGCGCCCATTTCAGCCAGCTTCGACCCAGCAATTTTCGGCACCGGGAAAGCCGCTCCATGGCGCCGATTGTTTTGCGAACATTCTCTTTGGGCCGTGATCATCCAAGAGGGTCTGTTTGACGCAGGGGGCGGAAATCCGACTTGCGGCAGGGCTGACTTGCGACTTCCGGATCGCGCGCAGTGGTCATTCGATGCGGCTGATGATCCCACCTCCCACCTCCTTGGCCATGCAGCAGGGGCGTGCTGACGAAGTACGACGACTAGTCTGGCATCCGCGTTGGCGCCGATGGCCAAAGATTGCCTGGGGTTCACACATCGACGGTCGCCTGAACCCAACGTGTCATGGGCGGGCGTCAAAGACGGCCCGCACGCGCCGGGCAGGCACAGCCGCCCAACCAGACCACCCAAATCGAACTTTGCCAAACGTCGCATCCAAGGCCATAAGCGGCCGCGCCAAACGCCAGACGAACGCGCCCCACACCACCATACCGCGTTCCTCTGAAACTTGTCCTTCGTCGAATGATGTGGAACAAGTGGCCCACTCTTGGAGTAGGAGGCTCGGGTTCATCTGGTTCAGGTCAGGCTGGTTGGCGCTGATGGGTCAAGCGGCGGTTTTGGATGGTCTGCGGCTTGATGCGTCTCCTGTCGGCCAGAATGGTTCCACCGCGACCGAAATAGACGTCGCCGGGGGTGAGGTTACCGAAGCTTTCATGGTATCGGCGTCGGTTGCAATGATCGGCGAAGGCGGCGATGGCGCCTTCTACTTCGCCCTCCATGCAGTGGTTTTACAGCAAGATGCGGTTCTTGACGGTGATTGGCCCATAGTTTGCTGGACGCCTTGCGGCTTCAGTTTCTGCTGCTGCACGCAGGGATCTGTGGCAGGGCGGTCACCGCGCGAATGCGGCCGCTGAACAGGCACCTCGCCCGCCGGACGCTCTGAAACAAAGGCCGCAGGTTCGACGCAGGCGGCAAAAATGGGGCAAAACAAGCTGGATTGGCCTCATTCCTTGTGGTCCGGCTTGCGCCAGATGACGATAACGGTGCCAAGACCATTGCAGGCCAAGCCGTTGGGATCATTCACCGCCGTTTGTTGCCCTGTCATTCATGCGTGCCTTGCGATCCCCCGCTTCGCGGTTCTCGCCACCAGCATTGGGCTCGGTATTGCCCTTTATCTTGCCAGCATGCTTTGTCGCCGCCACATTCATCTTTTGCTTCTGCGCTTCGGCCTGAACGTTGAACTTTGTGTCGTCAGCCAGATTGTCGAGGTTCTGTTTGGTCATGGTAATTTTCTCCTTCATGCAGGATCAACGCGCTGGTCGGGATGGGGTTCCCCCGCTGGACGCCGTTGCCACCCGGAACTGTCTGCTGCGGTGAAAGGCCAACCTGCATCAAGGCAAGCAGGAACGATATCGTGGACAATACGTTGTCATAGGATGGTATTTTGGACTTGCCTGCGCCCGCCACCGTGGCGTGGCCAACGCGCCGAACCCAGAAACGAGCCAGACGATGAGCGAATTAGCACAGTGCCTATCCCGCAAAAGGAGTTGAACCCATGTTAGTCAAGGCAACAGATACAACAGGTTACGATGTTCAGGCCAGCGATGGCACCTTGGGGACCGTCAGCGATTTGCTGTTTGATGATGCCAGCTGGACGGTGCGGTGGCTGGTGGTGGAGACCGGCAATTGGTGGGCGGACCACCGCGTTTTGATCCCGGCGTCCGCACTTGGCCACCCCAACCCAAAGGCGCGCACCTTCCCGGTGAACCTGACGATGGCGCAGGTCAAGGGCAGCCCGGATGTTGACACCCACCGCCCGGTGTCGCGCCAGTTCGAATCCAGCGCCTATGACTATTACGGCTTCAGCCCCTATTGGGGGACTGATCTTTACATGAGCGGTTTCGCCTATTGGGGTGGCATGGTGCCAATAGTGCCCAGTCTGGAAATGAAGCGGCGTGAGGACGAAATTGACCAGATGATGCGTCAGAATGAAGACGCCAACCTGCGCAGTGTGGCCGAGATCAGCGGTTATCATATCCATGCCACGGATGGTGACATTGGCCATTTGTCGGATGTGCTGATCGAGGATTCGGACTGGAGTTTGCGCTATCTGATCGTCAACACCAGCAACTGGTGGCAGGGCAACGAGGTTCTGATCTCGCCTCGGTCCACGCAGTCCATCCGCTGGACCGAGCAGCTGATCTATCTGGGCGTCACCCGCGACCTTATCCGCACCGGTCCGGCATATGATGCGGCACGCCGGATCGACGCGGCTTTTGACGCGGATATGGCAAGCCACTACGGACCGACAAAGCCAGCCGACGCAGCCTGAGCCCATTATGATTTCCCAAAGATAACGGGCGGCCCTGACTTGGGCCGCCGGACGACCGGCACGTCGTGCCAGATACTCGCCTTGTTCACCAGGATTTGAAGATGACCCAGACAGACAACCAGAACCGCCGGTTCGTTTTGGCCGAGCGCCCCAGCGGCGAACCCACGCTGGCGACCTTGCGGCTGGAAATGGCCCCGGTTCCGGTGCCCGGGCCGGGTCAGATGCTGCTGCGCACCGACTATCTGTCGCTGGACCCCTATATGCGTGGCCGGATGAGCGACGCGCCATCCTATGCCGCCCCAGTGGCGGTTGGTGGCGTGATGGAGGGCGGCACAGTTGCGCGGGTGGTCTCCTCGCAGGTGGCCGGGTTCAGCGTGGGCGACCGGGTGCTGTGTTTTAACGGCTGGCAGGACTATGCCCTGTCGGACGGGGCGGGCGTCACGCTGCTTGATCCAAACATGGCAAATCCGTCTTGGGCGTTGGGGATTCTGGGGATGCCGGGCTTCACCGCTTGGGCGGGTCTGATGCAGATCGGGATGCCGAAACCCGGCGAGACGGTTTGTGTGGCCGCCGCAACCGGGCCGGTGGGGGCGACTGTGGGCCAGATTGCCCGGCTGATGCGCTGTCATGTGGTGGGCATCGCGGGTGGGGCCGACAAATGCGCCTATGCGGTGGCATCGCTTGGGTTTGATGCCTGCATTGACCACAAGTCCGGCGATTTCGCCGCAAAGCTGCAGGCGGCGGCGTCCAAAGGCATCGACGTCTATTTTGAGAATGTCGGCGGCGCAGTTTTTGACGCAGTTCTACCGCTGTTGAACACCGCCGCCCGCGTGCCTGTCTGCGGCCTTGTCTCGCAATACAACGCAACAAGCCTGCCTGAGGGGCCAGACCGGATGTCCTGGCTGATGGGCCAGATCCTGCGCAAGCGGCTGACGATGCGCGGATTTATCATCTTTCAGGACTTTGGGCACCTCTACCCCGAATTCGCCAGGGCGATGGGCGCATGGCTGGCTGCTGGCCAGATCCAATACCGCGAAGAAATGATCGAAGGGCTGGAGGCGGCCCCACAGGCCTTCATCGGTCTGTTGCGCGGCGAAAACTTTGGCAAACGGGTGATCCATGTCGGCCCCGCGAAAATCATAGAAAACAAGGAAAACCGCATATGAATATTCTGATGGTCCTGACCTCGCATGACGCGCTGGGCGATACTGGCAAGAAAACCGGCTTCTGGCTGGAGGAGTTTGCCGCACCCTATTACGTCCTGTCGGACGCAGGTGCTGCGATCACGCTCGCCTCGCCAAAAGGCGGCCAGCCGCCGCTGGACCCCTCAAGCGATGCCCCTGACGCCCAGACCGACGACACGCGGCGCTTCAAGGGCGATGTCGGCGCACAAGCGGCGCTGGCCAAAACGGTCAAGCTGTCAGACGTTGATCTGGCTGCCTTTGATGCTGTGTTCTACCCCGGCGGCCATGGCCCACTATGGGATCTGGCAGAAGACCCGGTCAGCATCCACCTGATCGAGCATTTTTCCCGTGGCGGCAAACCGATCGCCGCCGTCTGCCAT
>JANNAF010000128.1:0-1849 GCA_031384005.1 Rhodobacterales bacterium | reverse complement strand
GGACCGCCTGCGCTATCTTGTGATGCAGGCGGTGGACGGGCTGTTTGCGCAGTGCGATGTGCTGATCGGCCCGCTCAGCACCGGGCCCATGCTGGTCGCCACCAACTTTACCGGGCACCCCTGCCTGCACCTGCGCGCCGGATTTGCCGACCTTGCCACCCGCGGGTCAGACGCGGTCAATGACGGTCGGCTGATGCCCGGCACCCCGGCCCCATCGGCCGAAACCTTCACCGTCCCGTCTGGGATATCCCTGTGGGGCCGCCTGTATGACGAGGGGCCGATGCTGACCCTTGGTCTGGCGCTGGAACGCGCCTTGAACGTGGCCCACCTGCGCCCAACGCTGCCGGGCTAAACCGACACCTCGGACCGCAGCGCCTCGCGCGCAAACTTCGCCTTGGGGCCGAACAGCGACACCGCGCCGCGCCGCAGCACATAAAACTGATCGGCCAATCCGTAGGCAAAGTCGAAATACTGTTCCACCAGCACAATCGCCATTTTGCCGCTGGATTTCAGGTATTCGATGACCCGGCCAATCTGTTGAATGATATTGGGCTGAATGCCCTCGGTCGGCTCGTCCAGCAGCAACACGCGCGGCTGCATGATCATTGCCCGCGCAATCGCCAACTGTTGTTGCTGCCCGCCCGACAAATCGCCACCCCGCCTGCGCGCCATATCCTTCAACACCGGAAACAACTCGAAAATCTCACCCGGTATCTTCCACTCCGACCTTGGCAGCAGGGCATAGGCGGTTTCCATGTGTTCTTGCACCGTCAGCAGCGGGAATATCATCCGGCCCTGCGGCACCACCGCCAACCCACGCTTGGCCATCTCTTGCGGCCGCACCCGCCCCACCGCTTCGCCGCCCAGTTCTACCGTCCCGCCCGACCGCAGATGCGTCCCCGCCAGCGCCTTCAGAAAGCTGGTCTTGCCAACCCCGTTGGTCCCCATGATGCAGGTCACCTCGCCCGCACGCGCCTCAAAATCAATGCCGTGCAGGATTTGCGACCCGCCATAATGCAGCGTCAGCCCAGTGGTTTTCAGCATCATCCCCGCCCCAGATACACGTCAATGACGTCTTGGTTTTTGGTCACATGGTCCAGCGACCCCACGGCCAGCACCGACCCCTCATGCAGCACCGTCACCTTGCAGTTCAGCCGCCGCACAAACTCCATGTCATGCTCCACCACCACCACCGCCCTGGTGCGCGCGATATCGACCAGCAGTTCGGTGGTCTTTTCCCGCTCGGCCAACGTCATGCCCGCCGCAGGCTCATCCACCAGCAACAACCGCGGCTCCTGCGCCAACAGCATGGCAATCTCCAACCACTGCTTTTGCCCGTGGCTCAACTCGCCCGCCTTGCGCGCCAGATGCCCGCCCAAACCCACCTGCGCCGCCAAGGCGTCAATCCGCGCCTGATCCGCCGCCTTGCCGCGCCACACCAGCACCGCCCACGGACTGCGCGCCGCCTTCAACGCCAGCGTCAGGTTTTCGGTGACGGTCTGATCCTCGAACACCGTGGGCCGCTGAAACTTGCGCCCTACGCCCGCGCGGGCGATCTCTGCCTCGGTCAGCCGCAACAGTGACACCGCCCGCTCGCCAAAGGTCACCGTGCCGCTGTCGGGCCGGGTTTTCCCGGTCACAATATCCATGAACGTGCTTTTGCCCGCCCCATTCGGCCCGATGATCGCCCGCAACTCGGCCGCCCCAATCGAAAACGTCAGATTGTTGATCGCGCGGAACCCGTCGAAACTGACCGATACGCCCGACACCTCCAGCAGCGCGCTCATTTCTGCGCCTCCTGCTCTTGCAGCGACCCGTCGTCCGGCCCCAGCGCCGCCCCCTTGCGGTC
>JANNAF010000110.1:0-10271 GCA_031384005.1 Rhodobacterales bacterium | reverse complement strand
CTTGGACGCCCCCGGAACACCATCATCGCGCGAAAACGCAAACAGCATCCGGCTGGCCGAAGTGACCGTGGCCAGACCACACAGCAACTGGGCGATGAAGATACCCAGATACAGAACCGTCTTGAGGCCCGCCGGCATGATCGCGTCCATCGTGCCAAAGAACATGCCCCAGCCTTGGCCAGCGGCCACGGCAAGGTCAGGAATGGCCAGCGTGATCGAACAGATCATGACCCAGCCGATCAGCGACGACCAGAACACCGCGTTCACGATGCCCTGAGGGACCGAGGTTGCGGCAGATTTGGTTTCCTCGGACGTGTGGGCCGAGGCGTCATAGCCGGTGATCGTATAAACCGGCAACAGCAGGCACAGCAGGAACAGATAGCCCACATTGTCCGACTGCGGGAACACATTGCCGCCTGCCTCACCCGAGAAGTTGGTGAAGGTCCACAGCCGCGAAATGTCGATGGCCGGGGCGTAGTACAGGCAGGCGATCACTAGAACCGCGGTGGTCGCAAAGATGATATAGCCGGAAATATCGGTCAGCAGCGTGGTCACCTTGATGCCAAGGTGGTTGAACAGCGCCTGAATGGCGGTGATCACGGCGACAAACACCACGACCTGCATGTCGGTCCCGGTAAAGCCGAACATGCCGCCAAAGGTGCCGGCAAAGAAATAGGCAGTGCCGATGTTGATGGCGCCCAGAACGGTGATCAGGCCCAACAGGTTCAGCCAGGCCGTCAGCCAGCCCCAGAACCGCCCGCCCAGGATGGACGACCAGTGATAAAGCCCCCCCGCCGTTGGGAACGCGCTGGCGATTTGCGCCATGGCCAGGGCGAACATGCCCGACAGCACACAGCCCACGATCCAGCCAATGCCCGCCCCCGCGCCGCCGACCGAAGAAATGGCCTGCGCGAAAGAGTTGATGCCACCCGACAGGATGCAGATGATCGAGAATGAAATCGCAAAGTTCGAGAATTTCGACATCGAGCGCGACAATTCCTGCGCATACCCCATGCCATGCAGGACTTTCATGTCCTCATGTTTGTCTTTGTCTGTATAGTCGTCCGCCATAGTTTATCCCTCCGAACCGTTTCGTTCTTGTTTTTGTCAACATGCCGCGACACTGCGTCGCAAGTTTGCGCAGGAAACCGCCAAAACGGCATTCTGGCAAGAGTTGTTAAGGATTTGACCGTTCAGTCAGAGGCAAGTGGTGCATTTCGTGTCGGAAACAGGGAAATATGCAACGGGATTGGGCTGGCAAGGTGGCGTGTCGGGCTCTAGGTCTGGGGCAGGACTGGGGGGTGCGGCGTGATCTTGCTTGAACATGGACCGGGCGGGGCGGCGCTGTTTGACGGCGCACTGAGCCATGTCGTGGTGCGGGACATGGCCGATGTTGTGCCTGCGCTGGCCCGGTTGGATGCGGCGCGGGCGGCGGGCAAATGGGTTGCGGGCTATATTTCCTATGAGGCCGGGTTTGTGTTCGAGCCGCGTCTGGCGGGCCTTGCCCTGCCGTCGGACACGCCGTTGCTGGCCTTTGGCATCTATGATGCGCCGCAGCCCTTTCCTGATCTGGTGCCCGGCCCGGTGCAGATTGCGCCGTTGCAAACCATGGTGCCGCGCGCCGATTACGATGCCGCCATGGCCACGGTGCGCGACTATGTGGCGGCGGGCGACTGTTATCAGGTGAACCTGACCTTTCCGCTGGAGACGCGGCTGGTGCGGGGCAATGCGTTGGATCTGTATGCCGTGCTGCGCCGTCAGCCGGTGGGGTTTGGCGCCTATGTCGATCTGGGTGGGCCGGTTCTGGTGTCCCGTTCGCCCGAACTGTTCTTGCGCATCGACGCTGCGGGCCGGATCGAGACGAAACCGATGAAGGGCACCGCCCCGCGCGACGCCGACCCGGTCGAGGATGCGGTGCTGGCGCAGGCGCTGCGGACCCGGGCCAAGGACCGCGCCGAAAACCTGATGATCGTGGACCTGTTGCGCAATGACATCGCGCGGATCGCCCGGGTCGGGTCGGTCCGGGTGCCCGAACTGTTCCACATCGAAAGCTATGCCACGGTGCATCAGATGGTCAGCCGCATCACCGGGCAACTGGCGGAACCTGCCAGCCTGTCGGGCGTGATGGCGGCGCTGTTTCCCTGTGGGTCGATCACGGGCGCGCCGAAAATCCGCGCCATGCAGATCATTGCGCAGGTGGAACCCCATGCGCGGGGCGCCTATTGTGGCGCAATCGGCTGGATGGGGCCGGATGGTGCGGCCTGTTTCAACGTGGCGATCCGGACCCTGACGGTGACGGGCGACCATATCCGCCTGAACGTTGGCGGTGGGGTGACGCATGACAGCACAGCCGATGGTGAATGGGAGGAGGCCCTGTGGAAAGCGCGTTATCTGACGGGGCTGGTGACCCCAGCCTGACCCTGATCGAAACGCTGGGCTGGGACGGCGTGGGTTTTGCCCGTCTGGCCCTGCATCTGGCCCGGTTGTCGCGGTCGGCGGCGCGCCTTGGCTGGGCCTGCGATCCCGAGGCCGCCGCGCGCGCCCTGCGCGACGCGGCCCCCGCCGGTCCCGCCCGGATGCGCGTGACCCTGAACCGGGCGGGCCAGTTGGCTGTGCAATCCAGCGCCGTGCCACCTGCCAAAGCGGTCTGGACCCTGACCGTCGCCGCCGCCCGGCTTTCGTCGGCTGATCCGTGGCTGACCGTCAAATCCAGCCGCCGTGCCGCCTATGACCACGCCCGTGCCACCCTGCCGCCCGGTGCCGACGAGGCGGTTTTTTTGAACGAGCGGGACGAAGTTTGCGACGGCACCATCACCACGCTGTTTTTTGACCGTGGTCGGGGCCTGCGCACACCGCCGCTGGGGTGCGGTCTTTTGCCCGGTGTCCTGCGCGCCGAACTGGCGCTGCCCGAGGAGGTTTTGCTGGCCGACGACCTGCCACAGGTGCGGCTGTGGGTGGGCAATTCGCTGCGCGGACTGATCCCGTGCCGGTTCCAAATGGCCTGAATGCGCCTGCCGACGGCCCTTGTGACCGCGGCTGGGAGCCTCCGGCGGGGATATTTATAGACAGATGAAAGGGCGCGGGGTTGACTTGGGGGCAGCGCGGCGTTCTATCGGCGCGGACCAAAGACACCTCGGAAAGGGGATTTTCATGCACGCCTATCGCAGCCACACTTGCGCCCAACTGAACGCGGGCGACGTCGGGCATAACGTCCGTCTGTCGGGCTGGGTGCACCGGGTGCGCGATCATGGCGGCGTGTTGTTCATCGACCTGCGCGACCATTACGGCATCACGCAGGTGATTGCGGACAGTGACAGCCCGGCCTTTGCCGACATCGGTGCGATCCGCGCCGAATGGGTCGTCTGCATTGATGGCCGGGTCAAGGCGCGTGCCGCTGCCCTGATCAACCCCAAGATTGCGACCGGTGAGGTTGAGGTTTATGCCACCGGCCTGACCGTGCTGGGCGAGGCTGCCGATCTGCCGATGCCGGTGTTTGGCGATGTCGAATACCCCGAGGAAACCCGCCTGACCTATCGCTTTTTGGACCTGCGCCGCGAGAAATTGCACCGCAACATGATGCTGCGGTCCAACGTCGTGCGGTCGATGCGCAACCGGATGTGGGATCAGGGGTTCAACGAGTTTCAGACCCCGATCATCACCGCCTCCTCGCCCGAGGGGGCCCGCGATTTTCTGGTGCCGTCGCGTCTGCATCCGGGCAAGTTTTATGCCCTGCCGCAGGCACCGCAGCAGTTCAAGCAGTTGATCATGGTCAGCGGTTTTGACCGGTATTTCCAGATCGCCCCCTGTTTTCGGGATGAGGACCCGCGCGCCGACCGCAGCCCGACCGACTTTTATCAGCTTGATATCGAGATGAGTTTTGTCAAGCAGGAGGACGTGTTCGCCGTCGTTCAGCCGGTTGTGCAGGGCATATTCGAGGAGTTTGGTGGGGGCAAAAAGGTGTCGTCGGACTGGCCGCACATCGCCTACCGCGATGCGTTGAAGCAGTATGGGTCGGACAAGCCCGATCTGCGCAACCCGATCATCATGCAGGATGTGAGTGCGCATTTCGCGGGGTCGGGATTTGCCATTTTCGCCAAGATACTGGAGCAGGACGGCACCGAGATTCGCGCTATCCCTGCGCCGACCGGGGGCAGCCGCAAGTTTTGCGACCGCATGAACGCCTTTGCCCAGAAGGAAGGGTTGCCGGGGATGGGGTATATCTTTTGGCGCGAGGCCGAGGATGGGTCGGGTATGGAAGCGGCTGGCCCCTTGGCCAAGAACATCGGGCCAGATCGGACCGAGGCGATCCGTTTGCAACTGGGTCTGGCCAAGGGCGATGCCGCGTTCTTCCTGGGTGGCAAGCCTGAAACCTTTGAGGCCATTGCAGGTCGGGCGCGCAACGAGATTGGCCGCGAGTTGGGGCTGACCGAAACCGACACCTTCCGCTTTGCCTGGATCGTCGATTTCCCGATGTATGAAAAGACCGACGACGGAAAGATCGACTTCAGTCACAACCCGTTTTCGATGCCGCAGGGCGGATTGGAGGCGCTGAACGGTGACCCGTTGCAGGTTTACGCCTATCAATACGATCTGGCCTGCAACGGCTATGAACTGATTTCCGGCGGCATCCGCAACCACAAGCCCGAGATCATGTACAAGGCGTTTGAACTGGCGGGTTATCCCAACTCGGAAGTGGACAAGCGGTTTGGCGGCATGGTCAAGGCGTTCAAATACGGCGCGCCGCCGCATGGCGGTTGTGCGGCGGGCATTGACCGCATCGTGATGCTGCTGGCGGATGAGGCGAATATCCGCGAGGTCATCATGTTCCCGATGAACCAGCGCGCCGAGGATCTGCTGATGGGGGCGCCGTCCGAACCCCTGACCAAACAGTTGCGCGAATTGAACTTGCGGGTGCTGCCCAAGGACTAACTTGTCAACCAACGCTTTGACAGCCACACTCCCGGGGTCGCCCCCCGGGAGTTTTTGTTTCATGGTGCCGCTGCTCTATTCTGGGTCTGTTCCGGTGTTTCGCCACTATTTGGGGCAGGCGATGGCGATGATTGACAAGGCCGGGCCGCAGGCCATGGCAGCGCAGGTGGCCGATGCCTTTCCGGCGGGTCAGCAGTTTACCACCGCGGCCGCCTTTGCCCTGCGTATCGCCTGTCCCTTGGCCGGGCGCGAGGTGCCCAGCCTGCCCGCCGCCCTTGCCCCGCGTCTGGCAGTGGTGCGCGCGACCCTTGGTGCCATGCGGCCGGACGATTTTCTGGGTGCCGAAACCCGCCGCATCCAGCACCGCGCGGGCATTGCCGATCTGGACCAAACTGCCGCCGATTTCTTGTATCTGTACGGCCTGCCCAATTTCATGTTCCACCTGACCATGGGCTATGTCGCTGCGGGCCGCCGGGGTGCCGCTCGGCAAAGCCGATTTTGACGGGTTTCACGCCTATCCCCCCGCAACGGCGCCTCCAACTTCGCAGCCGACTGAGACGTGATCAACGGTGACTTGACCCTTGTGTTCACGTTTTGCGCGGGCATAGTCGGGGCAAAACGGGGGGTGCCATGACGGGCAAGAAATTTGGTGCAGCATTGGTCGGCTGGACAGTGCCGCCCCGCCCGACAGGTGCCGTGCTGGTGGGCGAGGTGGTCCGGTTGGAGCCGATGGACCCTGACCAGCATGCCGCAGACCTGTTTCGCGCCTATTGCGGCCATGATGATCTGTGGGATTATCTGCCCTATGGTCCGTTTTTGTCGGCCTCGGCCTATCACCGTTGGGCCAAGGATACCGCCACCGGCAGCGACCCGTTGTTTTACGTGATCCGGGCGCAGGACAGCGGCCATTGTGGCGGTATGGCGTCCTATTTGCGCATCACCCCAGAGGCGGGGTCGATCGAGGTCGGCCATATCAATCTGTCGCCCGAGGTAAACCGCAGTCGCGCCTCGAC
Source organism: Rhodobacterales bacterium (assembly GCA_031384005.1). Lineage (GTDB taxonomy): Bacteria > Pseudomonadota > Alphaproteobacteria > Rhodobacterales > Rhodobacteraceae > Stagnihabitans. The sequence goes on along the minus strand of JANNAF010000110.1, from coordinate 4,329 downwards.
CGAGGCGATGTTCTTGATGATGGATTGGGCCTTTGCCAACGGTTATCGCCGCTATGAATGGAAATGCGATGCGCTGAACATGCCATCGCGCCGGGCGGCGCAGCGGCTGGGGTTCACTTATGAGGGGGTGTTCCGGCAGGCCACCATCGTCAAGGGCCGCAACCGCGACACGGCATGGTTTGCCGTGATCGACCGCGAATGGCCCGCCCTGCGCGAGGCGTACCGGGCCTGGCTGTCGCCGCGGAACTTTGACGCGGGCGGTCGGCAGCGTGAAAGCCTGTCAGACCTGACGCGTCTGGTGCGGGCAGGGTCGGATCCGGCGTTGACCTGACCGCTGGGGCGGCGGTTGGGCAGGGTCCGGTTGGCGCCAAACTACGGGGGGGCCTGTTGCCGGGTGTGGGCGGGGTTTTGGGTGTAGCGGGGGCATTTTGGACGGTGGCGTGGCCCACGGCGCGGCAGGGACGCGTCCCGGTCTGGCCCAAGCTGCGGATCCGCCGCAAAGCGGCGTTTGGCGTCGCCCGTTTGGGCGCACCAGCCGCCCCCCCTTGGTTCAGGGCTGGTGCCACCGGGCAGGTTTCAAACGACCGTACCGCCGGCTTGGGCAAGGTGCGCTTGGCTTTTCGCCATGAGTGCGCGGGCAGGGCCCCCAAAATAGGTTTTCCGCCAGACAGCCAGGCTGGACAGGCGGCGGACATGTGACGGTGCCGCCGGTACCCACCGGACAGATCATCTGGCAACAGCGCGGTTCCATGGCGTGCCACAGCGCCTGCGCTGGCGTTTTGCGCGGCCCGGATGCCGGCCCGAGGCTGCAACCAGGGCGCTACTGCGCCGGTTGTGCGGTGCCAAAGGCGACGTCAGCCCCTTGCAATCGGCGGTGCAGCAGGGCGCGCAACTCCTCGGGGCGGTTGTTGGTGGCGGCTTGGGCCAGATCGGTGTCATGGGCGTGGCGGGCGACACCGGACAGAAATCCTGACAGATAGGCCTGCGTTTCCGGATCGGTCCCCGCCTCCATCAGGGCTGCCGCGTGGGCAAGATCGTCGCGCAGCGCCAGATTGTCGGGGTGCAAGGGCTCAAAGACATCGGACAGGCCCGCCATCCGGTCCGGCAAATGCTGCAACAACAGCGATTGGAACGCCGCCAGACTTTCCAGTGGTTTGTCCAGAAAACCTATGGCCCCCGCCATCTGCGCCGCCGACTGGCCCGACGGATCGCCCGAGGTGGCCAGAACGACGGGCGGCCTGGGCCCTGACGCAATCTCGGCAATCAACGCCTCGCCCCGGCCATCGGGCAGGCCCAGATCGACGATCACCACATTGGGACGGTACAAACGCAGATGCGACCGGGCGGCCTGGATGGTTTCGGCCCGCCGCAGCCGCGCGCCCAGACGCTGGCACATCAGGCGCAGGGCCTCGGACGCAAAGCGGCTGTCCTCGACCGCAAGAACGGTGATGCCGCGCAGGGGCAAGGTGCTGACAATGTCGCGCGAATTGGCAGGCAGGGCGATGCCGCACGCAGTCAGGTCCGGCAATTCCACGATCAGATTGTTTGGCACCTTGATCCCCCAGACGCTTGGCTGCAGCTCTATTCGAACCATATCAATCCTAACTGCGGGTTAATGACGCAGCCCCACGCCACATTTCTTTGTGCCCCTTGCCCAAATCACCGCCAGCTTCCATAACGCCCGCACCGTCAAGGAGACGCAGATGATCGGCCGCCTGAACCATGTCGCGATTGCGGTGCCCGATCTGGCCGCCGCAGCGCAGCTGTACCGCCAAACCCTTGGCGCCGATGTGGGCCCGCCGCAGGATCTGGCCGAACATGGCGTCACGGTGGTCTTTGTCACCCTGCCCAACACCAAGGTTGAGCTTCTTGCGCCTTTTGGCGACGCCTCGCCCATCGCGGCCTTTCTGGCCAAGAATCCGTCGGGTGGCATCCATCACATGTGTTTTGAGGTGCCCGATATCGCCGCCGCCCGCGACAAGCTGATCGCCGAGGGTGCGCGCGTGCTGGGCGATATCAAGATCGGGGCGCATGGCAAGCCAGTGCTGTTCTTGCACCCCAAAGACTTTACTGGAACCCTGATCGAGTTGGAGCAGTCATGACAATCACCGGTGCGCTGGTTCTGTTTTCCGTAACATGGTTCATGGTGTTCTTTTGCGTGCTGCCCCTGCGCTTTACCTCGCAGGACGAGGCGGGGGCCGTGGTGCCCGGCACGCCGAAATCGGCCCCGTCCGACAATCTGGTCGGCAAAAAGGCCCGCATCACGACTGTCGTGGCCATCCTGGTCTGGGCGGCGCTGTGCAGCGTGATCCTGTTTGGTGGCATCGGGATCGATGATCTGGACATCTTTGGCCTGTCCAGCCCGCGCTAGGGCCCGCGCTAAAGCCGGGCCAGCCTGTGGAACATATGGGTGAATGTCGCGACACCCAGCACCGGCACCAGCAGGTTGACCAGCGGGAATGACAAGGGGGCCGCCATCAGGGCGCCCGCCAGCCAGATCTGCCCCGCATAACGCTGCCGCAGGGCCGCAGCCCCGACCCGCCCCAGACGGCGCGCCGCGACAAGGGTAAAGAACTCGCGCCCCAAAAGGTAGCCGTTGATCGCCCAAGAGATCACCGGCATCAGTGGTCCGGCAAAGGGCCACAGCATCAGCGACAGCACATTCACCGTCAGCAACAGCGCCACAAAACCCGCCATATCGGCCAAAGTATCCCAAACCCCAACGGCCGTCACCGGGGGCAGGCCGGGATAATGCACATCCTCGACCGCGTCCGCGACCTCCTCCAGAAAAAAGGCGGTCATGGCCGTGGCGACGGGCATCATCATGAACACCGACAAGACCAGCACCAAAACCAGCGACCCCCAGCCAAACAGCGTGGTGATCCCGCCGATCTGCCCGATAAAGGGAACCGAGATGCTGCCAGGCACGAACAGATCCACAACTGTGATCAGCACAGCATAAATCCCAAACAACATCGCCAGCGCCAGCACGACGCCCAGCGCCATCACGCGCAGGATCCGGCCATCCCCGATCTGGCCCAAGGCCCGCAGGAAATCGGCCAAAATCATGGGGCGGGCCACTGCACGACGCGGTCAATATCAGGGCGCGGGCGGTCTGGCCCATCGGCTGCAGGGGTGCCGATATGCACGATGCCGGCGACCGCCTCGCCCTTGGTGCAGCCAAAGGCGCGGGCGGCAAAGGTCGCATCATGCGCGACCCAGCCGGTCAGCCAGTTCGCCCCCCAGCCTGCGGCCTCGGCGGCATTCAGGATGTTCATGCACAGCGCAGCCGACGAGGCGATCTGTTCGACCACTGGCTTGGCCTCGCCCTTGGGCGAGGAAATCACCACCACGGCCAACTGGCCAAGGTCAAACTGCCCGCGCCCCTTGGCCACTTTTTGCGCGTCACCGCCCAATTCCAGCGCCCGCGCCTCGGCCAGACCGGCCAGCCGCGTCATGCCAGCCTTGTCGACCACGATCAGGCGCCATGGTTCCAGCTTGCCATGATCAGGTACGCGCAGGGCAGCGGTCAATATCGCGCGCAGGGCGGGTTGGTCGGGCACCGGACCTGCAAACATCTTGGCCGGGCGGGACCGGCGTCGCGACAAAAAGGCAAAGGCGGCAGGGTCAGCTTGGGTCATCGGTCACCTGTTGTGTCGTCCACAGATCTGCGGCCTTGGGCGCGCGGCGTCAAGTCCGGCAATCTGGCGTGGCCAACCGGTCCCATCGGGCGCCAACCCTCACTTGATGCGGTAGGCCCCCTCGGGCAGGTTCAACGCAGCGCCCAAATCACGCGCCTGCCGCAGGGACAAGGTGATGCGCAACGGCGTGTCGGTGATCCGGTCAACCTGCTGGATCACGATGCAATCCTCAAACGCCTCGATCGTGACATCCTCTTGCAGATGCACGCCGCCCTCGTCGACAAGGGTGATCACTGTCGCGTCAAAGTCGTGCTCGATGGTAAACATCCGTCCAGTCTAGCGGCCAGTTCGGGCCCGCGCAATCGCCCTCAGCTTGATCTGGATCATGGTTTGCCACCGGCAACCTGACCAATCTGGACCAAATCACCTGAACCCGACAAAAGGATAGGTCCATGGATATTGCATCCGCACCGATGGCTTGGGGACTGACCCGGGGCATGGCCCGCACCTTGGGCGTCGATCTGGTCGAGGCAGTGACCGATGGCTGGTATTCGCGCACCGAACTGGCACGTCTGGTGGGGACCTGCGCCGCCTGTGGCCTGACGCCGCATTGCACCGCATGGCTGGCCATCACCGCCCGGGCCGAGGCTTTGCCCAGCTTTTGCAGCAACAAATCCGAAATCGAGGC
>JANNAF010000070.1:0-14553 GCA_031384005.1 Rhodobacterales bacterium | reverse complement strand
TGCGCGTCAAGTCCTGACCATATGCCAAGAGCACCGCTTTGGCGGTGGAATGTCCGCCGATCCCGGTGACGGTTGCGATCTGGACTGGCCACATCCGGGCGTTAACTCTACATACCGAAAGCACAGACTTTACGACGCAGGATTACGCAATTGAAAGGTCGACGACACAGATGACGCAGGATATTTTCGTCACGAAACCCTATATGCCACCGTTGGACGAGTTTACGCCCTATCTGCAGAAAATCTGGGATCGCGGGATTCTGACCAATGGCGGACCATTTCACGTTCAGTTGGAGGCCGAGCTGGCCGCCTATCTGGGGGTTCCGTTCATATCGTTGTTCAACAACGGCACCACGGCATTGGTCATCGCCCTAAAGGTGCTGGGCGGCACCGGTGAGGTCATAACGACGCCGTTTTCCTTTGTGGCCACGTCGCATGCAGTGTTGTGGAACAATCAGGTACCAGTGTTTGCCGACATCGAAGAAGACAGCCTGAACCTTGACCCTGACAAAATCGAGGCGCTGATCACGCCACGCACAACGGCGATCCTGCCGGTTCACTGCTATGGCAACCCGGCCCGCACCGCCCGGTTTGCCGATATTGCCCGCAGGCATAACCTGAAGCTGATCTATGACGCGTCACATGCCTTTGGGGTCGAGGATGCGGCGGGCAGTGTTCTGAACCATGGCGATTTGTCCACCCTGAGCCTGCACGCAACCAAGGTTTTCAACACCTTTGAAGGCGGTGCGATCGTTTCGCATACGGCCGAAATGAAAGACCAGATCGACAAGCTCAAGAACTTTGGCCATGCCGGGGAAACCAGCGTTCTGGAGACCGGTATCAACGGCAAGATGAGCGAGTTGAACTGCGCCTTTGGTTTGTTGCAACTGAAGTATCTGGAAACGGCCATTCAGCGCCGGGCGGCCATCAGTGCGGCCTATTGTGCTGCGATAGATGACATCGCGGGGCTGGATTACCTGTCGCTGTCCTTGGGGGGGACCAAGCCCAACTATGCCTATTTCCCCATCCTTGTTCGGCCGGACTATCCGCTGTCTCGCGACGATTTGTACCACAAGATGAAGGCAAGCGGCGTGCATCCGCGGCGCTATTTCTATCCCTTGATCACTGAGTTTGCGATGTACAAGGACCTGCCCACTGCGCAACCCGATCATCTGCCGGTGGCCAAACGGGTGGCGGATCAGGTCTTGTGTCTGCCAATTTACCCGGACCTTGACAGCGCGGCGATTGCCCGGATCGTTGACCTTTTGCGCGGGTAGCCTCAAGAGAGCACGCAGCAGGGGTGGAATTGGATGGCGAGCACATGAAAATTGCGATCATGCAGCCCTATTTCCTGCCCTATCTGGGATATTTCCAACTGATCGCCGCGGTCGACCAGTTTGTGGTTTATGACACGATCCAGTTCACCAAAAAGGGCTGGATCAACCGCAATCAGATGCTGCGCAACAACAGTGCCGTCATGTTTTCGCTGCCAATCAAGAAGGGGTCCGATTATGCTGATGTGGTGGACCGCCAACTGGCCGATGATTTTGACCCCAAGGCACTGCTGAACCAGATCACAGGCGCCTATCGCAAGGCGCCGCAGTTTGCCGCCACCATGCCCTTGGTCGAGGCGATTTTGCAGTACCGTTCGGCAAATCTGTTTGATTTCATCCATCATTCGCTGCGCAGGTGCTGTGCCCATTTGAATATCGAAACCCCAGTGCGGGTATCATCCGAAGTCGAACAAGGGGCGCCGCAATGGCAGGGCAGGGACCGCGTTATCGACTTGTGCCAGCGGCTTGGCGGGGGCACCTATGTCAATCCGCCCGGCGGTCGGGCGCTGTATGCCGCGCAGGATTTCCGCCAGCACGGGCTTGGGCTGCAATTCATCCAGCCCCATCTGCGCAGTTACCCCCAGTTTGACGGGGCCTTTGTGCCGTCGCTGTCTATTCTGGATGTGTTGATGTTCACTACGGTCGACCATATCACCGGCGCCTTGTTGAAGGATTATGACCTTGTCGACTGATGCACGATCCGCGCCCTTTGTCTGGCAAAAGCTGGGCAAGGTGTTTGACCCCAAAACGGCAGAGGGGCGGCCGTGGCTGCGCGAGTTTGCGCAGGCGCCTGCCACGTTGATCTTTGACGATTTCGTCCGGATCTACTTTTCCTGCAGGCCACCGGCTGATGCCGCAGGACAATATGTCAGTTATTCGGCCTATGTTGATATGGACCGGGGCGATCTGACGCGCGTCCTGCGGCTGGCTGAACAGCCCATACTGACGCTGGGTGGCCTTGGCACCTTTGACGAGTTTGGCACATACCCTGTGTCGGTGATCCGCCATGAGGACCGCATCCGCGCCTATTATGCGGGCTGGACACGCTGTGTGTCGGTGCCGTTCAATGTGGGTATCGGCTGTGCAGAAAGCACGGATGGCGGCCGGACGTTTCAAAGGTTGGGGCCGGGGCCAGTCATTCCCTATTCGCTGGACGAACCCTTTGTGATCAGCGGTCCAAAGATCCGCCATTTCAACGGCCTGTATCATCTGTTTTATATCGCGGGAAAGCTGTGGAAGATGGTCGAGGGGCGGCCAGAACCGGTTTACCGGATCCGCATGGCCACCTCACCCGACGGGATCACATGGACCAAACTGGGCCACGACCTGATCCCGACCGCCATCGAAGACGACGAGGCGCAGGCCAGCCCGGATGTGTTCTGGGCGGACGGGCGATACCATATGTTCTTTTGCTATCGCTATAGCGAGGGGTTTCGCAGCCATGCCAAGGGCTACCGCATCGGGTATGCCAGCAGCGCTGATCTGGTCACCTGGACCCGCGAGGATGCCAAGGCTGGCATTTCCGTGTCGTCCAGCGGTTGGGACAGCGAAATGGTCAGCTATCCGCATGTGTTTGATGTCGATGGCCAGACCTATCTGGCCTATCTGGGCAACGGCGTTGGACGTGAGGGGTTTGGGCTGGCCCGGCTGGTCGGTGGTATTCCGGCGGGGGCAACGCCATGATCAAGGCACGTCTGGGCAAGGTTTTCGACCCAACCGCACATCAACTGGCCGAGGGTTGCAAAGAGTTCGCGCAAAGCCCGCAAACATTGGAATTTGAGGGTTTTACCCGGGTCTATTTCTCGACCCGGGCCGTTGATCCGGGCGGGCTGACCTTTCGCAGCCATATGGCCTATGTTGACATGGACAAGGCGTTTGGATCGGTGCTGCGGGTGTCCAGCCAGCCGGTTTTGCCGCTGGGGGATTTGGGCAGTTTTGATGAACACGGCATTTTCCCGATGAATGTGCTGCGGCATCAGGGGCAGGTTTGGGGCTATACCTGTGGTTGGAACCGACGCGTGTCGGTGTCGGTGGATACGGCGATTGGCCTTGTTGTCAGCGACGACGACGGGCGAACCTTTCGCCGGATCGGCGCGGGGCCAATCCTTGGGCCGTCGCTGCATGAACCGTTTCTGGTTGGTGATGCCTTTGTCATCAAGGCCGGTGGGGGGTTCCACATGTGGTACATGTTCGGGCAACGCTGGAAACGCGAATACGAACAGGCGGCCCCGGACCGGGTGTACAAGATCGGCCATGCTGTTTCGGCCAACGGGGTGGACTGGGTCAAAGAGGATGGCGTGCAGATCTTGCCGGACCGTTTGGGGGTGGATGAATGTCAGGCCCTGCCCAGCGTCATTGCCTTTGGCGGCAGGTATCACATGGTATTTTGTTACCGCGATGTGCACGGCTTTCGCACCGATCCGGCCAAAGGGTACCGGGTTGGGTATGCGAGTTCTGCCGATCTGGTGACATGGCTGCGCGATGACGCGGCGCTGGGTTTGACGGGGCAGGCGGGTGAGTGGGATGCCGACATGCAGTGCTATCCGCATCTAACGGTTTCAGGTGGTAGGCCGTATCTTTTGTACAATGGTAACGCCTTTGGCCGGTATGGGTTTGGTGCGGCAGAATTGGCGCTGGGGTGACGGTGGACATCCGCCTTGACAGTGCGGGGTTGCAGGAGGTTGCGGTGCATCTGATGTCTTGTGACGCCAGTTTTCATCCGCCCCTAAGCACCCGTGTCGATCTGGCCTCTTACGCCGGTAAACTGGTGCAAGACGCCACCCGGTTCGAGGCTTGGTCAGGGGGCCGTCTGATTGGATTGGTGGCTGTTTACTGCAATGCGTCGGATCGCGGCACGGCGTTTGTTTCGAACGTCAGCGTTGATCCGCACCACCGGGGCCAAGGCGTGGCGCGTCGTTTGATGCGCGAGTGCATCACCCATCTGCGCCATCTGGGGTTCGAACGCGCAGCGTTGCAGGTTGACCAAAGCGCGTTGTCGGCTATTGGCCTGTATCAATCGATGGGGTTTCGCGCGCCGGGCGACGCTGCCAGTGCGCCACTGCGCATGATGATGGACCTTGGCCCGGCCGAGTAAGGTGGGCACAGGCAGTGTGGCCCACGCATTGCGATCACAAGCTAACGTGACAGGCCCAGTCTGATCTGCTTTTCAATCTCGACCAGGGCAAAGAAGGCCGCGCCAATACCGACGATCAGGATTCCATCTGCCAATGAGACGGGTCTGGTGCCCAAGATCGCCTGAAACGGGGCAAGGTAGGTGACGGCGAACTGGGCGGCTGTGATCAGGATGACGACGGCCCAGACCACGCGCGTGGCGCGCACAGCTGCCCAGGTCAGTGAGGTGCCGTGCAGATTGCGGATGAAGAACAGGTGAAAAATCTCTAGCACCACCAACATGTTCATCGCCATGGTTTGCGCCAGTTCGGTCGGGTATCCACGATCGGTCGCATAGGCAAAGATGCCAAAGACCGCCGCCATGAACAAAGTCGCCACCAGCACCACATGCCAGACCAGCCTACCCGACAGGATGGGCGCGTCGCGGCGGCGGGGCGGGCGGGCCATGGTGCCCGCCTCGGTCGGTTCGAACGCCAGGGCCAGGCCAAGGGTGATCCCTGTGATCAGGTTGACCCACAGGATCTGGACGGCGGTGATCGGCATGGACAGCCCCAACAAAAGTGCCAGGACGACCACCATCGCCTCGCCTGCATTGGTGGGAAGTTCGAAACTGATCACCTTTTTCAGGTTATCATAAACTGTCCGCCCTTCGCGCACCGCAGCGGCAATCGAGGCAAAGTTGTCATCGGCCAGCACCAGATCGGCGGCTTCTTTGGCGGCCTCCGACCCTTTGAGCCCCATGGCGATGCCGGCGTCGGCGCGTTTCAGGGCGGGTGCATCATTGACCCCGTCCCCCGTCATGGCGACAGACAGCCCCGCCGCCTGAAGGGCCGTCACAAGGCGCAGTTTGTGTTCGGGGCTGGTGCGGGCAAAGATATCAACCTTGGCCACCTCGAGGGCCAGTTGCGGGTCGTCCAGCTGGTCCAGGTCCGCCCCTGTCAGAACGCGGTGCGGGTTTTCCAAGCCGATCTGCGCTGCAATCGCCACCGCCGTACCAGCATGGTCGCCCGTGATCATCTTGACCCGGATACCCGCGGCGCGACATTCTGCAACGGCGGCAATCGCCTCGGGGCGGGGTGGGTCGATCAGGCCGACAAGCCCCAGAAAACTGAGCCCCCCCTCCAGACTGGTGGGGTCGATGCGCGTGCCGGATACGGTCCGTTGCGCAAAAGCCAGCACGCGCAGCCCCTGGTGGGCCAGAGTGTTCGCCCGTTTTCGCCAATGCGGCTGGTCGATCCCGTCGCACATGCGCAAAACGCGTTCCGGCGCACCTTTGACAAAAAGCACACCCCCTTCGGTCAGAACGGCCATGAAACGGTGACGGCTGTCAAACGGGATGGCATCCAGACGCGGTCTGCCAAAATCGCCGCCAACCTTGCCTGCAAATGCCAAGAGCGCCCCTTCCATCGGGTCGCCTTCAACCGACCAGACACCGGCGCGGTCATGCAGGGCGGCGTCGTTGCACAGGGCCGCCGCACGGGCGAGCGGGGTCAGATCCCCTGTGGGCTGAATTGCACCCAGCGGGGCATAGCCTGCACCTGCAATGGAGTAGGTGCGCTCTGGCGTTTCGGCTGCGACGACGACCATTTCATTGTAGGTCAGGGTCCCGGTCTTGTCGGTACAGATGACCGAAACCGACCCGATCGCCTCGATTGCGGGCAAGCGTCGGACGATGGCGCGGCGGTTGGCCATGGCCTGAACGCCAATGGCCAACGTGATCGTCATGACCGCGGGCAAGCCTTCGGGAATTGCGGCCACCGCAATGCCGACCACGGCCATGAACAACTCGGCAAAGTCGCGGTGCGCGACGAAATAGCCGTAGCCAAACAGCAAGGCTGACGCGAAAAGGATCAAAAATGACAGCCAGCGCGCAAAGTGGTCCATTTGCGCGACAAGGGGTGTGGTCAGGTTTTCCACACCCGCCAGCAGCCCGCCGATGCGGCCAATTTCGGTTGCGGGTCCCGTGGCAATGACCAGACCACGCGCCGTCCCTTGGGTGATCAGGGTGCCGGACCACAGCATCGACTTGCGGTCGCCCAGGGCGGCATCGGTGGCCACCGGCGGACTGTTCTTGTCCACCGGGACTGATTCACCGGTCAGCATCGCCTCTTGGGCCGCAAGCCCGCGCGCCTCGATCACGCGCAGGTCGGCGGGCACTTTGTCGCCCGCCTCCAACAGCACGATGTCGCCTGGCACAAGATCTGCCGCATCGACAGTGACACGCGTGCCACTGCGCAGCACCGCCGCATGGGGCGCCAGCATCCCGCGGATGGTGGCCATGGCTGCCTCTGCCTTGCCCTCTTGTGCAAAGCCGATGATCGCATTCGCCAGCACGACAGCCAGAATGACACCGGTATCGACCCAGTGCTGCAACAGGCCCGTCACCACCGATGCCCCGATCAGAACATAAATCAGGACATTGTGAAACTGCAGGGCAAAGCGCAGGACAGGGCCGCGCCCACGCACAACCGGCAGGCTGTTTGCGCCGTGCCGGGACAAACGCGCTGCGGCCTCCTGCGCGGTCATGCCATTGGGGTCAGACTGAAGGTCGGTCAGACAAACGGATACAGATTGGGCATGTGGGGTGGTCAACGTCATGTGTTGTCATCCAATAGGGCCAGACCAGCGCGGACCGAGATGCGACTGGCGCTGCTGGTTCAGCCTAACGCGATCCTGTGACGATGTATTGACTTGGCGCAAGTTGGCATCGCCTTAATGGGCGGAAGGCGGCCTTTGCCCGGCGTTCTGTTGGCGGCCTGCACTGGACTGGACATCGCTGTGGGATCGCTTCATCCTTGGCGCGCATCGCCGCCTCTGTTGGAGCCTGCCCCATGAATTTTCTGCGCCGCCTTTTTGGCAAATCGGATCCTGCGGCACCGCAGGCCATTTTACACAAGGATTTCCGCATCTATCCAGAGCCGATCAAGGAGGGAGCGTCGTTTCGAATTGCCGCGCGGGTCGAGAAAGACGTGGATGGCGCCGTCAAGGTGCACCAACTGATCCGTGCCGACACCCGCACGTCGCATGATGAGGCCGTCGAGGCGTCGGTGGCCAAAGCCAAGCAAGCGATTGATCAGCTGGGGGAAACCTTGTTTGCCTGATCTGCCGAATTTGATCCTGTTTGATGGTGTCTGCGTCCTGTGCAATCGCTGGGCGCGGTTTGTGGTTCGGTATGATCGGCGCCGGGTCTTTAATCTGGCCACAGCGCAAACTGACCTTGGGCAGGACATTTATCGTCAATTGGGTCTGAGCCCGGTCACATTTGACACCTTGGTGGTGCACCTGAACGGTCGTTATCATACGGATACAGACGCCATTCTGACCGTAGTGACGCAGTTTGGCGGGCTATGGAGGCTGGTCAATGCCCTGCGTGCTATCCCCAGACCGGCACGCGACTGGGCCTATCGAAAGGCAGCAGGCAACAGGTACAAATGGTTCGGTCGGCACGCGGTTTGCCCGGTGCCGACCGATGATTTACGGTCGCGTCTGCTCTGAAACCAAGGTCGCCGTGCTGATGGCCCTGGACAGATAGGTCCTAGACCAGTTTGGCCTTGAAGAAATCAACCGTGCGTGTCCACGCAAGATCGGCTGCAGCCTTGTCGTAACGCGGTGTGCTGTCGTTGTGGAAGCCGTGGTTGGCACCGTCATAGATGAAGGCCTGATATTCGGTCCCCGCCGCCTTCAAAGCTGTTTCGTAATCAGGCCAACCTGCATTCACTCGCTCGTCAAGGGCGCCGAAATGCAGCATCAAGGCGGCCTTGATCCGCGGCACATCGACGGCATCTGCCTGACGGCCATAGAACGGAACGGCCGCCTTCAACTCGGGATAGGCAACGGCGGCCGCATTGGCGACACCGCCGCCATAACAAAACCCGGTGATGCCCACGGCCCCGGTCGACGTCTCATGTGTCATCATCAGTTCGACGGCGGCAAAGAAATCGTTCATCAGCTTGGCCGGATCGACTTGCGACTGCAATTCCTTGCCCTTGTCGTCATTGCCAGGATAGCCACCAACACTGGTCAGGCCGTCGGGCGCCAAAGCCACAAATCCCGCCTTGGCCAGACGGCGCGCCACATCCTCGATATAGGGGTTCAAGCCGCGGTTTTCATGCACCACGACCACGGCCGGATGCTTGGCCACATCGCCTGCCGGACGCACAAGATAGCCGCGCACTTCGCCATTTCCGTTGGGCGAGGTGTAGGTGATGTATTCTGCGACGATGTCAGGGTCGGTAAACGCCACCTGTTCGGCAAACGCGTAGTTCGGGCTCATGATGCCCAGAATGGTCATAGCCGTCAGGCCACCCACAGCAAAGCGGGACGCACGGTCCAAAAACTCGCGTTTGGTGATCATGCCATGGGCGTAAAAATCATACAGCTCCAGCAGTTTCGGGTCGAAATCCTTGGCGGTCATTCGTGTCATTGTGCAATCCTACCTTTTCATACCCAATTCATATGGAGATTTTAGCGCGCTCTTGTCACGTGTCGCTTCACGGTTGAGTGATGGCGCAGCCTGGCTGGGCAAAGTCATCGTATAGCCGATGCCACCACGTTGGCTGGCATATCGGAATGGACCATCGGGTTGGCAGGCCCCAACCGAGCAGGGGAACGGCTTCGTTCAGGTCAACCAAGATGGCGGTTTAGGCCCTATCTGGCGCAGCCAAAATCATCACCTGGCGATTTTCGCAGACTGCACGTGCGGTCGTCACAAGGGTGGGGTACCGACAGTGGTGGCAACCAACGTTTGGGCCGGGCAATGCCAAAATGACGGCGGATCGCAGTCCGCGCCAAGCATGCCAAGTCGGCCCGTGATACAGCGATACATCTACAGCCCGTGCCCCGCATCAGATCATGGGCGATAGACCGGGCATCCTGGGATCGCGGGTGAACGGTGTCGCGCATCACTGACCGGGGTGCCCCGGCCTGCACGCAATTGGGTTTGGGCAGGTCCTTGTCCATTCAATAGACACCTTGATTGCGGCCCAAGGACTGCACCCCATGACGCATGAAGGCCCAAGCGACCTGCAATCTGAGTCCGCGCCGCCACAGTCACGCGTCTATATCTGGGGGTGGGACATTCGTTCTGGCCCTTCCCTGTGGATAACCTCTATGGTCAGGGCAACAACGGGGGAAAACCTCCGGGCCCATAGGCAGGAAACAACAACAAGGGGTGCAGGCCAATGCGCTGCCCATTTTGCGGGAATATCGACACTCAGGTAAAGGATTCGCGGCCAGCCGAGGATCACGTCTCCATCAGGCGCCGCCGTTTTTGCCCCGCGTGTGGCGGGCGTTTCACCACTTATGAACGCGTCCAACTGCGTGATCTGGTCGTCATCAAATCCTCTGGCAAGCGCGAAGATTTTGACCGCAGCAAGCTGGAACGTTCGATCCGCATCGCGATGCAGAAGCGGCCGATCGATCCGGAACGCATTGATCAGATGATTTCGGGCATTGTTCGCCGGTTGGAGTCGTTGGGTGACACCGATATCCCGTCAAAGACGATTGGCGAGATTGTCATGGAAAGCCTCGCGCGGATCGACACTGTCGGCTATGTCCGCTTTGCAAGCGTGTACAAGAACTTTCAGGCGGCGGATGATTTTGACCGCTTCGTCTCCGAGCTTCGCCCCGGCGCGACAGAAGAGTGACAGAAGACGACCACATGTTCCACGCCTTGCGCCTTGGGGCGCGGGGTTTGGGGCGTACATGGCCAAACCCGGCGGTGGGGTGTGTGCTTGTGCGGGATGGGCGCGTTTTGGGGCGAGGTTGGACCCAGATCGGTGGGCGTCCGCATGCCGAGACGATGGCCTTGTTGCAGGCAGGGCAGGCTGTGGGGGCCACGGCCTATGTCACCTTGGAACCCTGCGCCCATCATGGCCACACCCCCCCCTGCGCCGAGGCATTGATTGCAGCGCGTGTTGCCCGGGTTGTCACGGCGCTGACCGATCCTGACGCCCGCGTGTCGGGCAAGGGTCACGCCATGCTGCGGGCTGCGGGGATTTCGGTGACCGAGGGGGTGCTGGCTGCGCAGGCAAGGGTGGCCAATGCGGGGTTTTTGAAACGGGTCACGCGGGGGTTGCCCTTTGTCACCTTGAAACTGGCCGCCACGCTGGATGGCCGAACCGCGACGGCCGCAGGGGAAAGCCGCTGGATCACCGGGCCCGAGGCGCGCCGGGCGGTCCATCTGCTGCGCATGACCCATGATGCGGTGCTGGTGGGATCGGGTACGGCGCGGGCGGATGACCCGGACCTGACCGTCCGCGACATGGGGGCCGCCCATCAGCCGCTGCGGATTGTGCTGGACAGCCGCCTGACCCATGACCCCCACAGCCGCCTTGGCCACACCGCCCGCCTGACGCCGGTCTGGCTGCTGCACGGACCCGACGCCCCTGCCGCCGCCTGTACGGCGTGGGAAGAAACCGGGGCGACCCTGATCGCGCTGCCGGGGGACGGCCATCTGGACCTGACCGCCGCCCTGCAAGCCCTTGCCACCCGTGGCCTGACCCGCATCCTGTGCGAGGCGGGCGGGCAGTTGGCGGCGGCGCTGATCCGGGCCGGGCTGGTGGATGAGGTGGTCCTGCACACCGCAGGCGCCCTGATCGGGCAGGAGGGGCGCCCGGCATTGGGGCCGCTGAGCCTGACCGCGCTTGCCGAGGCCCCGCGCCTGACCCTGCTATCGCAGCGGGGTTTGGGAAATGATGTGGAAACCCGCTGGTCACTGGCCTGACCCAAGGCGTGTCCACGCGCGGACAAAACACGATCTGTAACCTTATCAATACCTTGGAATTATACATTCATAAAATAGCAACCTTTGCCCAGCGGCAGGCTTAGCCCGCCCGCCCGCGCAACCAATCGGCCAGATCGCCATCCTCCATCAGACCTTGGGCGCAGCGGATGATGATCTGGCCGGTTTCCTGGGTGACCCAGTCGATTTGAATGCCGTTCAGGTCAAGGCAGGTATCCATTG
Source organism: Rhodobacterales bacterium (assembly GCA_031384005.1). GTDB lineage: Bacteria > Pseudomonadota > Alphaproteobacteria > Rhodobacterales > Rhodobacteraceae > Stagnihabitans. Next base: position 3,123 of record JANNAF010000070.1, on the reverse strand, counting down.
ACTGATGCGCAGTGCGTTTATTGCCATCATTGAAGCAATGACCCCGCGCAACCGCCACGGCATAGGCGGCGGCAAGGTCAAAGACATTGGCAATCATGCCGTAAGCCAGACGGTTATCGACCCGCGCCAAAGCCGCCTCCAGCGATTTGTCCCGCGCGCGGCCCGGCAATTCGCCAGGGTTCAGGATGGCATCATGAAGTGCCTCGACCAGTTCGGGGGTTAGAAGGCGAAAGGTCATTTGTCGCGCAAATAGTCCAGAACCGGCTGATTGACGGCACGCCGACGGTTCAAACTCTCCATCACCTCCTCCAGCGTGGCGACGCGGGTTTCGACGTTGGACACCGCCTCGGCTGGGACAAAGTAGCCGACGACGGCGGAGTTTTTGAGGATAGCGACCGGTTTGCCGCCCGAACGTTCCAGCACCTTATGCGGTTCGCGCATTTCGGTCATGGTGGCGATATGGGGGGTGAGGAGACGTGTCATGGGATGCACCTTGTGATGTGCATTAGAATGTATATTGAAATGGGGGAAATATCAAGGGTGAGGTGCGGCCCCGGGCCTTGCCCGGGGCGAAAATGGTCCAGTGGACCATTTTCAGCGCCGAACGCCCCGGCACGCTTGCCGGGGCTGGGCGCGGGGAGGTGCGCTATGGCTGCGCTCGCTACGGCTTGCTGTAGGCTCTATGTCGTCGCCATTCCATCAATTCCGAGATCTTATCCATAGAAAATGATCCCGAGACCTTCAGTTTGTTCTTGTTAAGTAGCTCAAAAAATTTGAGCCCAAGATGGGTCAACTCAAAAAGCATTACCTTGATTTCACGAGATCCCGTTTTCGAAGATTTCTCTCGTCTCGCCACAACGCCATAGAACTCGAGGACCTCCAAAGGAACAATATTTGGACCTAACCCGAAACCGCCTCCATCTTTAAAAACACCAATACTGCCGATCCGCGCAAAGAGCCTTAAGTCCAACTGGTCGAGCCATCTCTTATCTATTGTATTGATCGGCGCACCTGCCTCATCTAGAGACCAGTTGTCGAGTATACCGGAGTCTAAATCGTGGAAAAAGCGACTGCTTCTGAGCAACCTGTCCGCCAAGCGATCACAGACTCTGTCATCATGCGGCCTCATCCCCTCGCGGCCAAATGACTTTTGAATCAGCGAACCAGAACCCAAAAATGAGAAACCACAGGGCAAATCAGCAGTGAAAAAGTCTCGGAGAAGCAACGCCTCCCTTGGGCCAATCTTTGACGCGAGTTCGATTAGGGCTGCAAGAACCGGGTCGAATGTGCCATCCGAGGCGGCAAGAATCTGAGCCCAAAGCTCTAGAATATTTTCATCATCAATTTCCTCGAGTGATGCTCCCTCGATCCACGGTGCGAGAATTTTGGGGCTAACAGCCCCAATAGTTTCGCCCCTATCCGCCGCTATTTGTTTCGCTCTGAGCATAGCCGCCGCTGCGCTCTCGGCACGGTGAATCCTGAATCGCTTTAGAGCATCTGTGGCCGCTCCAGCTGGTTCACCAATCAAGCCGATAAAGTCCGCCAAATACGCACCGACTTGCGCAATGGGTCTAAAACCTCGAATTTTCAGCGAAAAGCTACTTGATTGCACTTCTAATTCAAATGGCTCCGGCTGACTAATCCTCGTCTCTTCACTCACCCCCAAATCCCCTCAAACTCCCGCCACTCCCCCTTACTCATCCCGCTATCAGCCTGCCCTACAACCTCCCCCGCCAACCGCCGTTTCAACACCGCAACCGCCTTGGCGCTCATATTCACACCGCCCATCCGGTAATCCTCGAACGCCGCATAGGCCAGCGGCACCCAATCCTTGACACAGGCCGCAATCGCCTCGGCATACACGCGGATTTCGTATTGGGCGTGAGGGTCGGCGCGCAGGCGCAGGAAGTGGAACAGGTTGTGCAGGTCGACCTTCCAATACCACTGGGTATAGATATTGGCGGGCAGGTTCATGCGGGCCAGTTCGCGGGCGAGGCCTTGTTGCGCCTCGCCATTTTGGTCGGTCGTGGACAGCATCGCCTCGTAATGGTCATAGGCGGTGTTGGCGTCGGATTTCAGCAGTTCCAGCACGCGGGCGGATTCAGCGCCTGTTAAGACTTCGCCCCTACCTTGGTTATTGACGACCGATTGGGCGGCCAGGTGTTCGGGGGCGGGGATGTAGAATTCACGGTCAAGGATGGAATAGCGGGCAGAGTATTCGTTGACGTTGGCGGTGCGGTGGCGGATCCACTGGCGGGCGACAAAGACCGGCAGTTTGACGTGCAGTTTGACTTCGCACATCTCGAACGGGGTCGAGTGCCAGTGCCGCATCAGGTAGCGGATCAGGCCCTCGTCATTCTGGACGTGTTTGGTGCCGGCACCATAGGAGACGCGGGCGGCCTGCACGATGGCGGCGTCGTCGCCCATATAGTCGATGACGCGGATAAAGCCGTGATCCAGCACGGGGTGGGCGCGGTACAGATGCGCCTCCATCCCCTCGGACACGGCGCGCAGGGTTTGGCGGGGGGTGGCGCGGGCCGCCTGAATTTCGGCCAGTTGGTCGGGGGTGAGGGGCATGGGCGACACCTTTGGTTGGGGTGGATTGCGGGCATGAGTCGGGCGATGAGTCGGGGTCAACTATATCTGGGGGAGGGGGGGGAGGGGAACAACCATATGCCCGGTGGTGCGGGGCTGCATCAGCATGGGGCGGATTTTTCGCACGGGCAACGCGGATTTGACCTTTCCGCACATCTTTGGCAAGGTTGCAAAAAAGCAAAAACGTAGTGAGGCATCATGTTTGCAGTCAGAAACGCGGTATTGGCCTGTCTTGTGCTGGGCGCCTGTGATGGCAACCCGTTTGTCGGTGGCAGCGGCGCGCCGATCAGCGATGGCGGGGCGGCCAGTACTGTGCCACCCGAGGTGGCGCGCGACATGACGGCGTTCCGTTATACCGCCGGGGTGTTGCAGATCGACATGCAGGGTGTGTCAAGCTCGGGCAAGTTCGCGACCTATACACGGGCACCGGGCTTGGATGTGCCGAACGGGGCGGGCAACCCGGGGTATGACGCCTATGTCTATCAGGATACGGCCCTGACGCGGTCCTATCTGGCCTATGTTGCCACG
>JANNAF010000039.1:0-4940 GCA_031384005.1 Rhodobacterales bacterium | reverse complement strand
GAGGCCATCGCCAAATCGGGACAGTATGCCGCACTTTCCGATTTTTCGCAGAAATATCAATAGGGAGGACTAGACCATGCCGATACCGGGTATCCGTGGAATGGAACACATCGGGATCACCGTGCCCGACATCAATCAGGCCTGTGATTTCTTCGCCAACATCCTGGGGGCAGAAGTGCTGTTCACCGCCGCCACTCATTTCAAGGGTGAAGGCGACTGGATGCATGAACACCTCAACGTGCATCCCCGGTCTGAGATCAAGGAATTCCGCTATGTCCGTCTGGGCAATGGCACCAACCTTGAGGTGTTCCAGTATTCCGCCCCCGATCAACACAAGGGTTGGCCGCTGAAAAACAGCGACGAGGGCGGGCATCACATCGCGTTTTATGTCGATGACATAGACGCGGCGGTCAAGTTCCTGAAGGATAATGGCGTGCAGGTGCTGGGCGCGCCTACGTCCTACACTGATGGCCCGAACCTCGGCCTGACCTGGTGCTATTTCCTGGCACCCTGGGGCCTGCAACTGGAAGTCGTGTCGGCGCCCCGGGGCACGACCTTCGACAACGACGCCAAAGCTGCGGGCCGCCGCCGCCTGTTCGACCCCTCGCGCCCCGCCGAAACCCTGATCTGAACCCCACCGCCTGCCGGTCCACCGGCAGGCACCCACCCGAGGATGCCGCCATGCCACTAGTCCCCATGGGCCCGATGCTGCGCCACGCCCGCGCGAACCACTACGGAATCGCCGCCTACAACATGATCGACTTCAATTCAGCCCGCGCCATCATTGACGGTGCTGCAGCTCTGAATGCGCCGATGATCGTTCAGGTGTCGACCAAGACGGTGAAGCATTGGGGTGCCGTGCATGTGGCAACCTGGGTGCGGATGCTGGCGAGCGATGCGCCGGTGCCCGTGGCGCTGCATCTGGACCATTGCACCGACATCGAAATTATCAAACGCTGCATCGACGCCGGGTGGACGTCGGTGATGTTCGACGGATCGGCCCTTCCGTTTGCCGAGAACCAAGCCAAATCGTTGCAGGTCTATGCGATGACCGAGGCTGCGGGGATCGGGCTCGAGGCCGAGATCGGGGCGATTGGTGGGGTCGAGGACGACAAGGTCGTCAACGACGACCAGTCGCGGCTGGCCAATTTCGATGAATGCGTGGCCTTTGTGCAGGATATGCCGAACCTCGCGGTCTTTGCCCCCGCCATCGGCACCGCGCACGGATTCTACAAGGGCGAGGCAAAGATCGCCTATGACCTGCTGGAACGGATCACCAAGGCCATTCCGATCCCCATCGCACTGCACGGCGGCACAGGCCTGACCAATGAACAATTCCACCGCTGCATTGCGCTGGGTTGCGGCAAGGTGAACATCTCGACCATGCACAAAAGCCTGTTTATCAACGGCTTCAACAACCTGCGCGCGGAAAAGCCAAAACTGGCCGAGCCGCTGCCCTTCATCGAGGCACAGCACAAGGCAATGAAGGACGACGTGATGCAGTGCATTCGCACCTTCGGGTCCGAGGGGCGGGCGCAGGCGGCGCTGGCGGCATGATGCAGGCGCTGATCTTTGATTGCGACGGCGTGTTGGTCGATACTGAACGCGACGGGCACCGCGTCGCCTTTAACGACGCATTCCGCGCGGCGGGGCTGGCGGCCGAATGGTCGGTGGACCGCTACGGCGAGCTGCTGTCTACCGGCGGCGGCAAGGAACGGATGCGGCGGCATTTCGACGAGACGGGGTGGCCGGCCCACATTCCGTCGGGCGACCGCGACGCGCTCATTCTCTCGCTGCATCATGCCAAGACTGACCTGTTCATGCGGATCATCGAAGGCGGCGCGCTGCCCTTGCGGCCCGGTGTGGCGCGGATGGTCGATGCGGCACTCGCGGCGGGGATGCAGGTCGCAGTCTGTTCGACCTCGAATGAACGCGCGGTTTCGGCTGTGGTGCGGGTGTTACTGGGCGCAGACCGTGCGGCCCGCATCACGATCTTTGCCGGTGATGCCGTGGTACGCAAGAAGCCCGATCCTGCGATCTACAAACTTGCCGCCACGACCCTTGGCCTGACGCCAGCTGCGTGCGTGGTGATCGAGGACAGCCACATGGGCCTGACAGCCGCCAAAGCCGCAGGCATGCGCTGCATCGTCACGAAATCCGCTTATTCGCAAGACGAGGATTTCACCGGTGCCGACCGCGTGGTGCCCGACCTTGACGCAGGGATCGACCTGCCATTCTGCCAATCCCTGACCGCATAGGAGACCCGAAATGCCACTGACTGTCATCGCCTCGCTGAAGGCCAAACAAGGTCAAGAAGAGGCATTGTTTGCCGCCCTGACCGCCTTGGTTGCCCCGACCCGCGCGGAAACCGGCTGCATTCTTTATGAAATGCACCGCAGCCACGAGAACCCCGGCTGGTTCATCTTCAACGAGTTGTGGGAAACCCGCCCCCTGTGGGACGCCCACATGGCGGCACCGCACCTTGCGGATTTCAGCGCGAAACAGGATGCGCTGCTCGAGTCGTGGGAGTTGTTCTCGGGGGAGAAGGCAGCATGAAGATCACATTCTACGCCCATGCCAGTTTCCGCTTGCAGGATGACGCGCTGACCGTGGTCACCGATCCCTACACGCCGTCGATTTCGAAATTCGATCCGATCAACGAGCCCGCGGACATCGTGCTGAAAAGCTCGGACACCGACGATTTCCATTGTGACGCCAGCCACATCACTGGCAACCCGGAGGTGGTCAATACGCTGGTGCTGCCGCCTGAGGGCATTACGGTGAAGGGGCTGAAGGTGAAGTCTTTTCCAGCCACCGAAAGCCTGATCTTTGACTATCAGTCGGAATACGGCCGCGATCCGGATGCGAATGCGCTGTATCATTTTACCTTGGGGGGCTTGCGCTTTCTGCATATGGGCGACATCGGCACGGCGATTCCGCAGGGCCATATTGACGCGCTGAAGGGGCAGGTCGATGTGTTGCTGGCGTTGACCGGCGAACATGCGACCATTGCGCTGGATGATCTTGACGATGCCATCGCCCAGATCGGCCCGCGCGCCGTTATCCCGATGCATTATTTCAGCCCCAAGGGCGTGCTGAAGATCGAGCCAGTGGAAACGTTCCTGAACCGTCTGCCCCCCGACCGGGTGACCAGAGTGGGCTCCAGCAGCCTGAACCTGACCGCCGAAATGCTGCCCGTCGCTGGACGGCCGCCGCATGTCTGGGTGCTGGAACAGTCGCGATAGAAGCGCCGTGAGGACCCTGCCCACCCCGACGTATCAGCACAACATGCGGCTGATCGGACATGGTGACTAGGGCGGTCGTCCCGACGCCGTGCAGTTGATGGTGCACCGGGACCATGCCTATGTCGGGCACATCTTTTCCAACGGGTTCTGCGTCATCGACCTGCGTAACCCGACGCAACCGCGACTGGTTGCCTACATCCCGGTGCCTCCGAACACCTGGTGCCTGCATCTGCAGACCCAGGACGATCCGTTGCTGGTGATCCACAACAAGAACATGTTTGCCCAAGCCGACATTGCCGACGAAAAGGCCTATTACAAAGGCAAGGTCATCCAGCATTCCGCAGGGGTGCAGGACTGGTCGGCGGGCATGGCGGTCTACGACATAAAAAATCCCGCTGCCCCGCGCCAGATCGGGTTCATGCCGGTGCAGGGCAGCGGGCTGCACCGGATCTGGTATACCGGCGGACGGTGGGCCTATGCCTCGGCCCTGCTGGACGGATTCACGGATTACATTCTGATCACCATCGACATGGCCGATCCGACCAAACCCGAAATGGCTGGGAAATTCTGGCTCCCTGGCATGAATGCCGCAGCTGGCGAGAAGCCGGACTGGCCTGTGGCGCAGGGCCGGTTCGGATTGCATCACCCCATCGTGCATGGCGACGTGGCCTATTGTTCCTGGCGTGATGCCTGCCTTGCGATCGTCGATGTGTCCGACCGCCATGCCCCCACTCTTATCTCGCACAAGGTCTGGTCGCCCCCTTTTGGTGGCAGGACGCACAATGCGCTGCCCTTGCTCTGGCGTGATTTGCTGGTGGTCGTGGACGAAACGGTGCTTGACCATGGCGAAGACGGGATCAATCCGATCTGGATCATGAACAATCAGCTGCGCGGCAATCCGATCCCGATTTCCACCTGTCCACCGCCGCGTGACCGAGACTATCATGCCGTGGGCGGACATTTCGGACCCCACAACATCCACGAAAACCGCCCCGGCAGTTTTGTCAGCGAAGACCTGATCTTTGCCACTTACCAGAACGCCGGCGTCCGGGTTTACGATATCCGCGACCCCTTTCGCCCCGAAGAGGTTGGCGCCTGCGTTCCCGCAGCACCGGCGCGTATGGTGGACCCGCGTCCGAACCGTGCGGCGAATGTGCATGTGGATGCTAGGGGCCTTGTCTACGCTACCGACTTCAACGCCGGTCTGTCCATCATGGAGTTTCTGGGTTGATCGTCATCCGTGTGACACGCTGTTCGGCCCGCTTGAAATACCGCTCCAGTGCGTCGGCGGTCTTGGTCAGATGTTGGCCGCTTTCGCTGTCTTCGGGCAGGACGATCCCCAGATAGAGGATATCGATCAGAAACAGCTGGCTGATCCGTCCCTCAAGATAATCGCCGAACAGCGGAACCGATGGCGTTGACGATTGACCCGTGGTCAGAATGACCTCTGCCGCCTGCGCCACCTCTGCCGTCGGGTCGCTGGTGATGGCAAGTGTCATCGCTCCATTGACGCGTGCCAGTCGCAAGGCGTTGGCTACGTTCTGCGTCGTTCCGGTGTGGGATATGCCGATCATCAGGCAATCGGACCGCAGGTTCGCCGCCGCGACGATCTGCGTGTAACCATCGCTGTAAGATGCCGCATCGAGGCCAGCCTTCATGAACAGATGCGCCGCCTCGTCGCAGATCGCGGCTGCC
>JANNAF010000037.1:0-7039 GCA_031384005.1 Rhodobacterales bacterium | reverse complement strand
CCCAAATAGCGACCGCCGCCATGGTACCCCAGCATGGACCACACAGTCAGATCCCCGATGGTCGAGGTGCGGATGAACAAGGAAACCGGCATGTCACGGAAAATATTGCGAAAACAGGCTGTCAACGTGTTGATGGCCGGGGCCGCCTTCAGCTCGGCCGGTGTCATGTCACGACGGACACCCCCGCTGTAATCCTTCTGCACACCCATGCTGGTGATGGCGCGCACCGGCCCGTATGTCAGCACCGTTTCAGGCTCGGCCCGTAAAACCGCAACTTGCCGCGCCAGTTTGTCCGGGTCGCTCCAGAAATCATCGCCGTCGCAAAACGCCAGATACTCACCCCGCGCCGCCGGCATGACAAAGCCGTAATAGGGGTTCACCCCCTTGGAAAACTGATTGACCGACTGCAGAAAGGTGCGAAAAATCGTGGGGTATCGCGCGGCATAGTCCCGGATGATATCCGCCGTGCCATCTGTCGAGGCATCGTCATAAATCAAGATCTCGACCCGGAAATCACAGACCTGTTCCAAAAAACCGTCCAGCGCCTGCCGGATATAGTCTTGATGATTGAACGCAATCGAACAGATCGACACCACGACCGGCTCGTCCAGGCCAAACACACGGTCGCGCAACGGGATCGCCATTCGGGGCCTCCTTGTGCGGTTGCTAGCGGTAGATCCGCGATGCCGCGTCTATAGCCGACCCTTTGCGCACAAAAACGGCCTCGATCAGCCATAGTGTGCCGTTAGGCATGCGGTTCAGATCGGTGATATCCAACAGCCGATATCCCTCCGCGTCCAGTCTGGCAAAGACGATTGCCGCCGTGTTGGGATATTCCGGGCACGACACCGTCGCTTCGATCAGCAGGACATCGGCCTTGGCAACCGTCTGCGGCGCGCCGTCCAACACTTTCAGGTCCAGCCCCTCGGCATCGATCTTGACGATCTGCGGCATGCCAAAATCGGATGCGGCCAACACGGTGTCCAGACGGCAAATCTCGACTTCGCTTTGCTCAAACCCTTGGGCGGCCGCCTCTGGTGCGCTGTAGACAAAGCTGGAACTGTCGTCCCTCGGGTGAAAGGTAAAGGTGGCAGTCCCGTCAAAATCCCCGACACCCTTGTAATGCACCTGCACACGGGCGTTGCCTGCAAGATCGGCATGCTTGGCGGCCAGATGTTTTTGCGGCTCGAACAAGGTCACCTTTGCCGTCGGAAACGCTGCAAGTGCGGCACGGGTCCAATCGCCATGGTTTGCACCGACATCGACAATATGTGTGGGCGCAAGGCCCAGATCGGCCAGAACTGTAAACATACGCTCGGTTCGGGTCGGTTCGGCTGTGACCTTTGCGCGTTTGAAAAATCGAACCATCTGCCTCACGCTCCGTCTTTTTGCGATTGCCTTGCGGGGTTACAGCCAAGGTCTAGCGTTGAAGACGGTCGTTTGAAAGCGGTGGTTTCGGGTTTTCCGTGCAGAACCGCCGCCAAAGCACCGCTAATTCAGGGCGCCGCGCCCGCCAACCAGCCAGAATTCTACCTCTGTACCGTCATAGGGCAGCTTTGCTTTGCCACAAAGCCGGCGCTGCCCAGCCGGCGGCCAAATCGCCAACGGCAAGACCGCAGGGTCGCGCCACACTTCCGGCGACAGCGCCAGAACGGTTGGCCACGCGGGATCCGGCTGCCAGTGTTTCAAGACCGCCGCAAGTTGATCGACGTTGTTCAGCCATGGCGTCACAGGTGCGACCGCATCCAAAAGTAACGCCAGACCGGGCAGGTTGAATATCCCAAGATAGGCCGTTTCCGGACCAATTCCGCAAACCTGCCGAATACCCGCCACCTGCGCCAGAAAATCGGCAGTGAACGGATCCACCCGCAGCGCACCCAATCGCCCCACCGAAACCACCTCGGTCTGCGCGATCAGCGGGGCGTGCAGGTGATAGGGTTCACGGGTGAAACTGTTGAAGACCTGAGCCGTCACGACGACCAGCAACAACGCCGCCACCCCCCTTTGCGCCAATCGCAATGCAGGGCTTTGACCCGCAACCATACCCAGCATTGCCGCCACCATCGTCCAAGGGGCCAGCGCCACGATCACTTGTGTAAACAGGGCGTTACCCGTCCCGATGGCAATGCTGAACGGCAAGACCAAAAGCCCGGCAAACAGCCACCTCAACTGCGCATGGCCGATCCAGTACCTGACCCCCAAGGCAAGCGTCACGATCAGCAGCGCATAGTGGGCCTGCACCATGCCGACATAGCGTGTCATCCCCGCCATGTGATGTTTGCCCAACAGCACGCCAACCAACGCGGCGCCAACCAACACCCAAGCCAACCAGTTTCGCGGGTAAACCAACAGCGCCACGGCCAGCAGCGCAGTTGGCCAGAACGCTGTGACGGCCCCCACAACAAATGCCGCCGTGGTCACGGCATAGCGCATCAACCGTTCCATCACGGGTTCGGTCTGCACCATGCGAAACAGGTCCAACCCGCCCCGAAAACTGTCCTCAATCGCCACCGCCGATGGCTGCATTGCTGCAAACCAACCCAGCGTTGCGACCGTCCCCAATACGCCCGCCCCGATGATCCCCCACTTCCTGCCACCAGATTGCAGGCCCGCCACCAAGGCCAGTACCGTCAGCCCAACGCAGACCCCCGCCGAAGGTTTGTTGATCAGGCTGACCGCCAACCAGCCACCCGCCGCGATTGCGAGGGATAATCCAACCCAACGTCCGCGGTTCAGCGCCAACAAGGCACAGCCCACCGCCCCATAGCCCCCCGCCGATGCCAACAGATTATAGCTGGGCGACGGCGCAATCGTGGCAACATAGGCCAGTGCGCCAACCCCAGACGCAGCCGCCACACCCAATGTGGTCAAGGCGGGCACCGGATAACCCGTCACCGCAGCCATGGCCCGGGTCGCCCCCATGGCCAACAGCCCGGCCGACCCCAACAATATGACCGCTCCGACCAGTCGAAACGCCTCCAAACTCCCGGTCAGTGCCCATAACGGCGCCAGCACCCAATGCTGCGCCGATATGTACAACTGCACCTGTTCGGGATGGATCGCAGACAGCAGATAATAGGCCTCATCCGTCAGCCCCAACCCCCGGTCAGACGACCAGACAACGCCAGCGATCAGGCTGACACAACACAACACCGCAACGACACTCAGGGTAGGCTGGCGCTGCTCAGGCATCACGGCGCGCCTGTTTGCCTGCGCAGCGACCAGAATTTGGCCGATGCAAAGTTGAATATGACGACGAACGGCATGATCCAGACCTGCGACCAGAATGGGTCCTGCCCACCCAATTCCACCAATGCGGTCAGGACCACCAGGTTCAGGCCGACAGACACTGCCCCGGCAGTCAAGTATTTGATGAACCGGGCGCGGAACCGCAATTTGGCCTCAGGTCGAAAAACCCAAACAAAGTTCAGGACATAGGTCAGAATATTCCCCGCCAGCCATGCCAACAGCAACGCCGCCACATAGCCAAAGCCCAGCAGGTTCAGCGCGGTCGTGAAAATGGCAAAGGTAAAGACAAAGTTCAGGCCGCCGACAACCAGAAACCGCGCTATTTCTGTCCCCCGCCCCACAGCTTATGGGACGGTCTTGCGTGCGACGACCACCAAGGTCCCGCCGAAGGGCAACGAAATCCCCAGTTTGATCATCGCCTCGTCAACATGCATGACCTTGTCCATCACCCAGTTCAACAGCGGCGGAAACGTGACCCGGTCTGCCAAGGCATCCGCTTGCCCAGGCTCTGGCGCGGCTCTGGCCTTGTCACGCAAACGCGCGACCAGCATCGCCGGAAACAGCGCAAAGACGTGAGAAGTGACGCGCACAGGTGTAAATCCGGTCCGCCGCAGCTTTTCCACCATCTCGGCCCGCGTATATCGGCGCTTGTGGCAGACGATATCGTCCAGATGGCTCCACAGAAATCTGTGCTGCGGCACGGACAGGATCAACACGCCGTCCTTGGTCAAAACGTCATGCACGTTGCGCAAGCCCTGCTCGTCCTGTTCGATATGCTCGAAAACGTCAAAGGCGGTCACGATGTCAAACGCACGGTCCAGCGGGCCTTCGGTCACATCATACTGAATGAATTCGACCTCGGGCTGGCGCCGCTTGGCCAGTTGCAGGCCCTTCAGATAGATTTCGGAACCGGTTAACGCCAATTCCGGCCGGCCCTTCAGATGCTGCAGGAATTCCCCGGTCCCGCAGCCCACATCCAGCAATCTGGCCTGTCCCAGCCTGCTGACTTCCCGCTGCACCAGCCATTTGAACAGACGGTTGCGCGACCGCACCCAAAAGCTGGTCTCGGCATAATCGTCGGTCAGGTCAAATCCGTTGTCGGGGTAATCGGCATAGTCGTTTGCCACCCCCCGGCTATAACAGGGGATATCATCGACCAGTTCTGCGGTCAGCCGCTTGCTCATCGGAATTTGTCTCTGATGACATAGTTGGGGCGCTTGCGTACCTCTTCGTTGATCCGCCAGACATATTCCCCGATGACCCCCAGCATCACCATGATCATCCCGCCGACGATCAGCATGACCATCATCAATGGCGCCCAGCCGTCAAACGGCGTTTCCCCAAGAACCCACGCGACCACAATCGAAATTGCATATAACAAGCCCAGAAAACTGGTGCAAACCCCCATGAACGAAATGGCCCGGATCGGTAGAAATGACGAATCCAGCATCGCATCCATGAAGTTTTTCAGTTTCTTGCTGAAATTGTACTGCGATTTGCCCACAGTCCGCCGCAAGCGTTCATAGGGGATGAAACTGGTCCGATAGCCCGGCCACAACAGATCACCCTGAAAAAAGCGGTGCCGCGTGTCCATCTGATTGAACTGATCCATGGCCACGCGGTCCATCAGCACATAGTCAAACCCACCACTGGGAATTTGCGGCACGGCCATGCGCAACATGCTATAGGCCAATTGCGAAAACGCCTTGGCTGCCAGCGGATCGGATCGGTTCGTGCGGTAACAGATCACGATTTCGGACCCGTTTTGCCACTGCGCCACCATATCCGCCATCAGGGCGATGGGATCCTGCAAATCGGCGGAAATATTGATCACTGCATCGCCCGTTGCCTCGGCAAAACCGGCCAGCATGGCCGCCATCTGCCCGAAATTGCGGGTAAATGTGATGACCTTGACAGCAGGGTCAACCACCCGGATCGCCAGCAACTCTTCCAATGATCCGTCGCTGGACCCGTCATTGACAAAGATCAGTTCCAGTTCGTGCTGTTTCAGCGGCCCCTCAAACAGCCGTGCAATCTGCGCATGGGTCTCGGTCAACGAGCCCTCATTTTGATAAACCGCAATCACAACCGAGATTTTGCGGACCCGGTCAGCCGCCCCGACGCCGCTCAATCGCCCGCCTCGCACACCAACAAGATGCTGGAACACAGATCGGGATAATGCTGACCCAACATGAAACAGCCCTCCAGATACTCGTCCGAAATAATATCGGTTTGCAGCAAACGGTCCCATTGAAAATTGGCAAGGGCCTTAAAGAAAATGCCCCCCCGGTGCACAACCCGCAGCCCTGCCGCACGTGCATCCCGCTCCATTGTGTCCAGACTATAGGTGATGCGGTGACCATGCGCCTCCTCGGCAGGCGTGATAGCCGCATTGTGTGAAATCAGGCCCATTTTCACAGCGATCTGGCGCGACGGCGCATTTGCGTTCGGACAGACCAGAAAGAACCGCCCGTTTGGCGACAGCCATTCTGTGTTGATGCGCCGCATCACGCCAACCGGATCGTCCAGATGCTCCAGCACATGGGTCAGGATGATGTGATCATACCGCCGGGGCAGATCGATCGTCTCAAACATCCCTTGATGAAAGGCGACGCGCGATGGCAGTGCCGCGCGGGCCAGCGCAATTGCCTCGCCCGATGCCTCTACGCAGGTGATATCGTCGAAATGCGGCAAAAGGCGGCGCGTGAAATCGCCCTTGAAACTGCCCAATTCCAAGGCTGATCCCGCCCGAAGGAACGGCTCAAAGGATCGCAGCATGTATTTGTGCATCACGTCAAAATCGAAATTATAGGCATAACGGTGGTCAGCCGTATCCTTGAATTCAGCATCATAATCACGGGTTTGCGCCACGTTTACTCTCCAACTCTTTGGCTTTTCGCGCCGCAGGTGTGACACTTGACGGACCCCGCTGCAACACCAGCCGCACTTCAGGATTCGAGCACCTGCCCCGAACCCTCCCCTAATTACGGCATGGGATCAAGCGAGTTTGGACCGCTTGCGACATGCCTACCACATTTTGGCCGCAGCCCGCACCGGAACATCATTCGGCGCTCCGGCGACCACAGATGCAGACATGGCCTGCCGGACGGACAGGCCGCGAATGAACAGGCGCCGCAGCGCGGCCAGGCAACCCTACCACGGCGCGTTTGGATGCTGGCCCGACCCCGGGTTCGTGGTGGATCTGTCGAAATTTGCATTAAAAACACAGGGGTAAAACCTGAACCCAAAGACAACAGCCCAATGGCAACCAGACCGGATTGGCATGCGTCACCGCAGCGACCGGGGTCATCTGGGAAATGAAAGATGACGGCAACCCGATGCATCCAGCCCAGCGCCTGTTGCTGGCCCCAAGCTGCACAGCGAAAACCAAGCGCACCGGGCAACCCTGCCAAGCCCCGGCAGTCAACCGCTGGTCGGTCTGTCGGATGCACGGGGCGCCCCGTGTGGCGCCCCGTGTGGCGGGCGCAGCGCCGATGCAAGGGCGGTGCGGCGCATCGGCACCACGTTTGCCCATCTGGCGCGCGGTCTGTTCAATTCGGCCTCGACCGACTGCGCGATCAAATGTCGGGCGCCCTGCCGCCGCAAATCCGTCAGCGGGTCGGCGGAGAATCCATCTGGCGCGCGAAACGCGACAACCGTATCCTTCGTCATGTCGCATATCCTTTTCTCTGCGCGAACTGCGGCGCGTCAACAACGCCTTGATATGCCACCCAATCCCCCCGTCACCAACTTTCAGCCATCGCTCACGTTGGGTTCCGCCTCGTCCATG
>JANNAF010000482.1:0-6922 GCA_031384005.1 Rhodobacterales bacterium | reverse complement strand
CCGGCCAAGACAGTGCGGCGCGATAACGTTCCATTGAGCGTCGGTCAGTGCGGTGCGGATCAAGGCTGCCTCCCATTTGGAAACCTTGAATCACTCCGCGATCAATTTGTGAATCCTCAAACGTCAACAGCCCCTAGTCGCATGCCGCTCGCGTGGATCGTGTCTGAAACGGCGGATTCAGACCACATGATGGCACTTCTCCGAATGGCGACCCGCGACAAAACGAAGGAAAAGCTGAGGTACCAATGCAAGAATAACCCAGCTCCTGCAGTTGGCTTGATGCTGGTCAGCGCAGACAACGGTACTGCCACGCGGAATCCACGTGTTTATGCTGCAGAATTGGGAATCGGGACAACTGTCATGACAGGTCGCACCTATCACGCAGCTGATAAGCCATACGTCGAAAGACCTTTCGGGACGATGCAGTGGCAGCTGCTGAACTTTTTGCCCGGTTACACAGGAAGTCGCCCTCGGGAGTTGCCAGGTTATAATCCAAAGGGAAAAGCGATCCTGATACCAGATGATATCTATGGCGAAATCACTCGGTACTTCATCGATCGATATCCGGTAACACCACATCGCGGAACTGGGATGTTCGGGGCAACTCCGCTGCAAAAAATGCACGAATTGATTGCGACATATGGCGAAATCGATGCACCGATCCAAGATGATCGCATAAAGCATCTCGGAATGAGGGCTCAGGCAACAATCGACTCTGAAGGTGTCAGATTCAAAGGGATACCCTTTAACTCCACTGAATTGCAGACACTCGGCGACGATCGGAAGGACGGGAAGGTCACAATCCACCTCGATCCAGATGATCTGAGGAAAGTCCTGATGACTTCGGAAGGCACGCCGGAGGTTGTGACGGCTAACCTATCAATGACCCAATTTCAGGATCTTTCCCTGGAGGAAGCCTTGGATGTGATGTTGCAAGCTGTCGAAGCAAACCCTGAAATGCGCAAATTCCACGCCAAAAACTTGGATGAGGCTATCCGACGGCAAGCACATGCGTCTGGGCACTTCAAATCATCGCTTCTGCCCGAGGGTTATGGCGGTGAAGCGGCTCTCGAGAAGAAGGCCGAGGCATTGCTGCGAGTTGAGTTCGTTGCCCCAAGGCAGATGGCTGCAACCACCCCCACAAGAATGATCACAGACCGATCCGGAAAGATTCCGGCATTCACGGTCGGTTCCGCCCCCCCAACCGCAACGGTTGCAGCACCAACACAACAACCGAAATCGCAGAAGATTTTCCAGCCAGTAAAGGAAAGTAAACTATGAACGACTTCATCATTCCTGAGATTGCCGATACCACGGCCCGCCAGTCCGATCTTCATTTTCCCTTCGGCCGCTCGGCGGTATTGAAGCGGACATTAGCCCTGATTTTCAGTCGCTACCTGGGAGGCCTTCGAAGCGGTAACCGCTTCGAAGCCGAAGGAATGATTGTCACCGGACTGTCCGGTTCCGGCAAGACGCAGGAGGTATCCCATCTCATCAAGCGTTTTAATACGAGTTCCGCACCGCTGCCAGGCGGTGGGTCGGCTCGGTTTGCTGAGTGCATGCTGGAAGGACGGATCAGTTGGAAAGACCTCGGGATCAAAACGCTTGAAGCATTGGGATATCACGTTTCGAACAGGGCGCGCGAAACGCAGACGACGATTTGGGACCGAGTTGTGTTTCAGATGAAAGCACAGGGGTTTGTCGGAATTTACTACGATGAAGCCCAACACGTCTTTCGGGGAAAATCGGATCAGGAGCAGTCTGTGATCCTGGATTCATTCAAGACTCTCCTGAAATCACGCGATTGGCCGTTTATATTGATCCTTTCGGGCGTGCCGGAATTGACGGGATACATTGAAAAGGAAGTGCAGTTGTCCAGACTGCTGACCCCAGTAAGGTTCGAGAGCATTTCCATGGCTGATGACCTGGAGCTCGTGCATGAAGTTGTTGGAAGTTTCGCGATCGAGAATGGCATTCGAGTTGCCGATGATCTTGCCAGCGAAGACTTCTATTCTCGCTTGGTAACGGCGGCCGCGCTTCGCTGGGGCCTGTTGATCTATCTGACGGTCAACGCGATCCTGTCCGTGAAAGAGAAGGGGGCGTCGGATCTTACCCGTGAGAACTTTGTCGATGCCTGGGTCGGGAAGACCAACATGCAGCGGTTTGTGAACCCCTTCACGCACGACAGCTACTTGAGCCTTTTCCGACCGGATAATCCTTTCAAGGTGTCGATGCCAACCTGAGAACACGCTGAAGAGCATGCCAAGGGCCCGCGAGATTTCGCGGGCCTTTTGCTTTTCGTCAGCCCCAAATCCAGACTTTCTGAGCCTGATCTGCCTCGACCACCGAGGGTAGTTTGGCTTTGCGCACGCATCTCCTTGCGTGCGTGAGCTTCTCCTTTTCGGGCTGAAAAACAGTGCATGTAACGGGTTGAATCGAATAATGTTTTCGAATCATTTTTCAGAGCTTGACACGCTTTTGCGCACGCACCACCTCTTTCTGGCAGCAGGTCGCCTGCGCCATGCCGATTGGTCACGACGCCTATGGTTTGATCCTGAAAGAGGACCGATGTATTTTGAACTTGCGACCGTGATCTTGCTGACGCTGATCAACGGTGTGTTGGCGATGTCCGAACTTGCGATCGTATCGGCCCGTACGGCACGGTTGAAGGTGATGGCCGAGCAGGGCAGTCTGGGTGCCCGTACGGCGCTGCGCCTGGCCGAGGATCCGGGGCGTTTCCTGTCAAGTGTGCAGATCGGGATTACCTTGGTTGGCGTCTTGTCTGGCGCGTTTTCGGGGGCCACCCTGGGGGTTCGCCTGACGTCCACGCTGCAATCCTGGGGCCTGACAACCAATCTGGCCGAAACACTGGGTGTCGGCGGTGTCGTGGTTGGCATCACCTACCTGTCCTTGATCATGGGGGAATTGGTGCCCAAGCAGATCGCCCTGCGCGCACCCGAGGTTGTCGCGGCCCGCGTGGCCCCGATGATGCGGATGATCGCGCTGGCGGCGGCGCCCCTTGTCTGGTTGTTGGACCGATCGGGCAAGTTGCTGTTGGCGTTGCTGGGTCAATCCGGCAAGATGGCGCACAACATGACCGATGAAGAGGTCAAGCTGGTCATCACTGAGGCGACGAATGCCGGCGTGATGGATGCCGCTGAAACCCAGATGATTGCCGGTGTCATGCGCATCGCAGACCGCAGCGCCCGTGGCCTGATGACTCCGCGCCATGAGGTGGAACTGGTCAGCCTGTCTGACACGCCCTCGGCCATTGTCCGGCGGTTTCGCGAAACCGGGCGGTCCCGTCTGCCGGTTCGTGATGGCGAGGCCGACAACATCATCGGCGTGCTGTCGTCGCGTGATTTTCTGGATCACCGTGTCCGGTCAGACCCCACGGAAATGCGCGCCCTGATCGTTCACGCCCCCGTGGTGCGGGACGGTATGGCGGCGCTGGATGTCATTGAAAAACTGCGGCAAGCCCCGGCGCATATGCTGCTTGTTTATGATGAATATGGCCATTTCGAGGGCATCATCACCGCTATGGACGTGCTGGAGGCGATCACTGGCGATTTCATCGATGAAAACGACGCTGAACCCAAAATGGTCACGCGTCAGGATGGCAGCCTGCTGGTGGCCGGCTGGATGCCTGTCGACGAATTTGCTGACCACATTGGCATCACCTTGCCGGAAGAGCGCAGCTATGAAACGGTTGCGGGCCTGATGCTGGAAATGATGGGCCGCTTGCCAGAGGTGGGGGCCTATCTTGACCTGTCAGGCTGGCGGATCGAGGTTGTCGATCTGGACGGCCGCCGCATTGACAAATTGTTGGTACAGCGCATTGCATAAGCGACCCGGGTCCGGTGGTGCCTGTTTCAAAGCATAGGAAACCTGATGTTTGACCTGTTGATCCGCAACGCAAACCTGCCCGATGGCCAGACGGGCATAGATATCGCAGTTCAGGGTGCCAAGATTGCGGCCGTTGGTCCCAGAATTGACGCATCCGCGCGCGCAGAGATTGATGCAACGGGGCGTCTGGTCACGCCGCCGTTCATCGATCCGCATTTCCATATGGACGCCACCTTGTCGCTGGGATTGCCCCGGATGAACCGGTCGGGCACCCTGCTGGAGGGGATTGCCCTGTGGGGGGAATTGCGCCCCACCCTGACGCATGAGGCGCTGGTCGATCGGGCGCTGCGCTATTGCGATCTGGCGGTGACCCAAGGGTTGCTGGCGATCAGGACCCATGTCGACACTTCGGACCCGCGTCTGGTGACGGTCGAGGCGATGGTCGAGGTGCGCGAACGGATCAAACCCTATCTGGACCTGCAGATCGTCGCATTTCCGCAAGACGGTTTTTACCGCGCCAAGGACGGCGTCGCCTCGCTGACCCGCGCGCTGGACATGGGGGCTGATATCGTTGGCGGCATCCCGCATTTCGAACGGACGATGGAGGATGGTCGCCTGTCGGTCGAGGCGCTGTGCCGGCTTGCCGCAGACCGGGGTTTGCCGGTTGACATGCACTGTGACGAAACGGACGACCCTTTGTCCCGCCATGTTGAAACCTTGGCTGCCCAGACGGTGCGGTTTGGTCTGCAAGGCAGGGTGGCAGGGTCGCATCTGACCTCGATGCATTCGATGGACAACTATTACGTGTCCAAACTGATCCCGCTGATCGCCGAGGCGGGCATGAACGTCATCCCGAACCCGCTGATCAACATCATGCTGCAGGGTTGGCACGACACCTATCCCAAGCGGCGCGGCATGACGCGTGTCAAGGAGTTGATGGCCGCCGGGATCAACGTCTCGTTTGGCCATGATTGCGTGATGGACCCGTGGTATTCGATGGGGTCGGGCGACATGCTGGAGGTCGGGCATATGGCGGTGCATGTCGCGCAAATGGCCTCGGTCGAGGATAAGACCCGGATATTTGCCGCGCTGACGGTGAATTCGGCCAAGACGATGGGGTTGCAGGGGTATGGGCTGGAGGTGGGTTGTAACGCGGATTTTGTGGTCTTGCAGGCAAGGGACCCGGCGGAGGCGTTGCGGTTGAAGCCTGCCCGGCTGGCGGTGATCAGGGCGGGCCGGGTGATTGCCCGGACGGCACCCCGGATTGGGCAGTTGTTTCTGGAGGGGCGGCCTGCGGGGGTCGATGGGGCGGATTATGCGCCGAAAATCTGAGTGTCCACATGTGGACGCTTGGGAAAATTGTTCTGCATCATGGCTTTGGCGATTTCTGTTAAGAAACTGGAAAGCATGATTTAGCCCCAGGCGCCCACATGCACCGCCGCCGCCTCAGCCTCCAGCATCGGCCCTATCACCTCGACCTGACGCTGACCTGCGGCAAAGACCACTTCGCAGGGCAGGTCCAGCGTCGGGTTTTCGGGGTGGTCGCCGGTGATGGCCTTGAGGTCTTTTTCGGTCAGGCCGTAGACGACGCGTTTCAGGCCGGTCCAGTAAATCGCACCGGCACACATCGCGCAGGGCTCGGCGCTGGTGTAGATGGTGCATTCGCGCAAAAGGTCAGGCGGCAGGGTGGTTGAGGCGCGGGTCATCAGCACGCGTTCGGCATGGCCGGTCATGTCATGGTCGGGCATATAGGCGTTGTGCTGGGTCATCAGAATGGTGCCATCGGGCCCGACAAGGATGCAGGCAAAGGGGTGGTTGCCGGCGTCCCGCGCCTTTTGCGATTCCGCAATGGCCAGACGCAAAAAGGCTTCGTGATTAAGCATGTTTTAACCCTTTCGAGGTGTGATGCCCAAAGCGTCGCCGGGACTAGCGTAAGATTCAAGGCAAAACATTATTCCGGCAGATGCATTGAAATCGGGCCGCAACCGCGATGAATGTCTTGTCGGGTGCGCGTTTTCCAGTTTAGCCTGTCGCTGACCGCCGAAAAGCCACAGGCGGGGGGCAGAATGAGAAAGCACGGGAGGATGGGTTTGGCGACGGATCACACCGGACAGGGCAGCGCGGTGCGGTGGTTCGTGCAGATATGGCCAAAACCTGAAACTGTTTCAAATGCGGGCGGGGTGGGCAGGTTTGCCGCCAAGGTCCAGCATCACGCCGGAACCAAGCCATGACAGTGGCCCCGGCGCAGGAGACTGATCTGACCCCCAGACTTGAACTTAGCGGCATCACCAAACGCTTTCCGGGTGTTTTGGCGAATGACCATGTGAGTTTCGCGGTTCTGCCGGGCGAGATTCATGCCCTGCTGGGCGAGAATGGGGCGGGCAAATCCACGCTGGTCAAGATGATTTACGGCATCATGCAGCCCGATGCCGGGGAAATTCGCTGGAACGGGCAGCGGATCACGGTGGCCAACCCCAAGGCGGCGCGGCGGTTGGGGATCGGGATGGTGTTTCAGCATTTCTCGTTGTTCGAGGCGATGACGGTGCTGGAAAACATCGCGCTGGGCATGGATGCCAGCATTGCGGCGCGCGACCTTGAGGCGCGGATTGTTGCGGTGATGCGCCAGTATGGCCTGAAGCTGGAGCCGCACAGGATTGTGTCCACCCTGTCGGTCGGCGAGCGGCAGCGGATCGAGATTGTGCGGGCGTTGCTGTTGAACCCAAATCTGCTGATCATGGATGAGCCGACAAGCGTGCTGACCCCGCAAGAGGTGGAGCAGTTGTTCGTGGTGCTGCGGCAGTTGGCGGCGGAGGGCTGTTCGATTCTGTACATTAGCCACAAGCTGCATGAAATCAAAGCGTTGTGCGATACGGCGACCATATTGCGCGGTGGCAAGTTGGTGGACACTTGCGACCCCTCGGTCGAAACCAGCCGGTCGATGGCGGAAAAGATGATCGGCTGGTTTCGACCGAGGGGTCGCAAGTGTCCACCAACTTGCCACCGCGCAGAATGGTCGCCGTATCGCACAACGCCTTGATTTCATGCAGCTTGTGGCTGATGTACAGGATCGAACAGC
>JANNAF010000481.1:0-5057 GCA_031384005.1 Rhodobacterales bacterium | reverse complement strand
TTGTCATCGCCTTGGGCGTGATCTCGGGGATGCTGGAGCCCTACGGCGTCCCGATAACGGGCTTGATCAACTCCATCAGCTATTCGGTCTGGGCCCTGTGGACGCTGGTGCTGGGCGTCGTCGTCCTGCGCGACAAGCGGCAGATGCATTCAACATTCGGCCAACCGGCCTGATCCGATTGGTCTGATCGGCCAAAACACACTGTTAACCGATGGGCAAGATCCCTGCAGGGGCCGACGGGCCGCCGGAGCCGCCCCTGACCACCTGGCGCCGGTTGCCAGGCTTGCCTTTTCGCCGGCTATCAGATGCCAGCATACCAGTCATAGCCGCTGTGATCCTCCCAGTAGCCGCCTTTGCCGCGGCCAATACTGACGAGGCTGGCGACCGCCTCGATCCGCATGATGTATTTGGCCTGCTTGTAGCCAAGTTGCCGTTCTACCCGCAGCCGCAGGGGTGCGCCGTGACCGACAGACAGTGTTTGATCGTTCATCGCATAGGCCAAGATCGTTTGGGGGTGGAAGGCATCCACCAGATCAATGCTTTCGTAATAGGGCTGGCCATTGAAATCATCTGCGCAGTGCAGTACAAGATAACGCGCTGTGGGTTGCAAGCCCACCTGATCCAGCAGGCTGGCCAAGGGCAGGCCTGTCCATTTGCCAATGGCACTCCACCCCTCCACACAGTCATGACGGGTGATCTGTGTGCGGGCGGGCATGGATTTTATGGCTGCCAGCGACAGAGTTTTCGGCGTTGTCACCAGACCATCGACCCGCAATTGCCAGTTGGCGAACCCCGATGCCGCATGGGCCTGAAAGGCGTCGGACGCGGGCATGGTGTTGCCGTTGGTTCGAAAGTCGGGCGACAGGTCGGCTTCGGTGAACTCGGGCGCGAGGGCATCGCGACCAATCAGACGGTGCGTCTGGTACGACAACTGTTCGCCAAGAGGCAGGATCAGGTCGCGGAAGCTGGGGCTGAACACCAGCCCGGCGGTGCCGCCTGCGATCACGCTAAATCCAAGTCCGGTCAACAGGTTACGGCGGGTTATGAGGCTGGGCATCAGACTTTCTCCTTGGGCAGGCGGTAGCGGCCGGTGATCATCGAGCGGACTTCGTTCAAGGGACCCGCCATCACGACCATCAACAGGTGGACCAGAATGAACAGGACGATCCCGACAGCGAACAGAAAGTGCAGCGACCGCGCGGATTGGCGGCCACCAAACAGGTCGAGCAACCAAGACATCGAAGCGTTCAGATTGGGGGACATTGTGAAACCCGTCAGGATCATGCCGGGGATCAGCACGATCAGCACCGACAGATAGGCGAATTTTTGCAGCACATTATAGCGACGCGCCGCCTCGCCGGTGGGGAACTGCAGGCGGGCATGGTGTTTGATGTCGGTCCAGATATGGGCGGGTTTCACCTCCTCTGCCGTCGGCAGCAAGTCGCGCTGCAGGTGGCGGTTCCACAGGCTGCGGCCCAGATAGGCGGCGATCCCCAGCGCAAAGATCCAGGCAAAGGTCAGGTGCCAGCGGCGGGCGAGGGCCAGATCATAGTTTTGCGGCAGGGTCGCCCAATAGGGAAAAGCACGGTTGCGGGCGGTACCGTCGGCATCGGTCCAGCGGCCCAGCAGGCCTGTGGTGGTGACGGTCACGGACCCGACCCGCAGGTAGCCGCGGTCATCCTGCGCCCCGATCTGCAGCCAGGCATAGTCGGCATTCGCGCCGTATTTTCCCCAGTACAGCCGGGGATGTGCGTTGAAGATCATCAGCCCGCTCATCAGCATGATGACAAGGGTCACCACGTTGGTCCAATGCCACAGGCGGGTTGACAGGCGGTGCCGGTCCACCATGTCGCCGCCTTTAGGGGCGCTGATTTGGGCTGCTGTGATATCGGTCATGACGTCTCCCTTGGGGGTTTTTTGAATGGTGGGGGCCGGCCTGAACGGCCGACCCCAAAGGTGTCACTTCATCATGTTCATGGCGTCCATCGCCATCATGTCGGGATGCTCGGTGCAGGCCTTGACCATCGCGGCCATCTGGTCTTCGGCGCTCATCATGCCATCGGCGGCCATTGCGCCATCGGCGGCCATTGCGCCATCGGCGGCCATTGCGCCATCGGTCGCCATCGCGCCATCGGTCGCCATTGCGCCATCGGTGGCCATCGCGCCATCGGTGGCCATCGCGCCATCGGTCGCCATCGCGCCATCGGTCGCCATCGCGCCATCGGCGGCCATCGCGTCGGCTTCCATTGCGGCGGCGGTGGCGGCCATCATGTCATCTTGGCCCATCGCCATGTAATTCGCGCAGGTCATCTCCTGCGCCATGCCCTCGGCAAAGGCTGGGGCGGTCAGGGATGTGGTCAGGGCGAGGGCAAGGAAAATGCGGTTCATCAGTAATCTCCATTTGGTTGCTGCGCGGGGGGACCCCTTGCGCCACCGATCCAGTATCGGACCGATTGCCAGCAGGATGCCGGACGGACCGGCTTGGGGGAAATGCCGCTTGCCAATGCTTTCGATGCCCAATGACTATGGCTGGCGTCCGGTCTATGCCGGTTGACTATGAAACCCATGCGCGCGAGGGGGCTTCACCTTGTCGCTGTCCTGTCAGATGATGGAGGCATGGAAAACCACCGCCCCCTTGCCCCGCGTCTGGATTATTGCCGCAACCTGCCGGGTGAGTGGATGGCAAGCTATGATAATATGATTGCCCGTCTCAGACAGTCTGGCGCGACCGATGCCGCACCGCGCATCGGTTATGTGATGCCGGATTTCGTTTTGCCCGATGCACACGGCAGGCTGTTGCGGCTGTCTGATCTGGTGGCCGATGGGCCAGCCGTCCTGAGTTTCAACCGGGGCAGCTGGTGCCCCTATTGCGAGATCGAGATCACCGCCTGGGCCGAGCAGCGCATGGCCCTGCGGGATGCGGGCGCGCGGCTGATCGTCATCACCCCCGAGGCGGGCGGGCGGATGGCGGCCCTGGCCGACCTTGCGGGCGAGGATGCGGTGGTGCTGTGCGATCTGCAAATGGGTGTGGCGCTGCGCAGCGGGCTGGCCTTTCCAGTAGGCCCCGAGGTGCTGCAAGCGTTGCTTGCGGATGACTTTGATCTTGCCGTTGTGAACGGCACGCAGTCCGGGTTCCTGCCGGTTCCCGCAACCTTTCTGCTGGGTCCCGACCGCAAGGTGCATTTCGCCCATGTCGACCCCGATTTCTCGCATCGGGCCGAACCTGCCGATGTGCTGGCCGCACTGCCCTAGGTCTGCCAGTCTCGCGCCCGGGCAGCGCGCAAGAAGGCATCTGCCGCCCGGCCCCTGCGACGCCCGGCAACCGCAGCCAGCACCACATCGAGCGACAGGTCACAATCGTCGATCCGGGTCAAGGCAACCCCCTTGGCCTGCATATGGCCCGGCACAACCGCCTGCCCCAGGTTCAGTGCGATCAGGCGCAGCGCGGCCGCAGGACCATCGACGCGGTGGCGGAACATCACCTCGATGCCCGCCGCGGCAACCCGCTTGCGCCACATCACTGCGCCATCATCTGCGCTGTCGATCCAGCCGTCGCAGCCCAGATCGGCCAGTTTGGGCGGCTTGGGCGCAGGGTGGGGCATGGCCAGCAGGTAGGTTTGCTGAAACAGGGGCCAGGTTTCCAACCGGTCCGGCACCGGATCGGTGGGGGCAATCAACAACAGATCCATCCCGCCCTTCAGCGAAACCTCGATCAGTTCGTCGGACGTGCCTGTCCGCAGATCAATTGTCAGTCCCGGCAACAGTGCCGCAAGTCCGGCCAGAATCTCATCCAACACCGCCGTCTCGACGCCCTGTGCGACGCCAATCACCAGCGGCGTCACTTCGGCCCGGCCAAGGCTGCTGGCCAGTGACGCAGCGGCCTCCGCCGCCTCATAGGTCTGGTCCAGATGTGGCAAAACCATCCGCCCCAGTTCCGTCAGATGGGTCAGTGACCGTTCGCGGTTGAACAACAGGCCGCCAAACTCCTCCTCAAGCTTCTGGATGGCGCGGGTCAACGAGGGCTGGGTGACGTTGCACTGGTCCGCCGCGCGGGTAAAGTTCAGGGTCCTCGCCACCGCAAGGAAGTATCTGATCTGGTGCATTTCCATCGTCTGTGGCCGCCGGAGTTCAGGGTTTCGCAGGTTTGCGGGACGCTATGCGATGGATGTCAAAATTGTAAGGCAAAGATGTTCACATCACTTCACAGTATTGCCAGTGGACGAGCGGTGACCGGCCTTCAACCGAGCCAATTCCGCCTGCAAGGCAGCGATTTCCCGGTCTTTGACCGCCAAGGCCCCGGCTACATCGGCTGCCTCCAGCAGTTGCGGGCTGTGTAGTGGGCAATTGGCATCCAAGGTGTTGACGGTGAACGGGATGACCTGCTCTGCCCGCGCCTTGTACCCCGGTGGCATCAGGCGCGCAGTCAGGGCGGCATCCCCCGCTACCACCCGCCCCGTCTCCCAGATATTGATGCGTTGGCGGTGCGCATGGTCGAACAGGAACAGATGCGCCAGCCGGCTCTGCCAGAGGAAACCGGCTTGAGGCGGGCAGGGCGTCGGTCCAGCATTTGGCGATGACCTAACGCCCTCCGTTCCGCTATTTCAAGACCAGCCCCGAGATCATCGGCCTGGCGGTGAGGATGTATATCCGGTTTCCCCTGTCGCTGCGCATCGTCGAAGGCATGCGTCACGCGCGCGGCATCGACATCTGCCATGAGGCGGTCCGGTTTTGGTGGCGTCGGTTTGGGCCGATGTTCGCCGTGGAAATCCGAAAGCGTCGCGTCGAGGGCATGCGTTCGAGCCACTGGCGGTGGCACCTCGACGAGGTTTTCGTGAAGATCAAAGGTGAGCGGCACTACTTGTGGCGGGCTGTCGATCACGAAGGAGACATGCTCGACAGCTACGTGACGAAGGCGCGCGACTAGGGGCTGTTGACGTTTGAGGATTCACAAATTGATCGCGGAGTGATTCAAGGTTTCCAAATGGGAGGCAGCCTTGATCCGCACCGCACTGACCGACGCTCAATGGAACGTTATCGCGCCGCACTGTCTTGGCCGG
>JANNAF010000469.1:0-3343 GCA_031384005.1 Rhodobacterales bacterium | reverse complement strand
GGGCCGCCGGTCTGGTGCGAGGTGGCGGCAATTTCGGCCATTGTCATCGGTGGGAACTTGCCCGCGTTATCGCCGGCAGGCACGGCAGCACCGTCGCGCCATTCGACGGCATCGTCGTCGATGTCCCACATCCGCGCGGCGCGGCTGCACATCTTCTTGATCACATCGCGGGCGGCGTGGATGGTCGCCAGACCGACCGCAAAGGTCACCCGGCTGCCATCGGTGGTATCGCTGTGGCCAAGGCTGGAGGTGTCCGCGATGATGGTGCGGACCTTGTCATAGGAAATCCCCAACTCCTCGGCTGCCATAAGGCTGATCGAGGCGCGGCTGCCGCCGATATCAGGGTTGCCCTCTTGCAACGACACGGTGC
Organism: Rhodobacterales bacterium; assembly: GCA_031384005.1. GTDB lineage: Bacteria > Pseudomonadota > Alphaproteobacteria > Rhodobacterales > Rhodobacteraceae > Stagnihabitans. Next base: position 2,973 of record JANNAF010000469.1, on the reverse strand, counting down.
CATCGACGTTCACCGCCATCGACACCGAGGTATTGCCGCCAAAGTTGAACCAGAACCCGGCAGACAGGCCCCTGCCCTGGCCTTCCTTGAGCGGGGCAGAATAGTGCGGGTGCCTCTTGGCCGCCTCCAGCGTGGCGACAAGGCCGATGTCGTCAAAGGTCGGACCATAGGACGCCAGGGTGCCCTTGCGGGCGGCGTTTTTCAGGCGCACATCCAGCGGGTCAAGGTTCAGTTGTTGGCACAGTTCATCCAGCACGGATTCGACGGCATAAATCGCCTGCGGCGCGCCGGGGGCGCGGTAGGCGGCCTCTTTCGGGCGGTTGGTCAAGACGTTCCAGCCGACGGTGCGAACCGCGTCCAGATCATAGCAGGCAAAGGCGGCAGAGGCGCCCATTTCGCAGGTGCCGGTCGGAAAGGCCCCGCCGGAATAGCGGAAGGTGGCGTCGCCTGCGGTGATGCGGCCATCCTTGGTCATGCCGATCTTGACATCCATCGAGGTGGTGACGGTGGGGCCGGTGGCTTTGAACACCTCGTCCCGCGTCATCACGATCTTGACCGGGCGGCCAGATTTGCGCGATAGGGCAAGGGCGACCGGTTCGATAAAGACTGCCGTCTTGCCGCCGAAACCGCCGCCGATTTCCGAGGCGGTGACCTTGAGCTGGCTCGATTCCATGCCGATCAGCGCGGCGCAGACGGCGCGGACGTTGTAATGGCCCTGGGTGCAGCACCACAGCTCGCCCTTGCCGTCCGAGTTCATCTGGGCCAGGCAGGCATGTGGTTCGATATAGCCCTGATGGGTGGCGGCGGTGGTAAAGCTGCGTTCGATCACCAGGTCGGCGGCAGCAAAGCCGGCAGCCAGATTGCCATGGCCGAATTCGCACTGGTTGGTGACGTTTTCGGACATGCCGACGGGCACGGTTTCCAGACTGCGGCCGGTCTGCACGATGGGCGCGCCGGGCAGCATGGCGGCGTCGACATCGGTCACATGGGGCAGTTGTTTGTAGGTCACCTTGATCAGCTTCAACGCGGCGCGGGCCACCTCGGCGCTGATGGCGGCGACGGCTGCGACGGCATGGCCATCATACAGAACCTTGTCCACCGCCAGCACGTTTTCCTGAATGTCGCGCATGAAGTCGTTGTCTTGTGCCACCAGATCGCGGCCCGTCACCACGGCCTTGACGCCGGTCAGCGCCTCGGCGGCAGAGGTGTCGATCGAGACAATCTCGGCATGGGCGTGCGGGCTGCGCAGGATGCGGCCGGTCAACATGCCCGGCGCGGTCATGTCGGCACCGTACATGGCGCGGCCCTTGACCTTGTCCACGCCATCCGGGCGGGCGGGGCGGGTGCCGACCTGTTTGAATATGCGTTTGTTGGTTCCGGTATCCATCATGCGGTCCTCATCTTGAGTGCGGCGTCCTGCACGGCGGCGATGATCTTGTCATAGCCGGTGCAGCGGCAAAGGTTGCCTGCCAGCCAATAGCGCAACTCGCTGTCGCTGGGGTCGGGGTTGCGGTCCAGCAGGGCCTTGGCGGCGACCAGGATGCCGGGGGTGCAGATGCCGCATTGCAGGGCGGCGTGGTCGATGAAGGACTGTTGCAGGGGGTGCAGGGTGTCACCGGTCGACATGCCTTCGATGGTGGTGATCGCGGCCCCTTCGACCTCGGCCCCCAGCACAAGGCAGGAACAGACCATGCGGCCATCCAGCGTGACGGTGCAGGCGCCGCAGTCGCCGGTGCCGCACCCCTCTTTGGCGCCGGTCAGGCCCATGCGGTTGCGCAGGACATCCAGCAGGGATTCGTCCGGGGCGCAGACAAACTCGACAGCGTCACCGTTGACGGTTGTGGCAACTTGGATCGTTTTCATAGCAGGCCTCCGGCGCGGGTATAGGCAATGACAGCGGCGCGGCGGGCAAGGACGCCTGCCACCTTGGTGCGAAACTCGATGGTGCCACGTTTGTCGTTGATGGGTTTGCAGGCTGCCGATGCGGCGGTTTCCAGTGCGGACAGGGCGGCAGCGTCCAGTTTGGTGCCGATGATCGCCTGCGCGCAGGCCTCCACCAGCACGACAGTCGGCGCGACGGCGCCCAGCGCCACGCGGGCGGCGGTCACGGTGCCGGAGGCATCCAGCGTCAGGCTGACGGCGGCAGAGGCGACGGCGATGTCCATTTCGGTGCGCGGGATAAAGCGCAGGTACGCGTCGCCCGAGTGGGCCGGGCGGGCGGGCAGGTGGACGGAGGTGATGATGTCACCCTTGGTCAACGCGGTGCGTCCGGGGCCGGTCGGGATGGCGGCGACGGGCATGTCGCGGGTGCCATTCGGCCCCTCGATGCGCACCGTGGCGTCGGCGGCGATCAGGCAAGGGACGGCATCGGCGGCGGGTGAGCCGTTGCACAGGTTGCCCACCATGGAGCAGCGGCCCTGCACCTGTTTGGACCCGATCAGTTGGGCCCCTTCGGTGACGCCGGGCCAAGCGGCACACAGCGCAGCATGTTCGCCAAGTTCGGCGCCCGAAACGGCCGCACCGATGCGGAAACCGCCGGCCTCGGCCGTCACGCTGCGGATGCCCGGAATGGCCTTGATATCGACGATCAGTGCAGGTTCGATCATGCCGGCCTTGAGTTGGACCATGACATCGGTGCCGCCTGCCAGAACCCGGGTGATGCCGGTTTCGGCGTACAGCAGTCGTGCGGCCTCGGCGGCCGTTGTGGGCTTTGCGTAGAGCATGCCGTTATCTCCCTGTTTTGCGGCGGGCGGCGGATGGCTGGCCGCGCTGACTGTCTGGTCAGAAGTTAGTGCAGGTTGAAGCCGGGGTCCATCCCGCCCAGCGACGTTTTGCAGTCGAAAATGATCATGTTTAGCGGGCAGGCGCCAGGCGGGTCAGTATTGACAGGGCATGGGGTGTGGCCAGCAAAATGACCGACAAAAGCCGGGCGGAACATGGGCTATGTCGCGGCCAGATCCGGCGGCAACCCGG
>JANNAF010000464.1:0-11619 GCA_031384005.1 Rhodobacterales bacterium | reverse complement strand
GATCTGGACAGTTCAAAACCCCTCCCCTACTCTTGTCCGGCAGCAGCATAAGGATCGTCAGATGCATCCCAGAATCGGCGTGATTGGCGGCTCGGGGGTTTATCAGATCGACGGGCTGCAAGCGCCCGAATGGATCACCGTCGAAACACCATGGGGCCCACCCTCTGACGCGATCCTGACCGGCACCCTGAACGGCATACCGATGGCCTTTTTGCCCCGCCACGGCCGCGGCCATGTCCATTCGCCCAGTTCTGTACCCTACCGCGCCAATATCGATGCGCTGAAACGGCTGGGGGTGACCGATATCCTTGCCGTGTCCGCCGTAGGGTCGCTGCGGGCCACGATGAAGCCGGGCGACTTTGTCCTCGTGGACCAATATATCGACCGCACCGTGGCGCGTGAGGCCAGTTTCTTTGGCCCCGGTTGCGTGGCCCATGTCTCGCTGGCCCACCCCACTTGCGCCCGGCTGGGACAGGCGGTCACCGCCGCCGCCCACGGCCTGACCCTGCACCCCAAGGCAACCTATATCGCGATGGAGGGGCCGCAGTTCTCGACCATGGCGGAAAGCAACCTGTACCGGATGTGGGGCGCCGATGTGATCGGCATGACCGGCCAACCCGAGGCCAAACTCGCCCGCGAGGCCGAGATGTGCTATGCCTCGCTTGCCATGGTCACCGATTTTGACTGCTGGCACCCCGACCACGGCGCGGTGGATGTGGCACAGGTCATCGCAACCCTGACCGCAAACGCCCACAACGCCCGCCGCGTTGTCGCCAACCTGACCTTTGACCGCCCAACGCCCTGCCCCTGCGGCTGCGACCGCGCGCTTGACCACGCCATAATGACTGCCCCAGACAAGCGCGACATGACCATGGTGGCCAAACTTGATGCCGTCGCAGGCCGCGTTCTCTCTCCCTCCAACAGCTAAGGCGACCCGATGAAAAAGACTGTGCGCGACTATATCCGGACCATCGTCGACTTCCCGCATGAAGGGATCCTGTTTCGCGACGTGACGACCCTGTTTGCCGATCCGCGCGGGTTTCGGATGTGCGTAGACCAGCTGTTGCAGCCCTATGCTGGCATGCAGATCGACAAGGTCGCAGGGCTGGAGGCGCGCGGCTTTATTCTTGGCGGGGCGGTGGCGCACCAGTTGTCGACCGGCTTTGTCCCGATCCGCAAAAAGGGCAAACTGCCCGGCCAGACCATCTCTCAGGCCTATACCCTTGAATATGGCGAAGCCGTGGTGGAAGTGCATGACGACGCCATGCAACCCGGAGAAAAGATCCTGCTGGTTGACGACCTTCTGGCCACCGGCGGCACCGCCGAGGCGGGCATCAAGCTGATCGAACGGCTGGGCGCACAGGTTGTCGGCTGCGCTTTTGTGGTTGATCTGCCCGAACTTGGCGGCCGCAAACGGTTGGAGGCGATGGGAATGGAGGTCTATGCCTTGTGTGAATTTGACGGAGTTTGAGGGTTCTGTTTACCCTTTGGTAATCAGAATCATCATAAACCTTGTTACATCCGGTTCACCCAACCGGACGGTCGCTGCTTGCAACACGTGACCAAAACTACCCCACCCCAGCGCCCTGTCGGTTTTCCGGCAGGGCGTGCGGCGTTTTAGGGGGCTTGGGCCTAGGGCCGCAATACTGCGCCCGGGTTCATGATGCCCTCGGGATCAAGCGCCGCCTTGATCGCCCGCATGGCGGCCAGCTTGGCCGGATCGGCGTACCGCTCCAGATCCGCAACCTTTAACCGCCCGATGCCATGTTCGGCGCTGACAGACCCCCCCAAGGCGTCCACGGCATCATGCACCAACTGTTTAACATCGTCCCGCAACGCCTTGAAATCCTCTGATTTCCGGCCCTTTGGCGGAAATACGTTGTAGTGCAGATTGCCGTCGCCCAAATGGCCAAAACAGTTGATCCGCCATGGCCCCAACTGCATCAGTCTTGGCCCTGTGGCGGCGATAAACCCGGCGACCGCACCCAAAGGCAGCGAGATGTCATGTGATGAGACAGCACCGATTGCCCGGTTGGCCAGTGGAATGGTTTCACGCAACGCCCAAAACGCATCCCGCTGGGCACCAGATTGCGCCACGATACCATCCGTCACCAGCCCCTGTGCAGCCGCCGCCGCGAACAGGTCAGCCAGCGCCAGACTTGGGTCAATTCCTGCGGAAACCCCCAGATCAATCAACACCATCCATGGCGGTATCGCGGCAAAGGGCTGGCGCGTTGCGGGCATCGTCTCGGCCAGAAATTGCAGGCCGACACCCGATATCAGTTCAAACGCCGACACCGCCCCCCCCAACCGCTGTCCGGCCATGGCAAGCAGGCTCAAGGCAGCTTCCGGCCCCGGCACCACCATCAAGGCGGCCCTCTCGGCCTCGGGCTTGGCAAACAGCCGCAGGCTGGCCGCGGTGATCACGCCCAGCGTCCCCTCGGCCCCGATCAACAACCCGCGCAGATCGTAACCCGTGTTGTCCTTGCGCAGCCGCTTCAACCCGTGCCAGACCTGACCATCCGGCAAAACCGCCTCCAACCCCAGACACAGATCGCGGGCATTGCCGTAGCGCAAGACGTTCACTCCGCCAGCATTGGACGACAGATTTCCGCCAATCCGGCATGACCCCTGCGATGCCAGCGTCAAGGGGAATAACCGCCCGTTTGCAGCTGCTACCGCCTGCACATCGGCCAGGACCATGCCCGCCTCGACCAACAGAACGTTCTCCTCGGGGTAAATGCCGCGCAACCGGTTCATCCGTTCCAGCGACAGGATCAACGGCAAGGGCCCCTCGGTCATGACTTGCGCGCCAACCAGTCCGGTTCCGCCGCCCCATGGTACTATCCCGACCCGGGCACCATGGCAGGCCCGCACGATGATGGACACCTCTTGTACCGTGGCAGGACAGGCTACAGCCCCGGCGATACCTGCGCTGCGCCCACGCGGCTCCTCCAGATAGCGCGGCTCTGCGTGGCGCAGCGTGCCTTGCGGCAGCAAAGTTTCCAGTTGGGTCAGAAACGTCGGATCAGCGGGGTTCAGCATCGCGCACCTCTGGCGTCCCAATCTCACATCTGAACGTCGATTCCAATTTGAATAACGGCACCGCGCCCAAGCTTGCACGCCATCAAGGCGCAAGCGCGGGACGCAAGATGACCACTTGTGGCTTGGTCGGCAGTTCAGCGCGCGACACCGTCAATTCGGCATTGTCAGACACGATGATTTCATGATCCGGGTTCAATTCAACCAGAAAACGCGCCAATCCTTCGGGCGAAAACCAATGCATCGGCAATACGACACGGGCATTCAACCGCCTGACGACATCCGCCATATCCGCCACGCGCATGGTAAAGGCACCATCAACCGGCACCATCACCACATCCAGACGGCCGATGGCCGCATATTGGGCTGGGGTCGGGATCTGATGCAGATGGCCCAGATGGCCGATACACAAGCCCGCCACCTCGAACACAAAGATCGAATTGCCATCCTTGCGCGCCCCCTCACCAAAAGGTCCGCGCAGATCGGTGGTGACATTGCGCACCACCATCTGCCCCAGATCAAGGTCATAGGCGGCAGGCTTGCCCCCCTCTGCCCAACCGCGCAGGACCAGTGGGATGCCCGGGTCCGGCGTGTCGGTGAAATGGGTGTCATGGGCGTTGTTCATTGTGATGATGTCAGGCCGCAGCGCATCCGCACCCAGCGCCCCGGTAAAATCGGTGATCACCAGATAGTCTGCCAATTCCAGGGCGAAACTGGCGTGGTCCAGATACCGGATGCGCACCACATCGTCCGGCAAACCAAAACGCACCGGCACCACAACGGGTGCGGCCTGCGACAACGCGATGCAGTCAGATGGTATGCGCCCCTCGGCCTGGCCCCGCCCCGGCAACACTGCCAAGATCAGGATCAGGACCAGAAACGCGCGCATGTGTCACGCCACCGGCATGGCACTTGCCAGCGCAAGGATCGACTCGGCCGACTTTTGGTTACGCGCCGTATGCGTGACCTTCAAAAAGCGCGTCAGCTTTTCCGCCAGGGGTGACCGGCCAAAACCCGCCGGCGTGTGCAGATACAGCACCTTGTCCGTCAACGTGACCTGCTCGCCTTCGGTCGCCGTGGCGCGCAGTCCAACAAGGTCGGTGTCCTTGGCCGGTTCTGCCAGAAAAATGATGTGAACCTTGGTTCCGTCCGCAGCCCCGGCAGTGCGGTAAGGATTGGCAGCAAGGATCGCCTTGTAGTCCGCCTTGTCCATGATGAACAACGCCGGCTTGAAGCCAAAGCGCAGCAACATGTTGGCACCGATCTTGTCGGCCAACCCGTCAATCCCCGGATCATGGAACACGGCATTGCCGCTTTGCACATGGGTGTCGACATTGGTCAAACCGAATTCGGCCAGCATTTCGCGGAATTCGGGCATCGGCAACCGGTTGGCCCCCGATACATTCACCCCACGCAACAACAGTATCTTGATATCCGCCACTTTGGCTCCCTGCCCGCCGAAAAGGGCGGGCGCTCAGCCGACATCGGTGCGCCCGCGTCGGTCATGGCGCAGATTGGCATAAAGCACGTGATTGCGCCACCGCCCATTGATCTGCAGATAGCTTTGCGCAACGCCTTCGTACTTGAACCCGCACTTTTCCAGGGCGCCGCGCGATGCGGCGTTCTCGGGCAGACAGGCGGCCTCCATCCGGCTCAGATCCATCGTGGTAAAGGCGTGATGCACCACGGCCAGAATGGCCTCGCGCATGAAACCTTGCCGTGCATAGGGCGCACCTATCCAATACCCCAACGTTGCGGCCTGAACCGGGCCACGCCGGATATTGTCCATCGTGATGGCCCCCAATATCTGGCTGTCACTGCGCCGGATCAGGACCAATGGCAATGCCGTACCCTGGCCCTCGGCCCGGGCCGCCCAATAGACCCGGTTGGTAAAGGCTTTGCGCGTCAGATGGTCGACGGCGCGGGTCGGCTCCCACTGCGTCAGATGATCGGTCGACACATCCCGCAGATGCGACCACGCCCGGTAATCCTGATGGGCCGGCAGCCGCAGCGTCATCCGCTCGGTCTCGATCCGGGGTTTGCGGTGCAGCCCTAACATCAGGCGCGCAGCCTTGCCCTTATGTCGTCCAGTGTCGGCGCGGCCTCGACCGGACCATACAGCGCCATCGCAGACCCGGTGACCGTCAATTCCCCGGCATAGCGGCGCACGTCGGCGGTGCTGACAGCGTCAATCCGCAGAACAGCCTCATCCACCCCGGGCACCCGGCCATAGATCGCCAGCAAACGCGCAATCCGCTCGGCCCGCGACGACGGGCTTTCCAGCCCCATCAACATGCCCGCTTTGATCTGGGTGCGCGCGCGCGCCACCTCGGCCTCTGACATATCGTCGGCAGAGCGCTTCAACTCGTCCACCGTCAACTGCACCAGATCGCCAATTTCCTCGGACGAGGTGCCAGCATACAGCGTAATCTGCCCGGCATCCTCATAGGCACCGCTTTGGGCAAAGATCGAATAACACAACCCCCGCTCCTCGCGGATCTTCTGGAACAGGCGCGACGACATGCCGCCACCCATGGTCATCGCATAAACCTGCGCGGTGTAAACATCGGGATGGCGGTAACCCGGCGCATCAAACGCCATGGCGAAATGGACCTGCTCCAGATCCTTGACCTCGCGCCGCTCGGTGCCCCTGAACCCGGCAGGCTCGAACGCCATTTGCGGCCGCGCCTTCAGGCCCCCGAACATTGCCTCGCCTTGGGCCACGATCGCGTCGTGATCCACCGCCCCCGCTGCGGCCAAAATCATCTGCCCCGGGCCATAGTTCTCTTTGACAAACCCTTGCAGGTCCTTGCGGGTAAAGGACGACACCCTTTCTTCCGGCCCCAGAATGGTGCGGCCAAAGGCCTGATCGGGATAGGACACCTCTTGCAGCCAGTCGAACACGATATCATCCGGCGTGTCCAACGCCTGCCCGATTTCCTGCAAGATCACATGGCGCTCAACCTCGATTTCCTTTTTGTCAAAGGCCGGGTTCAACACGATATCGCCAATCACATCCAGCGCCAGCCCGACATCGGCCTGCAACACCCGCGCATAATAGGCCGTCATTTCGCGGCTGGTATAGGCGTTGATATAGCCGCCGACATCCTCGATCTCTTCCGCAATCTGCAAGGCTGTGCGGCGTTTGGTGCCCTTGAAGGCCATATGCTCCAGAAAATGGGCGATGCCGTTTTGTTCGGGCCGCTCATGCCGCCCACCTGCCATCACCCAGATGCCGGCGCTGGCGCTTTGCAGCCCCGGCATATGCTCGGTCACAATCCGCAAACCATTCGGCAGCGTCGTCAGTCTGGTCATCCCCGAACTCATGAGCGAGCGATCCTTTCGCGCACAAGGGCCTGCAATGCCCCCAGATCATTGGCAGCTCTTGTCACACGCTCGGGCCGGTGAAACAAGTCCGCCATGCGTGGCGGCAAGGCGGGCCTGACACCCAAGGCCGCCTCGACGGCATCGGGGAACTTGGCCGGATGAGCTGTGGCCAGCGTGATCATCGGCACCACACCCAGATGATCACCCGCAACCTTGACCCCAACGGCGGAATGGGGGCACAGCACCTCGCCCGTGGCAGCATAGGCCGCCTGAATAGTCGCCGTCGTCTCCACCTCCGAACACCGCCCCGAGGCGAATGTGGCCCGCAGCATTTCCAACGCCCCTTGCGAGATTTTGAAGCCACCCGCCGCCATCTCGGCCATCAAACCCGAGATCGTTGCGCCATCGCGACCATAGGCATCAAACAACACCCGCTCAAAGTTTGATGAAACCTGAATGTCCATCGACGGGCTGATCGACGGTTTGACGCCGTTGGTGGTATAGGACCCCGACCGGATCGCCCTGTCCAGAATGTCATTCTGATTGGTCGCAATGACCAGTTGAGCAATCGGCAACCCCATCTGCCGGGCGACATAGCCCGCAAAGATATCGCCAAAATTGCCGGTGGGAACGGTAAAGCTGACCTCGCGGTGCGGCGCACCCAGACTGACCGCCGCGCTAAAGTAATAGACCACCTGCGCCAGAACCCGTGCCCAGTTGATGCTGTTCACCCCAGCCAACCGCACCTCATCGCGAAAGGCCAGATCGTTGAACATGTCCTTCACACGGGCCTGACAGTCGTCAAAATCGCCGTCCATTGCCACGGCATGGACATTTCCCTCGGACGGTGTGGTCATTTGCCGCCGCTGCACATCGCTGACCCGGCCATGCGGATAAAGGATGATCAGATCGACATTGGCCAGCCCCCGAAACGCCTCCATCGCCGCCGAACCGGTGTCACCACTAGTGGCACCCACAATGGTGATCCGGCTGCCCGACTTGGCCAGGGCAGCCTGCATCATCTGCCCGATCAACTGCATGGCAAAGTCCTTGAAGGCCAGCGTCGGCCCGTGGAACAGTTCCAACAGAAAATGGTTTGGCGCCATCTGCACCAAGGGCGCACGGGCGGCATGGCCGAAACCGGCATAGGCTGCCGCAATCAACCCGCGAAACTCGCCCTCGGCAAAGGTATCCCCCAAAAAGGGCCACATCACCTCGAATGTGATCTCCTCATAGGATTTTCCCGCCAGTGCGGCGATCTGGTCCTTGGACATCACCGGCACGGATTGCGGCACATACAGCCCGCCATCCCGCGCCAGACCGGTCATCATCGCCTCGGAAAACGTCAAAACCGGTGCCATGCCCCGGGTCGAAACATACCGCATCTTCTTGCCCCTATGCCCTGCGCTGCCTGATACGCCACAGCAAAAACACTGTCATCCCAAACCACACCACCGCCAGCAAAAACCATGTCACCGCGTATTGCCAGTGACTGTTGGCAATGGATGAGGTGTCAACCGGAACCGGCACAATCCCGTCACCCGTTGACGCCCGCGCGACAATCAACACCGGCTCGGCACCCAGCAGCGCGGCCATGGCAGGAACATCGCGGGCGAACCACATCCCCGACTTTGAGTCTGGCGGCGGGGTGAAACTGTCGGTTTCACGCGGCCAATCCAGATTGCCCGCCACCTCGGCCACCCGCGCCACCAGAGGCGTGGCCTCGGTCCCGTCCAGCCAGATGCCCCGGTCGACCAACACACGCCGCCCCTCCGCTGTCTCGAACACCGCGATCACCCGTTTGCCCGGACCATCACCCTTGAGACTGTCCAGCTTGAACACCGCCTCGCCGGTAAATCGTCCTGACAGCTGAACCCCGCGATACCGGTCAGCCTCGGGTGTCACAGACGCCGGCAAGGGCACGGGCTCAAAGACCAGCATCGCCGTGATCTCATCCAGAACCGCAGCTTTCCACGCCATCCGTTGCATCTGCCAAAAGCCAAGGCTTAGCAGAACCGCCGTCCCGATCAGGCCGAACAGCAAAGGCACAATCATCCGCCGCATCACGACTCCTTCACGCAAAAAGGGACGCAACCCGCGTCCCTTTTCCAATTCTTTCATTGGTTTTGAAACCGCTCAGATCAACCAGCGCCCCAGACATAGACGGCGGCGAACAGGAACAACCAGACCACATCGACAAAGTGCCAGTACCACGCCGCAGCCTCGAACCCGACATGCGCCTCGGGGGTGAAATCGCCGTTGTAGGTGCGGATCAGGCAAACCAGCAAAAAGATCGTGCCGATCAGAACGTGAAAGCCATGGAAACCCGTCGCCATAAAGAACGTGGCACCATAGATGTTACCGGCAAAGCCAAAGGCGGCGTGCGAGTATTCGTAAGCCTGAAAACCAGTGAACAGCACACCCAGCAACACGGCCAGGATCAGACCGCTTTTCATGTCGCGGCGGTTGTTGTTGTCATGCACCAGCGCGTGATGGGCCCACGTTGCCGCCGCACCCGACAACAGCAGGATCAGCGTGTTCATCAGCGGCAGGTGCCACGGGTCGAACAACTCGATCCCGGCAGGCGGCCACACGCCGTCCACAGCCGGGCTTTCTGGCCCCATCGGATACATGCGGTGCTTGAAAAAGGTCCAGAACCACGCGGCAAAGAACATCACTTCCGACATGATGAACATGATGAAACCGTAACGCAGGCCGATCCGGACCACCGGGGTGTGATCACCGGTGTTGCCTTCGTGGACCACTTCCGACCACCACGCGTACATCGTATACAAAACGCCCAGCAGGCCCAACAGGCCGACAAACGGGGTGCCGCGTTCGGCCGCGCCATGACCGTTCATCCAGATCACCAAGCCGCCCAACATCACAAAGGCAGAAACGGCGCCAAAAAACGGCCAGATCGACGGCGGCAGGATATGGTAGTCGTGGTTCTTGCTGTGCGCCATTGCGGGCTTCCTCGGTATTTGGGCTGGTCTTCAGCCGTCAGTTTATCGGTTTTGCCGGGGCGTCGGCAAGGGCTGCTTGCGTCTGCGGCAACGGGATTTGGTGGAAAGTGTAAGACAAGGTGATCTGATTGATCAACTTGCTTTCGGGATTATCCATGATCGTGGGGTCGACATAGAATGTCACAGGCATCACCACCGTTTCACCGGGTTGCAAAACCTGCTCTGTGAAACAGAAACACTCGATCTTGGTAAAGTATCCACCTGCGTTGTCGGGCGTCACGTTGTAACTGGCCTGACCTGCCACCACTCGGTCGGTCGGATTGCTGGCCTCGTAAAACGCCAGACCGGTTTCGCCGATCCGGATGGTCATCGTGGTCTGCTGCGGCCGAAAGGTCCACGGCATCCCCGATTCCAACGACGCATCGAACCGCACGATAATCTCACGGTCCAGCGGTTTATCCGGTGCCGCCTCGGCGACCGATGTTGTCCCGCCATAACCCGTCACTTGGCAAAACCACTGATAGAACGGCACCGCAGCAAAAGACAGCGACCCCATCGCCAAAACCAGCCCAACCAACCAAAGCGCCGTCTTGTTGGGGGATGTCATGGTGCGGCATCCGGCTGAATGACATAGGGTTTGCCCTGAACCGCCTCCAACCCATGGCCTTGGGTCACCTTTTCAACCGTCAAGAAGAAGCTCAGCGCGACAAAGGCAACCAGTACCAGCCCAACGCCCAGATTGCGCGACGACCGGCGCTTGTAGATTTCATGATCAGGTTTGAACGTCATTCACCACACTCCATAATTCCGCAGCACCGCCTCGACCAAAAGCGCACTAAAGTGCGCAAACAGGTAAAGCAGCGAAAAGCGAAAGAAAGACTTCTCGACCGCATATTTGTCTGCTTCCGCCCGCACTTCGTCGCGGCGGATGATGCGCACCGCCCCGATCACGAACCACAGGTTCAACGCCGCAGCCACCGCGATGTAGAACGGCCCCCCGATGCTGGTCCACCCCAAAGCCATGGCAAATGGCACCAGCAGAACGGTGTAGATCAGCACATGGGCCCGCGTAACGCGGCGGCCATGCGTCACGGTCAACATCGGCACGCCAGCGTTGGAATAATCTTCCTTCATGAACAGCGCCAAGGCCCAGAAATGCGGCGGCGTCCACATGAAGATCAACGCGAACATCAGGACGGCCTCGACCGATACGGACCCCGTCGCCACCGCCCAGCCGATCATCGGCGGAAATGCCCCCGCCGCCCCGCCGATCACGATGTTCTGCGGCGTGGAACGCTTCAACCACATCGAATAAATGACGATGTAAAAGAATATCGTGAAGGCCAGCAACCCTGCGGCCAGCGCATTCGTCGCCAGAAACAGCAACACAACAGAAAAGCCTGACAGGGCCATGCCCAGACCCAGCGCCTCGGACGGCTGCACTTTGCCTGCGGGGATCGGCCGTTTGGCAGTGCGCCGCATCACGGCGTCGATGTCCGCGTCCCACCACATGTTCAGCGCACCGGACGCACCAGCACCCACCGCGATGCACAGGATGGCGACAAAGCCGATGAACGGATTGACGGACACCGGGGCCACGCACAGCCCGACAAACGCGGTAAAGATTACCAGCGACATGACGCGTGGCTTCATCAGGGCGAAATAGTCGCCCATGCCCGCCTCGCCCGTCAGGACGGGGCTGGTGGTCACGGTCTGCAGGCTGGCGTCGGTCATATACGTCCCGTCCGGGTCTTTGGTCGTCTAAGGGGGTGGGTCGGGACCCACCTTACATCACGTCGGTCCGGTCGATCCGGCGTATCGGGAATTGCGCGCAGGGCGGGTCGAGACCCGCCTTACAGCAAACTTCACATCGCGTATTCGACTTTCGCCTCGGCCAGCCAAGTCGCATAGGCCTCGGGGCTGACCACTTTCACGGTGATCGGCATGAACGCGTGGGCCTGGCCGCAAAGTTCGGAACACTGACCAAAGAAGATACCTTCGCGGTCAGCGGTGAACCAAAGTTGCGCCAACCGGCCCGGAACCGCATCCTGTTTCACGCCAAAGGCCGGGATCGTCCAGGAATGGATCACGTCTGCACCCGTCAGTTGCATAACGATGACCGCGCCGACCGGAATGACCACAGCCGTATCGGTCGCCAACAGGAATTCATCCTCGGTGTAGCCGTAATCGACCAGTTCGGCCCTGATCTCGTCGTTCAGGTTGCCCTCTCCGGCGCCAATCATGAAACTGTCGAACCCGACCCCTTCGTCGACATATTCGTAGT
>JANNAF010000462.1:0-17147 GCA_031384005.1 Rhodobacterales bacterium | reverse complement strand
GCCTGTTGCCCATGGACCTTTCGGCCAGTGCAGACGCTACCAAACCCGGCCAGACCCCCCGCACCGCCCCCCGCATGTCGGGGGCCGCCCTGTCGCTGACGACCCGCCAGATGGCCACCCTGCTGCGGTCCGGCCTTCGGATCGAGGAGGCGTTGCAGACCATCGCCAGCGGTCAGCCAGCCAAGGTGGCCGGGGTCCTGCTGACCCTGCGCGCGCTGGTGATGGAGGGGCGCAGTTTTGGCGCGGCGCTGGCAAGCTACCCGTTGATCTACAGCGACTTTTACCGCGCCTCGGTCCGGGCGGGTGAACAGTCGGGGCGGCTGGATCAGGTGATGACCCATCTGGCCAGCTTTGTCGAAAACCGCGCCCGCAATCGGCAAACCGTGCAACTGGCGCTGCTGTATCCCGCCTTGCTGGGCGTGGTCAGTCTGGGGATCATCACGCTGCTGATGGTCTTTGTGGTGCCCGACATCGTCAAGGTCTTTCGCGACCGGGGGGCCGACCTGCCCCTGCTGACCCGCACGCTGATCGCCCTGTCCGAAGCGATCCGCGCTTACGGCCTCTACGCCGCCGCGGCCCTGGCCCTTGGCGTGCTGGCCCTGACCCGTTGGCTGAAACCCCCGGCCAACCGTCTGAAACTGGACCGCCTTATCGCCACCAACCGCCTGACCCGCCGCCTGTCTCAGCGGATGAACGCCGCCCAGTTCGCCGGAACCCTCGCCACCCTGCTGCTGTCGCAGGTCCCCCTGGCCGAGGCGCTGACCGCCGCCGCCGATGTCACGCCAAACAGCCACATCCGCGCCCGCGTGACCGAGGTGACCGACAAGGTCCGCCAAGGCATCACCCTCCATCGCGCGATGGAGGAGGCGCGCTGTTTCCCGGCCATGATGGTGGCCATGGTGGCCAGTGGCGAGGCGACGGGCGATCTGGGCACGGCCCTGGATCATGCCGCAACCGAACAGCAGCGCGATCTGGATGCCTGGGTGCGGGCGATGGTGGCCCTTGTGGAACCGACGATTCTGCTGATCATGGGGGGGCTGGTGATGTCGATGGTTCTGGCAATCCTGCTGCCCATCATGTCGCTGAACAATCTGGTCGATGGATAGCCATGAACAGCCCACCAAGACCCCATCCACGCGTTTCCCTTGGCAGGGTCCCCAGGCCCTGCCACAGCGCAATACCCCGACCTGCTGCCCGGTCGCGCCAAGCGAGCGGGCAGCACCTGACCTGCCCTTGGGCAGGAGCCGCCCGCTCGCCCCAGGTCAGGCGCTGCCCCCTTGTATCGCACTTTGCAGCGGTCTGTTTGAGCCGTTCCCACATGAGCGGGGCCAAAGGTCCACTGGACCTTCGGCTGATCCCGCTCAGCCGGATGTTCGGTTCTGTGGTGAAAGGAGCGGTCAGATGACCAGCTCCCCTATCACCCGGCGCCACCTTCTTGGGGCAGCCCTTGCCGCACCGTTCCTGTCGGCCTGCGGCGCGCAATCCGGCGGGCAGGCCGTGACAAACGCGCCGGGCGGGGCCAACGCAGCCCTGCTTTTGCCCCTGACCGGGGCACAAGGGGACATCGGGCAGAACATGGCGCGGGCGGCCAGTCTGGCATCGCCCGGAGGCGGCCCGCAGATCTATGACACCGCCGACACCGCAGAGGGTGCCGCCGCCGCCGCAACCAAGGCCTTGTCCGAAGGCGCGCGCCTGCTGCTGGGGCCGCTGAAATCCGACCAGACCCCGGCGGTTCTGGCCGTGGCGGGGCGGGTCCCGGTCATCACCTTTTCCAACGACGATACACTGGCCGATCAGGGCGCTTATGTCATGGGCCTGACCCCGGCGCAGTCGGTCGGCACCATGTTCACCTATGCCCGCGCCCAAGGCCTGACCCAGATCGCCGTCGTGGCGCGAGAGGGGCCGCTGGGCGAGGCAACCCTCCGCGCTGCCACCCAGATCGCCTCCGCCGGGGGCATCACACTGACCGGCGTCCTGACCCGCGACCCCGCACAGTCCGGCCTGACCACGGCCCTGCGTGCGGGGGGTGCCAGGCCGCAGGCCGTCTATCTGCCCGATGGCGGCGCCACGTTGACCGGCTTTGCCGATGGTCTGGCGGGCAGCGGATTGCAGATCCTGGGCTCGGTGCAATGGGGTGCGGGCGACATCGCCGCCGACCCCAATCTGGCTGGCGCCTGGTTCGCCGCCCCGCCGCCCGACCTGTTCACCCCCTTTGCCGACCACTTTGCGGCAACCTTTGGCGCAGCCCCCGGCGCTGTTGCCGGCCTTGGCCACGACGCCGCCCTGATCGCCGCAGGCCTTGCCAACGCCCGCGCCCTGACCCGCAAGGGCATCGAACGCAAGGCCGGGTTCACTGGCGTCCTTGGCCCCTTCCGTTTCTTGCCCACCGGCCGTTGCCAGCGCGACCTGTCCGTCCTGACCCTGCGCCAAGGCATTCTGGAGGTTCTGGCCGAGGTGGCCGGAACGTGAGCCCCGCCCGCAGCCCAGACGCAGGGGTGGCGCTGATCGAAATGATGATCGCGCTTTCCCTGTTCGCCCTGATCGGCACCGCGGGCTTTGCCATGCTGGACCAGGTGCTGCGCAGCCAGCGCGGCAGCGAGGGTCGGTTGGAGCGTCTGTCGGAACAGGAACGCGCCCTGCACCTGATCGCCGCCGATTTCCGGGTGGCCGCCCCCCGCAGCCTGACCATGACCGAGGATACGGTCACCCTGACACGGGCAGGCGCGGGCGGCAGTCTGCAACTGGCCTACCGGCTTGACGCAGGCACCCTGCACCGCGCCGTGCAACACCCTGGCCGCGCTGCCGACCAAACCCTGCTGACCGGCGTCACCGCCATCACCTGGCGCTTTTTGACGCCCGAGGGCGAATGGTCCGACACTTGGCCCACCGACACCGTCCAATCCCTGACCACCCCCCGCAATCCCCGCGCCGTGGAACTGACCATCGCCCTGCAGGACAACGTGGGCCAGTTGCGCCGCGTCGCCCCCCTGCCAGCCGATCTGGAGTAGCCCCGTGCGCCAGTCAGAAGACGGCGTCATCCTGATCAACGTGCTGGTGATCCTGGCCCTGACCTCTGCCGTCCTGCTGGTCATGGTCCGCGCCTCTGACATCTCCATCGCCCGGTCCCAGGTATTCTCGGACGCCGCCCAAGGTCAGGCATTGATCCTGGGGGCCGAGGCGAGCGCCATCGCCGCCCTGCGCCGCGACATGGTCACCGCCCCCAAGTCCGACCATCTGGGCGAGGAATGGACAGCCGTTGGCCAAGCCGAAACCCAGATTGAAACCGGGGCCTTTGCGGTTCAGATCACTGATGCACAGTCCCGTTTCAACCTGAACTCCATCGCCGGGTCGGGCGTCGTCGGTCCGCAGATTCTGGCCCGCATTGTCACCCGGCTGAAACTGCCTGACGACACCACACCGCGCATTCTGGCCCGGCTGGCCCGGCCCGACCCCTTGCTGACACTGAACCAATTGATCCCCGAGGCGGGCCTGTCGTCCGAGACGCTGACCCGTCTGCGCGACCTCGTCACGCTGCTGCCCGGACGGCAGGACATCAACCTGAACACGGCCCCCCCCGATCTGATCTTTGCCCTGACCGACAACCCGGTGCAGGCCCGCGTTCTAGTGGACCTGCGGGACCGCAAGGGCAGCCTGACGGCCAAGGACATCAGCGCCGCCGCCGTCATCCTGCTCCCCGGCACCGGCTTTACCTCACAGTATTTCGAACTCATCACCCGCGTCACCGTGGGCCAGACCACGCAGACCCAGCACAGCCTGCTGCGCCGCTATCAAACCGGCACAGGCCAGCCCGAGGTTGCCGTGATTGCCCGCACCTCTGCCCCCTGACGGCGCATGAAAAAGGGCGGCGATCCTGCGACCGCCGCCCTGCACTCGTTTTGGATCAGGCGATCAGTTGGGCGAACCCGCCAAAGGCGCCTTCAGATAGGGAAAGCGGTTCAACAGTTCCGTGGCGCGCATCGGTGCACCATCGGTCAGCGCCGCAGTCCCGACCGGGGCTTGCGACGGGCTGCACAGACCCAGGTTGACCATGTCGGTCGCCGTATCTTCCACGGCCCCCGGCACACCCAGTTCGGCTGCCAGCGGCAACGGATGGCACAGCGCCCCCATCACGACCCGCAAGGCGATGTCGACCGTATCGTCGGCCGGACGACGGCCGTTCGGAAAGCCAGCCAGATCTTCGGCCACCAGACCAAAGGTGTTTTGCTGGCCACGCGGCGTGACCGGGAAGGCGGTGTTCAGCCGCAGCATCTCGGACCCGGTCACGGTGGACATCTGGTTCACGCCGGGAAAGCCGGTCAGGAACGCCGTTACAAGGTCATTGCGCGGAAAGTTGGTGGGCGCAATGTTGGTGGGCGAGCCGACGGCCGCGCGGAACAGCACGTCAATCAGCGCGGGCAGCGTCGGGTTGGTGACATAGGCGGCCAAGGCGCCATCCTGTGTCGGCTCGGCGCTGTTGAACAGGTCCTTGTCCTTCAGCCCGATGACCAGTTCGTTGACCAGCGGGTTGGACAGGCGCGACACCTGCACAAAGGGCCCGGTGTCCGTCGTGGCGGCGTCATAGCCCGGCAACAGGTTGAAGACCTTGTTTTTCGGCAGGCTGGCCGTGGTCCAGCCACCAATGACGCCATTGCCCTCGCCGGTCAGGCAGGAAATCGGCACTTCCAGCGCAATGGTGGTTACGTTGGCCTTATCGATCACATCGTCATTGGCGCGGTCCTGCACGATACCGCCGGGGAAGGGCGATGCCGTGTTGTATTGCTTCCACTCAGCGGAGGACGCGCCCTGCAGCGGTACCAGATTGACTAGGTCGAACACCTCGCCCAGGTTCACGGCGAAATAGTCGGCACGCTGCCCGACAAAGACCTTTGCCTTGGTATCGCAGCCGGGCATCTTGGCCGGATAGATATGCTGGTTGGCATAGGTCGGATAGTCCGGGATCGACTTGTTGCCGATATTATCGATCGGCTTGACAAAGACGCCGCCACCGATGCGGGTGATGGGCTTTGCCACGCCGGTCCGCCGGTCACCCCGGATCAGCGTGACCGCATAGCTTTCGGTCTCGTTGATGTTGGTCGATCCGGCAGCGCCGCCGATGCCGCCGATGTTGCGCAAGGGAATACCGACATTGGTGCCGTCGATCGGCAGTTCGAACCCCTTGCCGCCATTCGCCAGCGCGGATGAGAAGTCGAACTGAAAGGTCAGATCTTCCACCGCATCGCCATCATTGTCGATGTGGATTTCATAGATGGCGTCGTTGTCCATCGTAAAGTAATTCGGCCCGCCGTAGGGCGCCTGCAAAGGGATATAGTTGGCGATCAGGGTCACAAAACCCTCGCGCTCTGGTTCATAGCTGCGGAACATGTAAAAGTCGGTGGCATCGAGGCGGGGCATGCCTGCAATAGCCTGTGCCTCGCGGTGGCTCGAGGCCCAGGCGGTTGGGGCGGCCAAAGCCACCAAACCCACCAGGGCAGAGCCTAAAAGGTAATGAGAAGTCAGTTTCATCAGATCCTCCGTTGAGACGGCAATTACTACCGCCTTGCTGTTGCGCTTGTCCGTGATATGTCGCGGCGACTGTACGGCCCGGGGCATGGGCAAGGCCAATATCCTCGGTCATCCAGCACTCTGACCTCTGACCTACGAGGCGATCTTGCGGAAAGTTGCAGGGCGCACGGGACCGATTTGAACTTTTGCCGATGGGGGCGAACACGAAATGGTGATGGCTGTGCCCTTTGATCCCACCTTGCTGGCCGCCGCCGTCCTGATGGTCTGGCTGTTCGTCATTGCCTGGATCGACGCCCGCAGCCTGCGCATCCCGAATGTCGCATCCCTGCCGCTGATCGGGCTTGGCCTGCTGTGGTCGGCGACACAGTCCACCCCCGGCCTGGGGTCGGCAATTGTTGGTGCCGCCGTCGGCTACGCGGTTCTGGCCCTGATCGGAGAGGTCTATTTTCGCCGCAACGGGACCGAGGGGTTGGGCCTTGGTGATGCCAAACTCTTTGCTGCTGCGGGGGCCTGGCTGGGCTGGCAGGGGTTGCCGCTGGTATTGCTGATTGCGGCCTTGGCCGGTCTGGTCTTTGCCCTGTTGCGCAGGCCGGGGCCTGATCGCCGCATTGCTTTTGGTCCCTGGCTGGCCTTGGCTCTGGGGGTGGTCTGGCTATGGCAGACACTGCCATTTTCGCCTTAACGCGCGCTGGGCGCCCGGGCCCCTTCCAGGATCAGCCAGACCGACAGTGCCGCCGCCTCGCCCGCCCGCACGCCGTCATAGCCGCAGTTGTCCCGCATGAAGAGCCACGACGGGATCGAACATACCGACACGATGCCCGAGGCGATGCTGTGCCGGTCGCGTTCGGGCAGATCTGGGTTCAACCGGGTGACAAACCGGAACATGTGGTCTTGCCGCGCCTGATTGGCAATCTTGCGGACATTGCGCCCCTCAGCCGATGACAGCACGGCCCGGATCACCCCTTCATCGGCATCCAGACTGGCGAACAACAGCTTGATGTTGCTCATCAACTCCTCGACCGAGCCGGGATCGATCACAGTCGCCCCGCCCGACTTTTCCAACTGCCACTTCCAGAACGCCTTCAGCAAATCGTCGCGGGTCGGGAAATGGCGATACACCGTCCGTTCGGTCACCTCGGCCACACGCGCCACCTCTGCCGTCGTGACTGACATCAGGTCAGAGGCGCGCAGCACTGTCGCCACGGCAGAAAGGATCAGATCATGCGTCTGCTCTTTCTGTCGCGCCCGCAGTGGGCTGTTGTAACCACTCTGGGTGGGGTCCTTATTCATGTCACCAGCTATGACACGATCAGCGCCCGAACACAATTGGCAGTTCTGCCATGGGGTCAGGCAAAGCTGGCTGCATGCAAACGGAACCCACCGTCGGCGAACTGCTCCCAGGTCAGCCCGGCCACCGCAGCCTGAATGATCTTGGGGAACACCAGAAACAACAGCGGTTCATCCAGGGCAATCCGCCGCTGAGCCTCAATATACAGTGCCGCCCGCTTCGGCTGATCCGTTTCCGAGCGGGCGTCTTGCAAAATCGCAGCCACCTCCGGATTGTCATAGCCGGAAAAGTTTTGCGGCCCGTCCTTGGTGAACCAACCGAACATGTTGCCATCCGGGTCGGCCCGACCCGACCACGGTGAAAAACACATATCGAACGTGCCCTTGCGCAATTCCGTGATCAAACTGGTCGTGTCAACCTGGTTCAGCGTCACCGCAAACCCGGCGGCCTGGGCCTGGGCTTGAATGATCTGGGCAATCCGCAGCTGGATGGCGGCGTTGGTGACGGTGATCGTGACGGGCACGGGCACCGCCACACCGGCCTCGGCCAAAAGTCGGGCACTGGCGGCCGGATCGGTCGGCCAAGGCACCAGACCCGGATCATGCGCCCAGGACACCGACGGCGACACAGCCCCCGCCGCCACCACGCCTTGCCCGAAATAGGCAACGCGCAAAATGACGTCTAGGTCAATTGCCTGGGCAAATGCCTGGCGCACCCTTTGGTCCGAAAACGGTGCCTGACGTGTGTTGAACGAAAACGCGCTGAACCCAAGGCAGGGACGGTGCCGCAACCGCATCGCCGGATTGGCCTGCACCGCACCCACGTCTTGCGGCGGCACTGCGTCAATCAACTGCACCGTTCCCGCCCGCAGATTGGCCAGGCACACCGTCTCATCCGCAATCGGGCGAAACACCACCTTGTCCAACACGGCAGGTCCGCGCCAGTAACCGCTAAAACGCTCTAGCACCAGTTCGGAATTCTTGGCCCAACTGACCAGCCTGAACGGCCCAGCCCCCACGGCCCTGAACCCGAATTCGGGGCCCATTGCGCGCAACGCGGTTGGTGACACCAGCATTCCCGCCCGCAAGGCCAGCACCTGCAACAGCGGTACATAGGGCGATGTCAGGGTAATGCTAAAGGTCAGGGGCCCCGTGACAGCAACCCCCGCCACCGGCGCCAGTTCCGCTCGCCGGGGCGAGGCGGTTTCAGGGTCAAGCAGCCGATCAAGATTGAATTTGACCGCCACTGCGTCAATCGGCGTGCCGTCGTGAAAGGTCAGATCCGGCCGCAGGGCAAAGTCATAGTGCAGCGCATCGCGGACCACAAAACTGGCCAGCCCCGCCTCGACCGTCAGATCTGGCCGCAGGTGGACCAGTGGTTCGTGCAGATTGAACTGCACAGCAACCTCGAAATAGGACGCCATCAGCGCGGGGTCCAGCGTGACGGGATCGGCCTGAAGGCCCACGATCAAGGTCTGCTCAGCGGCCTGGACCGGCTGGCTGAACAGGCTGGCCGATGCGGCCAGACCCGCCACGGTGAACAGCCGGCGGGACAGTGTCGGGGTCATCTATGCCCCATCGTCATCGGTTGCGATGCCACGCGGATCCAGCCCTTCGCCCATCACATCCCCCAACACGTTGAACCCCAATACCGCCAGCACGATAGCACAGCCGGGAAACCACGCAATCCACGGCGCGCGGTCCACAAATCCCATGGCCTCGTGCAGCATCTGGCCCCAGGTCGGATCCGGGGGTTGAACACCGACGCCCAGAAACGACAGGTTGGCTTCGATCAGAATGCTGTTGGCAAACACCAGCGACGCCTGCGTGACCAAAGGCGGCAAGATGTTGGGCACCACCGTTCCCAGCAAAATGGCCCAGGGGCCAAAGCCAAGACCGCGCCGCGCCTCGACATAACCCAAATCGCGCACCACCAGCGTTTGCGTCCGTGCAAGTTGGGCAAAGACGGCCAGATTGGCCACAGCAATTGCCAAAGTGACATTGACCAGGCCCGGCCCCAGAACGGCGGCCAACGCCAGTGCCAGCAACACCGCCGGAAAGGCTGACAGAACATCACTCACCAACATCACCACGGCATCAACCCAACCAGCGACATAGCCCGCCACCAACCCGGCTCCCGTGCCGATCAAAAAGCTGGCTGAAACGCTGATCGCCCCCACCACCAAAGTCACTTGCGCCGCATGCAGGATGCGCGACAGGACATCGCGGCCCAGATGATCGGTCCCCATCGGATGCGCAGTCCTGGGCGGCGCCAGCACGGCGTCGAAATCGGGCAGGTTCGGGTCGAACGGGGCCAGCCATCCGGCGAACAGGGCCACCACAACCAGGGCTGCGACCAGAACCGCCGCAGACAGCAGGCGCAGATTGACCGGCCCCCTGGCTACGGTCGGCCCCGTCATGACCTGCGCACCCTGGGGTCCAACAAAGCCTGACCGACGTCTGCCGCCAGATTGATCAGGACAAACACCGCCGCAATCAACAGAACCGCGCCCTGAATGACCGGATAATCCCGTGCAAAAACCGCATCAACCACCAGCTTGCCCAGACCGGGCCAGGCGAACACCGTCTCGATCACCACCACACCGCCCAGCACCTTGCCCGCCTGCACCGCCATTTGGGCCAGGATCGCCACCCGCGCCGTCGCAAAGCCATGGCGCCAGACGGCCTGTCGCACCGGCAACCCCTTGGCCAGGGCGGTGCGCATATGCGGCGCCCGCAGGGCCTGCAGCATAGCCGTTCGCGTCACCCGCACCGTCGATGCCGCCAGCGCAATCCCCAGCGTCAACGCAGGCAACACCAGATGGCGCAGATGGCCCACCGGGTCATCCGCCAACCCGACATGCCCCGAGGCTGGAAACAGCGGGATCCAGACCGCCAACGCCATGATCAACAGCAACCCCAGCCAGAAACCCGGAACCGACAGGCCAAACAGGGCCAGGGTCGTGACAACCGCCGCCCCAGCCGATATGCGCCGTGTCGCGGCAAAAACACCCGCCGGCACCCCGACCACAACCGCCAGCGCCGCGGCGGTCAGGCTGGCCGTGGGCCCCGCCGCCACCGCCAGCATCGACAGCACTGGCCTTCCAGTGCCGATTGACCGGCCGAAATCGCCCTTCACTGCCTGCCCGATCCAGGCGCTGAACTGAACCCAGATTTGCCTGTCCAGCGCCAGCACTTGCCGCAGCCGTGCCAGCGCCGCGCTATCCGCCTCGGTTCCCAGCAGCGCCAGCGCCGGGTCGCCGGGCACCAGATGCATCAGCACAAAGGCCAGGACCGCAACCAGACCCAGCACAGGCACCGCCAGCAGGGTCCGTCTGGCAATATAGCTGAACATCAATGGCTATTCCTCGAAACCGCAGTCTGTGGTTCAAAGTGAAAAGCTATCATCCTTTCCGCCGCCCGCTACCATTCCCTCTGCGACATTCAACAAAGTGGACGCCCCCCCCGTGAGCGCTGAACTGCACCCTCTGCCGGTCGCGGCCTTGCAAATGCGCGGCCTTGAGGTGGCATTTCCGCAAGGACCGGCTGTTCTGTCGGGGGTAGACCTGCAACTGGATCAGGGCAGGGTCCTGGCATTGGTTGGCGAATCGGGGTCAGGCAAAAGCCTGACCGCCTTGGCCCTGATGCGCCTGCTGCCACAGGGCGCCCGGATGACCGCCGACCAGTTGCAGATTGCAGGTCACGACATCCTTGCCGCGTCGGCGGGCCAGATGGCGGCGCTGCGCGGCAACTGCATGTCGATCATCTTTCAGGACCCGTGGCAGGCGCTGAACCCCATGATGCTCATCGGCGACCAGATTGCCGAGGCGCTGTACACCCACCGCGACGTAAACCTTGCGCAGGCGCGGCAGGCCGTCCTGGCCATGCTGGACCGGGTTGGCCTGCAAGGTCACGACCGATGGCAGCTTTACCGGCATCAACTGTCGGGCGGCATGCGGCAGTGGGTCCTGATCGCCATGGCGCTGATCTGCGAGCCCGCCCTTCTGATCGCGGACGAACCGACGGCGGCACTGGATGCCATTCTGGAACGTCAGATCCTGCATCTTATCCGCAGCTTTTGTCACGACGCTGGCACGACGGCGGTCTTGCTGATCAGCCATGATCTGGCACTGATGGCTCAATGTGCTGACGACATTGCCGTGATGTTCGCTGGCCAAATCGTCGAACGTGGCCTGGCGGCGCAGGTTCTTGACGACCCGCAACACCCCTATACCTTGGCCCTGTTGCAGGCGCTGGATCCGACGGTTCGCCCGCAGACAGCCGCCAACCCATCCGCCCTGATCGCGGCCGCAACCGGATGCCGTTTCCACCTGCGCTGTCCGGCAGCCGTTGCCCGATGCACCACCCAGCCCCCGCCCATGGTCGCCTTTGGCCCGACCCACAGCGCCGCCTGCTGGCGGGTGCCGTTGGAACAGGCCCTGGCATGACCGACCCGCTGCTGCAGGTGCGCAATCTGTCCAAATGGTATACCCGGGGTCCAGGCTGGCTTGGCGGGCGACGGGTGATGGCGGTCGACGACATCTCGTTCGACATCCACGCCGGACGCAGCCTTGGTCTGGTCGGGGAAAGTGGTTCTGGCAAGACCACCATCGCCCGTCTCGTGGCCCGCCTGACCGATGCCGATGGCGGAACTCTGCGCTTTCAGGGGGCCGATCTGCGCACCCTGTCAGGCCAACCGATGCGCCAGATGCGCCGCCATATCCAGATCGTGTCGCAAGACCCTGCCACCGCCTTTGATCCGCGTGTTCCCATCGGCGCGGCCCTAACCGCAGCCATGCGCCTGCACCGACTGCATCCTGAACGCGACCTTGCCCCCCGCGTGGCCGCGCTTTTGACCAGCGTTGGCCTGCCTGTCGGCATGGTCCACCGCTTTCCCCACCAATTGTCCGGCGGGCAGGTGCAGCGCCTTGCCATTGCCCGTGCGCTGTCGGTCCAACCCGCCCTGATTATCCTGGATGAGGTCGTCTCGGCCCTGGACAGTTTGGTCAAGGCGCAAACCCTCGATCTGCTGCAACGATTGCAGCGCGACCTTGGCCATGCCTATCTTTTCATCTCGCACAACATCGCTGATGTCAGGCAGGTGGCAGATCATATCGGCGTGCTATACGGCGGCAAGCTGGTCGAATGCGGGTCAGCGCAAGATGTGCTTTGCCGCCCGAAACACCCCTACAGCGGTGCGCTGTTGTCCGCCGCCACCTGGGTTGGCCCTGGGCCCGGCCCTGGGGTGGCATCGGATCACACCTTGACCACCGGCTGCGCCTTTGCCAGCCGTTGCCCCGATGTTCGGCCCCGGCGCCACAGCGGCAAGCCGTCGTTGGCGGGCCCCGACATGGGGCATGTTTCGGCCTGCCTGCGCAGCCATGATCTGCCCCCAGCCGCGCCCCTGCCAGATTTTGGCCGCCCCCTGTCCACAGTGGCCCGCCTGCGGCTGGGTCTGCTGTCCCGGACCGCTTTGGCCCAAACGGCGGACGACGACCCCACCAATGCCTTGGCCCCCGCTATCCCTCGACCGCGTCCCTGATTCGGCGCGAACTGCGAAACACCCAGGATTTCAGTGTCCCCAGCGGCAACTGCATCCGCAACGCCACCTCTTCCCGGCTCAACCCGTCCAGATTGACCATCCACCAGGCCGCACGATGTCTGGGGTCCAACCCGTCCAGACAGGCGACCAGTTCGCTTACTACCAGGCCGGAAACCGGGATTTCGGCGGCCGCAGCGTGGAGATGATTGTCCAGATCATCGGTCAGAACGACCTTGCGGCGGATCCGGTCCAGCGCGATGTTGCGCACGATCCGACCAAGCCAGGCCAAAGGCGCACCCTTGTCGGCATCATAGGTTCCGGCGCGGGACCAGATCCTGATATACGCCTCTTGCACCACATCCTCGGCTGCGTCCCGCTGCCGCAGCATCAACAAGGCGACCCCGAACAGCTTGCGATGGGTCCAGTCGTAAAGTTTGCGAAAGGCCTGATGATCACCCTTGGCAACCTGCGCGATCAAACTGGCCAACTCTTCCGCCTCGTCAGTCCTTACTGGGGTCGGTTTCGGTCGGTTCGAAAAGGCCATAAAAATGCTCCCAGTTTGCAACCGCAGGGTCTCGCGCAATTTCGCAGCACCCGTATAAACTTGATGACACCACGAATGACATCAATTCTGCCTGCTTGTCAATCGGCCTTTGATGCCTTGCCAAACTCTGTCCGGCAACGCGCTGTCACCCTCGGCCGCGATCTCGGCGCGAAACTGGCTGACCAGGGTCGCAAACTCTGGATCGTCACGCACCAATGCTTCGGCCAGGGTCACTTCGGCATCGCTCAAGGTGCCCATGACCAGACCTGCGGCAAGGGCGGTCGTTTCCGGGTCTTGATTTGGCATGGCACAGGTATCCTTGGATCACTTCCTTATATTACGACCGAAATCATTTGTTGGTCGAGGATGCTTTGCCTGAATTTTCACCATCCGCACCAGCCACTTTGACGCAGGCCCCCAACCAGACCAATGGCATCGACGCCACTGCCGCCGGTCGGGCCAAAACATAGACCGGCGTCCAGTCCGGCATTGTCGTCGATGAACCGCGCTGCGGCATTGCCCGCGAACCCCGTGACACCCGTCGACGGTCAACCCCAAGGGACCGACACCACCTGGTCGCTGTAGCCCGTAATGTCGGCTCCCGTCCCGCCGGTCAGCACAGGCCATCGTAACAGGTTGGAGGTGGAGTTCAGAACGGTGCCACGGTTTTCAGTTTGTCCGACATTCGCGTTTGGGATCAAAACCTCCAATCAGGCTGACACTGACCGAAATACGCCCAGCGACATTCGGTCTGCGGGCAGGGTCACCTGATTTGGCGTTTCCCAAAAGGGTTTTGCGCGCTGCCTGCTGAGTGGCATGGCCGGGACAGCCAGATTTGCCTATGATGAGGGCGGCCAAACTTGGGCCTGCATGGCATCTTTGATAAAAACCCTCAAATTCAACATCATCGACCCGAAATCCTGCCCGTTCAGGTCCCTCAAGTCATCTCCAACGGTCAGCCCATCCCGGATCGCCGATCGCTTGCCCTGAGCCTTTGCAAACACGTCACGCCGCTGACCGTTCGGCCTGGATGCTGGGCTTGCGCCCGATCGACAACCTGAAAGCCGCGTGACGAAAACAATTTTGAAAAACTGGGAACCATGCCCCGAGTGGCGCGTTATGTTCGCGCATAGGTCCAATCTCTGATTGGTCCCAGGCAAAATATCGGCCATTTCAGGACCGATCTGCGAAGGGACACAATGGCTACTGTATTGGTCGTCGAGGATGATGTTTTCATCAGTATGGAAGCTTTGTTCATTCTCAAAGAGTTGGGCCACGAAACGCTTTGCGCCCATGATGTCGATCAGGCTTTGGCCATCTTGCATGCGGATGGGCACATTGACCTGCTGTTCACCGACATCCGGCTAAAAGACCGTCATCATGGCGGGTACGAGATCGCGATGCAGGCGGTCGAACTGCGCTCAAACATTTGCGTGTTATACACAAGTGGCGGCAGACCCACGGATGTCTCGGCAGTTCTGGTACTGGAAGGGGCGCATTTCCTGGAAAAACCCTACGGAGACCTGCAGCTTCAGGCGTCGCTCGCGGCAGCGCTTCAGGCCGCACCGGCGCGGCGCCCGACGGCTTAGACGGACCCCTCAATCTGCTTACTGGAGCTGCCAAATGCCCGACAAGACCGGCTTGCTACCTTCCGCAAAATCCGCAGGCGACCTGCCGCTCCAGCCAATTGCCCTGCCTTCTGCCTTGGATCACGGCATATTGTGGCTGTCGCGCGACATGCTGAGTATCTGGAGCTTTGACGGTCTTTTGCTGGATGTGAACCCGGCCTTTGCGCAGACGCTTGGCTACACCCGCGCGGAACTGATCAACCGGCCCTTCATGGATCTGGTCCATCCCGACGATCAGGATGCGGTGCGCGACCTTGCAATCTTGATTTCGCAAGGCGTGCCCGTCTTGTCATTCGCAAGCCGCTTGCGTTCCAGCGACGGCTCGTATCGTTGGATTCAATCGAACTCGATCCCGCTCTATGACGAAGGCAAAGCCTACTCGGTCAGTTACGTCGATACCGAACGCACGCTGTCGCAAAATGATCAGCTCAAGGCGGGAGCCCTGCAACGCGCGATCTTCAATTCTGCGAACTTCTCCAGCATCGCCACGGATGCCAAGGGCGTCATCCAGATTTTCAACGTCGGCGCGGAACGGATGCTGGGCTATACGGCGGCAGAGGTGATGAACAAGATCACGCCCGCCGATATCTCTGACCCGCAAGAGTTGATCGTTCGGGCAAAATCGCTGAGTGCCGAGTTGGCCACCGCAATCACGCCGGGGTTCGAGGCGCTGGTATTCAAGGCCTCGCGCGGGATCGAGGATATCTATGAACTGACCTATATCCGAAAGGACGGCAGCCGTTTTCCGGCGGTGGTGTCAGTGACGGCGCTGCGCGACGCGCAGGATATCATTATCGGCTATCTTCTGATCGGCACCGACAATACCGCGCGCAAAGTGGTCGAGGAGGAGCAGAAGAAATCCGACCAACGCCTGCGCGACCAACAGTTTTACACCCGCAGTCTGATCGAATCCAACATTGATGCCCTGATGACCACGGACCCGTCCGGCATCATCACCGACGTGAACAAACAGATGGAGGCTTTGACCGGATCAACCCGCGACGAATTGATCGGCGCCCCGTTCAAGGATTGCTTTACCGACCCGGACCGCGCCGAGGCTGGCATCAAACTGGTGCTGAGCGAAAAATCCGTGACCGACTACGAACTGACGGCGCGGGCGCGCGATGGCAAACAGACGGTCGTGTCGTACAATGCCACAACCTTTTATGACCGCAACCGCACCCTGCAAGGCGTGTTTGCGGCGGCCCGCGACGTAACCGAACAAAAACGCGTCGAACTGGAATTGAACGAGGCCCGCGCCGTTGCCGAAAGCGCCAGTCAGACCAAATCGGATTTTCTGGCCTCGATGAGCCATGAAATCCGGACACCGATGAATGCCATCATGGGCATTGCCGACTTGTTGGCGCAAACCAAACTGTCGGCACAGCAGGACAAATACGTGCAAATCTTCCGCCGCGCTGGTGACAATCTGCTGAACCTGATCAATGACATCCTTGATCTGTCCAAGGTCGAGGCGTCGCAGTTGGAACTGGAACGCACAAGCTTTGACCTGCTTGAGCAGACAGAGATCGTGATGGAAATGGTCGCCGCCCGGGCGCAGGAAAAGCGGCTGGGTCTGTCCTGTGAAATTGCGCCCGACTTGCCGAACACGGTCATCGGTGACCCCACACGTCTGCGTCAGGTCATTATAAATCTGTTGGGCAATGCAATCAAATTCACCGCATCAGGAGGGGTTGCTTTGCGGGTAGAGCCTGACGGTGATCCGCTATCACCGTCAGGTCTGCGTTTTTCCGTGCAGGATACCGGTATCGGCATTCCGGGTGACACGTTGCCAAGGGTGTTTGAGCGGTTCACACAGGCAGACAGTTCGACCACAAGACGCTTTGGTGGCTCCGGGCTCGGTCTAACCATCTCCAAACGTTTGGTCGAGTTGATGGGCGGGCGTATCTGGGTCGAAAGCAAAGTCGACCATGGCAGCACGTTCAGTTTTTCCGTGCCCTTCGAGGTGGAAACCAATGAAACCCCGGCGGCGGCTGTTAGCGAAGGCGCGAATTCGGACCTGCCCCTGGCCCCATTGCGCATCCTGCTGACAGAGGATTCACCAGACAATTGCACAATCACCTTGGCCTATCTGGAGGGAACGCCCTACAGGGTCGATGTGGCCGAAAACGGGGCTGTGGCCTGCAAAATGTTTCGGGCAGGCAACTATGATCTTGTCCTGATGGACCGCCAGATGCCGGTGATGGACGGGCTTGCCGCCACACGCAATATCCGCGCATGGGAGGATTTGAACGGCCGCACTCCAATCCCGATCATCGCCTTGACCGCGTCGGCGCTAAAGGGCGACCGGGAAATGTGCCTGGCCGCGGGGTGTACTGCCTTTCTGACCAAACCCATTCGGCAGGCAGTATTGCTGCAGGCCATCCGTGAACATTCGGCCAATACCGTTGTTCCATCGGGCGGTGAGGTCAATCCGGTACTGACACGGTCCACACTGGCAGCAGACAGGCTTGTGCTGCAGTCGCCACGGTATCTGGCGAACTGCCGCGAAAACGTTGTGAAAATGCTGCTGGCACTTGATGTATCGGATCTGGAGACTGTGGCGACGCTTGGTCACAATCTGGCCGGGTCAGGCGCGTCGTTCGGGTTTCCTGCAATCTCT